>NZ_JBGFGN010000129.1:0-239697 GCF_041224595.1 Donghicola sp. XS_ASV15 | reverse complement strand
AACCTCACAGAATTGGCCTGACGGCCAATGCGCCTTGGACCGGGCTTGCTATATGAGGGCCGCACGCTCCAAGGCGCTCGCCCCAAACTGGCCGACTTTTGCTCCGCCACAATGGCCGAATTTTACTCCGCCGTTGACATAAATGATCGTTATTCAATTGCAAAAACACACAGAACATCTCACTCCCCTTAACGTTTATACACGTATAAAGTGAACGTGGTACCCCTTGTGTCGCCTTTTATGACAAATTTTCGCCATATTGCACTGGGCAAGGCGAAAAATCGACTAACGGGTCAGAGATTTGAAGGGATACTTTGACGTTCGCGTCCTCAGAGCAGATGGTAAATTTCGGTCTGAGAAAAAAGCGCCGACGTTCTAGGAAACGCGCGAACAGGACAGAACGTCGGCGCAACCCCGTAGGAAAAAACGGGGTATTCATTGGTCAGTGGCAGTTATTCCCCGCCACCAAGACCATGTACATAAGTCGCAACTGCAGCGATTTCGGCATCAGAGAGACGCTCGTTCCAGTTCGGCATGACGCCAAAGCGGGCCTGAGAGACACTGGTGATCAGCGTATCGTAATCCCCACCATAGAGCCAAATGGCGTCGGTCAGGTTAGGCGCACCTTGGGTGCGGTCCCCTGTTCCGTCGTCAGCGTGGCAGCTGGCGCAGTTGTCTGCGTAAACGACAGCACCGTCTTCGACCAAAGCCGGATCGTTGGGCTCTGTGCTCAGGGACATGACGTAGTTCACGACCTGACGGATCTCTTCTTTTGAGAGAAGTTCGTCGGTACCGAAGGACGGCATTTGGCTGTAGCGGGCATCCGGATCGGTTTCGTTGCGGATGCCGTGGCTGATGGTGGTGTGGATCTCTTCGATCGAACCACCCCAAAGCCAGTCGTCGTCCAGCAGGTTGGGGTAACCAGTGGCCCCCGCTGCGCCCGAACCGTGACACTGCGCGCACCAAGTGCGGAACACAGCAGCGCCGGCGTTGTTGGCGTAGCTCTGCAGGTCGGCGTCCGCGCTGATCTGGGTCAGCTCTGCACTTGCCAGACGGTCGTTGATCGCTGCGTTCGCCTCTTCGACAGACGCGATTTCTTCTGCAACGTTCTGGCGGGTCGAGAAGCCCAGAATACCAGGGGTTGCGCCGTTCAGCAGAGGCCATGCCGGATAGGCGATGGTGTAGAGAACGCCCCAGAAGATACAGGCGTAGAAGGTCCACAGCCACCAGCGGGGAAGAGGGTTGTTATACTCTTCGATACCGTCCCAGCTGTGACCGGTGGTTTCGACCTCTTTCTTTTCAGGTTTCTTGCTCATGTCCGAGCCTCCTCGTGGTCATTTGCCGGGCGATCTTCGTTGCGGAAGATGCTTTCCGCTGGCTTCCGGTATTCTTTGGTCGAACCGGGACGGAACACCCAAACAATCGCGGAGACGAAGAACCCGAAGAGGAACAACAACATCCAGCTGTCCGCGAACTGGCGGGTAATGGTGTACATATCCATCACATCACCTCTTAGCGGCTTGCATCCGGGTTGAAGGTCGAGAAGTCGACCAGCGTACCCAGCATCTGGAGATAGGCGATCAGTGCATCCATTTCGGAAATGCCGGGCTGACCGTCAAAGTTACGCACCTGCGCGCCGGGGTAGCGTTCCAGCAGACCGTCGTAATCGCCCCAAGGGTCGATTTGGACGTTGAAGTCTGCCACAGCGTTTTCCAGCATCTCTTCGGTGTAGGGGACACCAACAAAGGCGTTGGTTTCCATCAGTTCACGGACGTGCTCCGCTTCGATCAGGGTGTCCTCTAGGAAGCCGTATTTCGGCATCACCGATTCAGGAACAACGGACTGCGGGTCGCGCAGGTGGTCTACGTGCCATTCGTCCGAGTAGCGACCGCCCACACGCGCAAGGTCGGGACCTGTGCGCTTGGAGCCCCACTGGAACGGGTGGTCGTACATCGACTCCGCCGCCAGGCTGTAGTGACCGTAGCGCTCGACCTCGTCGCGCATCGGGCGGATCATCTGGCTGTGGCAGACGTAGCAGCCTTCGCGGATGTAGACGTTGCGGCCTTCGAGCTCCAGCGGAGAGTAGGGGCGGACGCCCTCTACTTCTTCGATGGTGTTCTCTAGCCAGAACAGCGGGGCGATTTCCACGATGCCACCGATGGTGACAACGAGGAAGGCGAACACGAACAGCAGCGAGCCGTTGGTCTCGAGGATTTTGTGCTTATCGAGAATAGACATGCTCCGGCACTCCTTATTCAGCCGGGACAGCGGCGCTGGCTTCGGCTTTCGCCGGCGCTTTGGCCACAGTCATCCAGAGGTTATAGCACATGATGATCGAACCGCTGAGGAACATCACACCACCAAGGCCACGGGCAACGTACATCGGGAACTTCGCAGCAACGGTGTCGGCAAAGCTGTTCACGAGGAAGCCGTTTGCGTCCACTTCACGCCACATCAGGCCTTCCATGATACCGGTCACCCACATGGATGCCGCGTAAAGGATGATGCCGATGGTCGCGAGCCAGAAGTGCCAGCTAACAAGGCTCAGGCTGTACAGACGCTCTTTGTTCCAGAGCTTGGGAACGAGGTAGTACAGAGCACCGAAGGTGATCATGCCGTTCCAGCCCAGTGCGCCAGAGTGTACGTGGCCGATGGTCCAGTCAGTGTAGTGCGACAGCGAGTTCACAGCGCGGATCGACATCATCGGGCCTTCGAAGGTCGACATGCCGTAGAAGCCAACCGAGATCACCATCATACGGATCACGGGGTCGGTGCGCAGCTTGTCCCATGCACCCGACAGGGTCATCAGACCGTTGATCATACCGCCCCAAGAAGGCATCCAGAGCACGATCGAGAACACCATGCCAAGGGTCGAGGCCCAGTCAGGCAGCGCGGTGTAGTGCAGGTGGTGGGGACCCGCCCAGATGTAGATGAAGATCAGGGCCCAGAAGTGGATGATCGACAGTTTGTAGCTGTAGACGGGACGCTCGGCCTGTTTGGGGATGAAGTAGTACATCATGCCCAGGAAGCCCGCAGTCAGGAAGAAGCCCACAGCGTTGTGGCCGTACCACCACTGGGTCATCGCATCCTGCACGCCAGAGAAGACCTGCACCGACTTCGAACCCCAGATGCTGACGGGCACCGACAGGTTGTTCACGATGTGCAGCATAGCAACGGTGACGATGAAGCTCAGGAAGAACCAGTTCGCAACGTAGATATGCTTCTCTTTGCGCTTGAAGATGGTGCCCATGAAGACGACCAGATAGACGACCCAAACGATGGTCAGCCACCAGTCAACGTACCACTCGGGCTCGGCGTATTCCTTGGACTGGGTTGCGCCCAGAAGGTAGCCGGTCGCCGCCAGAACGATGAACAGGTTGTAGCCCCAGAACACAAACCAAGCTGCGTTGCCGCCGAACAGGCGCGCCGCCGAGGTGCGCTGTACCACATAGAACGATGTCGCGATCAGGGCGTTGCCGCCGAATGCGAAAATCACCGCGCTGGTGTGCAAGGGACGCAGACGGCCAAAGTTGGCGTAGCCTTCTGCCCATTCAAAGTTCAGTGCCGGAAAGGCCAGCTGAAATGCAATAAAGGTCCCGGCGAGAAAGCCGACAACGCCCCAGAAGGCGGTGGCGACGACGCCATAGCGAACAACACCGTCCATGTAGCCGGTTTCGACGGCGACTTTTTTGACGGGTTCATCGGTGTTGCGCAGGGTCCAGAGAAAAAGGCCACCGGCCACAACCATAATAATAATGGCGTGTACCATGTAGGCCAGATCGCGCGCGTAGTTGGCGGCGATGGCTGCGAACAGCGTAATCACCCCCAGCGCGGCTAGCTTAAGATAATTTATCATACCACGTCCCTTTGTCTTCCCGCGAATCCGAAGTGAAATGGACACACGGGCTCCATTGACTGGGCTCATATGGCGTGTCTGAGGCTCACAATTCTTTGATCTGAGTCAATCGCGTCACCAAGGCCGCATTCGAATTGTTGATGCATCTCAAAGTGGGGCGTTTTGTCCGAAGGTAGAGTCGTTCTCAGATGTCCAACTCAGGAGGACGAGATGGCTTACAAAACACTTTTCACCACTGTGACTGATCCTGCGGCGGCCGAGGCCCCGCTCAATGTAGCCACGGCGCTGTGCCGTGCGTGGGATGCGCACCTGGATGTGCTGACCATGGGCATCGACCGCACCCAGACCGGTTATTACTATGCCGGTGCCAATGCGATGGTTTTGCAGGAAACTTTGCAACGCGCCCAAGCCGAAGCAAATGATCTAGAGGCGCAGATTCGCGCCAAGCTGGAACCCGAAGATCTACGCTGGAACGTGGAAACAGCGGTCGCCGCGATTGCCGATCTGGGACGCCATGTGGCCGCCCGCGCGCGATTCTCTGATCTGGCGATTATGGCGCAACCTTATGGGGATTCGACCGGCGTGGAGCTGGAGCCTGTGCTGGAGGCCGCACTCTTTGATGGGGACACTTCGGTGCTCATGGTACCCACGGGGTATGATGGGCCAACTGATTTCAAACGCATTGTGATTGGCTGGAACGAGAGCGCCGAGGCGCTGAATGCCGTGCGCCGCGCGCTGCCGCTGCTCAAGGCGGCAGAGTTCGTCTCGATCGCGATCATCAATCCTCCGACCCATGGGCCCGAACGGTCTGATCCCGGCGGCCGTTTGTCGGAATTCCTGTCGCGTCATGGCGTACACGTGGAAATCTCGGTTCTGGCAAAGACGATGCCGCGGATTTCTGATGTGCTGGCCCGTCATGCCGAAGACAGCGGCGCCGATCTGATGGTGATGGGGGGCTACGGTCATTCTCGCTTCCGCGAGGCGATTCTGGGTGGGGCAACCCGCGGCATTCTAGAAAACGCAAAGCTGCCCGTGTTCCTGTCGCACTAAAACAGGCCGCTAGAATGACAAAAGGCGCGGGGGTACGCGCCTTTTCTATCTTCCGGTGTTAGGCGAGCATCCCGCCGTCTGAATCGTCCCCGGCCTCTTCAAGCAGGCGACCCATGTCGGGGACCGTCACGTGACGCTTCCCCTCCAGTTCAATCACTCCATCGCGTTTCAGGGCACTGATCTGACGGCTCACGGTTTCCAGCGTCAGGCCCAGATAGTCGGCCATCGCCTCGCGCGTCAGGGGCAGGTCAAAGACCAGACGCCCTTGGGTCGCTTGCATCTTGAGCGTGGCATCGCGTCGGGCGATGATCGCCAAAAGGGACGCAATCTTTTCCCGAGCAGTCTTACGCCCCAGAACCAGCATCCATTCGCGGGCCGCATCCAGTTCATCCAGTGTCATTTCCAGCAGGCGTTCGGCGATGTGGGGCGTCTTGGCCATCATCTGCTCAAACGGTTTGCGCCGGAAGCAGCACATGACCATGTCAGTGATCGCGACCACATCATATGCCGCACGATCGCGACCAGGCCGACCGACAAAGTCACTGGGCAGCAACAGGCCGACCATCTGGGTGCGGCCGTCTTCCATGGTTTGGGTCAGGGTCGAGATGCCAGACACGACAGAGCCCACAAAATCCATCTGGTCACCGGACCAGATCACGGTCTGTCCCGCCTCATAGCTGCGATAGTACTTGATCGATTCGAGCAACTCTAGCTCGTCTGTCTCGCAGCGCGCACAGACGGCTCGATGCCGGATCGGGCACCCATCGCAATTATGGGGATCAAATTTCAAAGTATCGTTCAACATGATCGTTCGCGCTTGATCTGGGTCAAGGATGACCCGAGGAGTCATCTTTAACGGTAGGCGTATGGACACGAAAACACAATTCGCCAAATTGGGTCTGTTTGACGCAAAAGTCCCGCGTTACACCAGCTACCCCACCGCGCCGCACTTTTCGAACGACGTCTCGCCGACCGATTTCGAAGGGTGGGTGAAGGCTATTCCGGCCGGGAACAGTATCTCGCTGTATATCCATGTGCCCTTCTGTCGTAGGCTCTGCTGGTTTTGCGCGTGCCGCACACAGGGCACACAGAGCGATGATCCGGTACGGGTCTATCTGCAGACGCTCAAGGCGGAAATTGCATCGCTTGGTCAAATTCTACCTAAGGGCGTCACTCTGTCGCGTCTGCATTGGGGTGGCGGCACACCGACTCTGCTGTCGGCGGCTATGATGACCGATCTGGCGCAGTCCGTTGCTGCGATTGCGCCGTTCGCCGAGAACTATGAATTTTCGGTCGAGATCGACCCCAACGAGATTGACGAGGCCCGTCTTGATGCGCTGGCCGCGGCGGGCATGAACCGCGCGTCGATCGGGGTTCAGGATTTCGATGACGAGATTCAAGAGACGATCGGCCGGATCCAGAGCTTTGATGTCACCAAAAAGGCGGTCGACATGATCCGCGCGCGGGGCATCCAGTCCCTAAACGCGGACATCCTTTATGGCCTGCCGCACCAGTCCAAAGAGCGGATCAACGAGTCGGTGCAAAAGCTGCTGTCTCTGTCGCCGGACCGCGTGGCTCTGTACGGTTACGCGCACGTGCCATGGATGGCCAAGCGCCAGCAGATGATCCCGTCTGACGCGCTGCCCACGCCCGAAGAGCGGCTCGATCTGTTCGAGACGGCTCGCCAACTGTTCATGTGGGACGGTTACACCGAGATCGGCATCGACCACTTCGCTCTGAAGGGGGACGGTTTGGACGTGGCTCTGCGCACGGGCAAGCTGCGCCGGAACTTCCAAGGCTACACCGACGATACGGCAGACGTGCTGATTGGTCTGGGGGCATCGTCGATTTCGCGGTTCCCGCAGGGGTACGCACAGAATGCGTCCTCGACTTCGGCCTACACCTCGGCTGTCCGCGCGGGGCAGTTTGCGACAGCGCGCGGGCACACCTTCAAGGGTGGGGACCTGCTGCGTGGCCGGATCATCGAGATGCTGATGTGCACCTTCGAGATCGACGGGGATGAGCTCCAGCGCGACTATGGGTTGGGCACAGCCACACTCAAGGCTTATTACGAAGAGGTCGCCACGAAATACGAGGGCATGATCGAGGTGGTGGGAACGCAGTTGACGATCAAGCCCGAGGCCCGCGCGATGACCCGCATTATTGCGCGTGATTTCGATGCTTATGACCTGAGTAAAGCTGGCCACAGTTCCGCGATCTGACACCGCACCAAAGCCCGCATGTAAAAGCGCCCGAAGGACACATCCTTCGGGCGTTCGTTTTTGGCGCGCTCAGCGGCGGCACAATTCCTTGATGCCCATGGCGATCTCGGGTTTTGCTGCCAAAGTGTCCTGAACAATGGCGCGCGCTTCATCCATTAGAGCCTCGGGTGCGATCAGCCGGTCCACAAGACCAAAGGAAAAAGCCTCGTCTGCTGTGATTTTTTGCCCGCCCATGAGGATGAGCTTCGTCCGCGAAGGGCCGATCAATTTGGCCATGCGGACGGGATCGCTGGGTTGGGGCATGAACCCCAGCTTCATCACTGGATAAAAGAATTTTGCTGTCGGCACCGCGATCCGCAGGTCGCAAGCCAGTGCCATACCCATCGCACCGCCAGCAAGCGTGCCGTTCAGTGCCGCGACCGTCAGGCCCTGAACTGCCGCCACCGCAGAGGACAGACGTTCCCAAACCGTATCAACGGCGAGTCCCGCGCGGGCCTCTTCCAGATCAGCACCAGCGCTGAACACTTTTCCCTCGCCAGTCAGGATCAGGGCGCGGGCATCTTTGGCAGCCTCGAACGTGTCGGCCAAAGTGACCAGCATCTCTTTGGTCAAAGAATTCGCTTTGTCGGGGCGGTTGATACAGATGGTCCAAAGGTCCCCATCGCAGGCTACGTCAATCATATCAGTCCTACCTTGCGCCGGATGTCCTCATCCCGCAGAGAGATTTCCCCGCCGAGCCAGTCATCAGCTTCGGCACTGCACATCCAGACCAGCGCCTTCGCGGGCCACTCGGCGGGGATGTGTTCCGACCAATCAAGCTGACTCACCGCGTTAATGCCACTGGCCTTGATGTCGCGCTGCATATCAGTGGCCACAGTTCCCGGTGACAGGCCGATGGCGCGAATGCCGTTGGCGCGCTCTTCTAGATCGAGCGAACGAGTCAGCATCTGGGCTGCGGCTTTGGACGCACAATAGGCGCTCCATCCCTCGACGGGGCGCGAGGCTGCGCCAGAGCTGATGGTCAGGATAGACCCGCCGCCTTGGGATTTCATGACGGGAAGGGCAGCGCGCATCCCGTGAAAGACACCTTTGACATTGATGTCGATCAGGTGCCCCCATGCATCGGGGTCGTTGTCCTGCAGGTGGCCAATGGGATCGATCACTCCTGCGTTGCCAATCAGGACATCCAAACTGCCAAACGTCCCGACAGCGGCCTGAATGGCGGCTTCGACTTCCCAGTAACGGCTGACGTCGCAGGGAATAGCCAAGGCTTGCCGCCCGATGTCCCCCGCGATCTCTGCAATTTCGTCTCCCTTGCGCGCGGCAAGGACCACATTCGCCCCTTGTTCAGCAAATTCCCGTGCCGCAGCGGCCCCGATCCCGCGGCTTGCTCCGGTCACAAATACGCACTTTCCAGCCAAGTCTGCCATGAGATCCTCCTGATGTACTTTGAACATTCGTAATAAACCCCTAGGTTGAGGTCCAGAAAATCAGCCTTGACGATTTCGCGATATAGAGCCGAAGGTCGGGCGGAATAACGCTAAATCGAAAGGTACGTTATGACCAATCGTGTATTGCTGGGTGCGTCAGTCGCATGGAGCGCACTGGCCACAGCCGCAGCCGCAGATGTCACCCCCGAAGAGGTGTGGTCCGGCATGCAGTCGGCAATCAATGCAGCTTATGGTGGTTACACCGCAGCTAGCGAAGAGCGATCCGGCGACACGCTGACGATCACTGATCTGAAGGTCTCGCAGACCGATTCTGACACCTCTTTTACCTTTGTTGTGCCGAGCATGGCCTTGTCGGACAACGGCGATGGGACTGTCACAGTCACCACCTCGCCTGAATACGATGGGCAGATGTCTGTTACCGACGAAGGCGAAAAGCTGGATATCGACCTTTATATCCGCCAGATCGGTGCGACGATGATCGTCAGCGGCACAGCCGATGACATGACCACCACCTACAATGCCGAGTCGGTGGCTGTCGGCCTTGATGAGATGCTGATCAACGGCAAAAAGATGGACGACGCGATGTTCGAGTTGTCGTTCAACGGAATGAGCGGCACAACCGATTTGCGCCCCGACGCGATGGAGCAGGCGTATGACGTCGAGAACATCCAACTGGATCTGGGCCTGACCGATCCCGAAACCGGCGAAAAGGTCAAAGTCGAAGGGTTGTTTGACACCATTGCGTTCACCTCGAAAAGCGAAGGCGAGAACGCCGCTATGCAGGACTTCCACCGGATGGCCGAAGCGGGTGGAACGATGTCTTTTGACGTCACCACCGGTTCGAACACCGTGAACGCAAGTGGCACAGCAGATGGCAGCCCGTTTGCCGTGTCGCTGCGGTCCTCTGGCAGTTCGATGTCCAGCAATGCAAATGCGGATGGTTTGACATACGACTCTTTGGCGCGCGACGTTCAGGCGGTTGTACAGGTAAATGCCTTCCCGCAGCCGATCGAATTGCAGATCGCCGAGTATAGCGTCAACGCAGCGAGCCCGATCCTGCCTAGCGAAGAACCCGCGCCTGTGGCGCTTGGTTTCGCGCTGCGTGACTTCACGATGTCTGATGCGCTGTGGGATATTTTTGACCCCGCCAAGGTTCTGCCCCGCATTCCGGCAACCATTGCGCTTGGCCTCGAGGGCGACGCGATTCTGAAAGCACCGTTGTTTGATCCCGCACAGTCGGCCCGGATCGAGACAATGTTCGAAGAGGGGAACCCGCCTGTCACGCTGGACAATCTAAGCCTGACCGAGCTGGAAATCACCGCAGCTGGCGCAATGATCACAGGCACTGGCGACATGATGTTCGACAATACAGACCTTGAAACCTTTGATGGGTTCCCCCGCCCCGAAGGCCAGATTGCGCTGCGTGCTGTGGGACTGAACGGTTTGCTGGATAACCTTGGCCAGATGGGCATTCTACCGCCCGAACAGCTGATGGGGCCCCGTATGATGCTGTCAATGTTCACTGTGGTCGAAGCACAAGACACCCTCACCTCGACCATCGAGATCAAAGAAGGTGGTCAGATTTTGGCCAACGGTCAACGCATCCGCTGATCTGAAAACACTCAGCCCCCCTTCTTTGCATAGGGGGGCTACCTTGCAAGCGAACGCCTTGCAGGCTACCTCAGAACCCTAAGATCGGAGGTACCGAATGACGCAGCGGCTAGAGACCCTCACCCAGCAATTGCTCGACGCAGCCAAGCGCGCCGGCGCAGACAGCGCCGACGCCATGGCTTTGCACGGCACATCGATAGAAATCGATGTGCGTCAGGGCAAGCTGGAGCAGGCAGAACGATCCGAAGGGGTCGACATCGGATTGCGCGTCATGATTGGGCAGCGTCAGGCCAACGTATCGGCCTCGGACACCAGCGCAGCCACGATTGAAACTCTGGCGGCCCGCGCAGTCGCCATGGCCAAAGAAGCCCCCGAAGACCCCTATATCGGGCTTGCAGACCCCTCTGAGTTTGCAAGCGAATGGGATGTCGGGGCGCTGGAACTGGCCGATCCCACCGAGGAACCCTCTGCCGCAGAACTGCAAGAAGACGCGCGCCGCGCCGAAGCC
Organism: Donghicola sp. XS_ASV15; assembly: GCF_041224595.1. Taxonomy (NCBI): domain Bacteria; kingdom Pseudomonadati; phylum Pseudomonadota; class Alphaproteobacteria; order Rhodobacterales; family Roseobacteraceae; genus Donghicola; species Donghicola sp. XS_ASV15. The sequence goes on along the minus strand of NZ_JBGFGN010000129.1, from coordinate 228,999 downwards.
GCCGCGATGGCTCAGGACGGTGTGACGCAGGTCCAATCCGCTGGCGCCAGCTATGGTGCGCGTGATGTCTGGATCGCAACCAGCAACGGCTTCTCCGGCGGATACGGCCGAACCGGGCGCAGCCTGTCTTGCGTGGCCATCGCAGGCGAAGGGCTGAAGATGGAACGCGACTACGACGGAGACTCGCGCACGTTCCAGGCGGATCTGCGCAGCCCCGAAGAAATCGGCGCACTGGCAGGGGAGCGCGCAGTGGGCCGCCAAGGCGCCATCAAACCTCCAACCGGCGCCTATCCCGTGATGTACGACGAGCGCATTTCGTCCGGTCTGATCGGTCACCTATTGTCCGCCGTGAATGGCGCAATGGTCGCGCGTGGCTCCAGCTTCTTGCGCGAAGACTTAGGTCGCCAAGTCCTGCCCAAATCGCTCTCGATCACCGAAGATCCCCTACGCGCGCGGCAAACCGGTTCGCGCCCCTTTGACGCCGAGGGGCTCCCGACGTCGGCCCGCACGATTGTGCAGGACGGTATTCTGATGGGCTGGACGCTTGATCTGGCAACGGGGCGGAAACTGCGGATGCCCTCTACTGCGAATGCGGGCCGCAGCCCCGGATCTTCGCCATCGCCTATCGTATCGAACGTTGCCTTGACCCAAGGCGACAAATCACGCGAGGAATTGCTACGGGAAATGGGCACCGGCCTGCTGGTCACATCTCTCATTGGCAGCAGCATCAACCCAACCACCGGTGACTATTCCCGTGGGGCCTCTGGCTTCTGGGTCGAGAACGGAGAGATCGCCTATCCGGTGAACGAATGCACCCTCGCGGGAAATCTCCGCGATATGCTGATGCAAATCACCCCCGCGAACGATGCGCGCAGCTACCTGAGCCGCGTCGTTCCCTCTTTGCTTGTAGAAGGTCTCACCATTGCAGGATCTTGAGGCGGATCAGGCGCTCTTGGCCGAAGCGGCGCAAAAGGCGGGTGAGATTGCATTACGCCACTTCCGCAACGCGCCACAGGTCTGGCACAAGCCCGATGACGCGGGCCCAGTGACCGAGGCCGATCTAGAAGTCGACAACTTCCTGCGCAGCTTTTTGACCGAGGCACGCCCCGATTATGGCTGGCTGTCCGAAGAAACCGAAGACGACGCCACACGCCTTCATGCGGACCGTGTTTTCATCGTTGACCCGATTGATGGCACCCGCTCTTTCATTCAGGGCGAGAACAGTTGGTCCCACTCGCTGGCGATTGCGGACCGCGGCAAAGTCACCGTTGGCCACGTCTTCCTGCCTGTCAAAGAGCTGGATTATTCCGCAGTCGCGGGGCAAGGCGCATTCCGGAACGGATCAGCGCTGCAAACATCGACGCGGAGCAAGTTGTCAGGCGCAGACATTCTGGCAACCCGCCCGAACATGGAGGCGCAAAATTGGCGCAACCTGCCACAGATCACCCGCCACCACCGCCCCAGTCTGGCCTATCGACTGAGCTTGGTGGCCGAAGGCCGCTTTGACGCGATGCTGACCCTGCGCGATGCTTGGGAATGGGATATTGCCGCGGGTAGCCTGATCGCAGCCGAGGCCGGAGCCCAAGTTACAGACCGCAAGAATGTGCCTCTTGTCTTTAACCGACCTGACCCCGCCAGCGCGGGCGTGATTGCTGCAAATACGGCACTTCATCAGGAAATCTACAAAGCGCTGCGGTAAAACCGGCGAACGCTTGCTGCCCGCTTGACTGGTTGCTTGACCCGAGACGACAATCCCATAGTCTGAGCCGTCGCAGATTTCTGACCAATTGAATATACCCCGCAGATGTACCGCCACCTTGCTCTTTCCTTCGCCGTGGGCCTGAAACCCGGTCGCCGCGTGGATGCCGAAACCTTGTGGGCTCCGCGCCCCGAAGGAATGCTTCTTTGGCTGCATGCTGGGAGTTCACCCGATCTGGCGGCGCTGCTTCATCTGATTCCACGTCTCGAAGCTCTGGAACCTGCCCCCGCAATTCTCTTGACCTTGCAAGAGGGATTGGGATGCCCCGGCGCGCTGCCCAATAACGTGCTGTTGCAGCAGGCCCCGCAAGAGAACGTCGCGCAGACGACGGCCTTTGTGCAGCACTTCAAACCTGACCTTGGTCTGGTCTGCGGCCCGCCCCTGCGCCCTGCTTTGCATTGGACGATGAGCCGAGAGGGTATTCCCGTGACCCTCGTGAATACCAATATCGCCGAGATTGATCCTCCGGGGTTTCGGTTACAGCGCGCTGCGACCCAAGCTTTGGCGCAGTGCTTTACCCAGATTATCTGCAAAGACGACATCGCCGCCCGGCGCCTGAAGCGTCTGCGCGGCGAGATGGCGCCGGCCATTTCTCTGGGGCGGTTAGAAGAGGGTGGCGCGGTTCCCGAGATTGACCCCGACATGGCCGAAGAGTTGCGCACGGAGATATCGGGGCGCCCCGTCTGGTTTGCCGCGCAGACCCGCGCTGGCGAAGAACCAATGATCGCCGAAGCCCAACGCCAGATGAAACGCTATTCGCATCGCCTGCTTTGCGTTCTCTCGCCTGCTGAATTAGAACGAGGCCCCGATCTGGCCGAACACCTGCGGGATCAAGGCTGGAATGTCGCGTTGCGCAGCGCATCGGAACCTCTGACCGAGGACGTGCAGATGGTCGTCGCGGACGCCGAAGAAGAGGTCAGCGTGTGGTATCGCCTTGCGCCGATCACCTTTGTCGGTAGCTCACTGGTGCCGGGCTACGGGGGGCATGACCCATTTCCTGCCGCAACTTTGGGCTCTGCTTTGTTATACGGCCCGAATGTCGGAAACTACCTCGACAGCTATAGCCGTCTGGTAAACGCGGGGGGTGCGCGTATTGTCAAAGATGCCAGTTCCCTTGCGCAGGGCCTGCAATTGCTGCTTGCGCCGGACAAGGCAGCCGCCCAAGCCCACGCGGCGTGGGACGTGGCCTCGCGCGGGGCGAAAGTGACTGATAAAGTGCTCGAAATCTTCCAAGAGCAGCTCGACGAAAAGGCCTTCTGACCCGATGCAAGCACCGTCTTACTGGTATACCGCGCCCGATCAGCCCAATTGGCGGGCACGGCTGATGGCTCCGCTGGGTGCGCTCTATGCGAGCGCGACGGCCCGTCGTCTTGCCAGAGGATCTTGGACCAAAGCCGAAGTTCCCGTGATTTGCATCGGGAATATTAACGCGGGCGGCACTGGCAAAACGCCAACGACAATTGCAATCGCTCAGCGCCTGCTCGAAGCAGGACACAAACCGCATATCGTGTCACGCGGGTATGGCGGGGCCGTAACGGAACCGACCACCGTCAACGAACGAACTCATCGTGCAGAACAGGTCGGAGACGAGCCCTTGCTGATGGCCGCTTTCGCGCCAGTTCACGTGTCGCCGGATCGAGTTGCAGGAGCAGAGCTTGCCGTTCGGTCGGGCGCAGATGTTATCTTGCTTGATGACGGTTTCCAGAACCCCGGGCTGGTCAAAGATATCTCTGTGGTCGTCGTCGATGCCGACAAAGGGTATGGCAACGGCCGCTGCATCCCTGCCGGCCCATTGCGAGAGCCGGTTCCGGTCGGCCAAGCCCGTGCGGACATCACGTTGTCGATCGGAGCGCCAGACGCGCAGGCCCGCTTTGCCAAACAGTGGCAGGATCAGATCACAACCCCCCATATGACAGGGCAACTCAAACCACTGCGCACGGGAATGGACTGGTCAATGATGCCTTTGCTCGCCTTTGCAGGCATAGGTCATCCAGAGAAATTCTTTGGGACGCTCCGCAGTCTTGGTGCGCCTCTGGTCCGGACAGAAGCCCTGACAGACCATCAGGAACTCACGCCTGCGCTGATGCAACGGCTCGAAAACGATGCCCGCACTGCCGGAGCTCAACTGGTGACAACAGAAAAGGACGCCGTCCGCCTGCCAGAGAGCTTTCGCCGCAAAGTACTGACGCTGCCTGTCCGGCTCGAAGTTCAAGACTGGTCACCGCTAGACAAGAAACTAGCAGCGCTAGGGTTAAAGACACCCTAAGACGTATTAATCTTCGTGTTCACCCAGTTTCGGGGCGGCTTTGTCCAGTGACAGCTCCGCCTCGGAAAAGCGGATCGGCGTCCGCACACCGGGCACGCCATCGGGTGCGATCTGCATCTGGCGCGCCACGATTTGCGGATCGGCAAAGACTTCGGACATATCATTGATCGGCCCAGCGGGGACGCCCTGCACTTCGCATGCGGCCAGCAGGTCAGCTTTGGTCCAGCCCGCGATCACAGGCGTTAGCGCCTGATCCAAAGCGGCCCGATTGGCGACCCGCTCAGGGTTGGTCGCGAAATCCTGCGTCGCCGCCAAAGCCGGCATCCCCAGCAATTCGCAGAATCGCGCAAACTGTGCGTCATTCCCGACAGCGATAATCAGGTGCCCATCGCTGCACGCAAACACCTGATAAGGCGCAAGATTCGGGTGGGCGTTCCCCAGCCGCTGGGGCGCATCCCCCGTGGCCAGATAGTTCATGGCCTGATTGGCCATCACCCCGACCGCCACGTCAAAGAGCGCCAGATCCACCTGCTGCCCCCTGCCCGTGCGGTCGCGCTGATAGAGAGCCGCCAGGATCGCGTTGCTCGCATAGAGGCCCGTAAAAATATCGGTAACTGCGACACCCACCTTCATGGGCTGCCCCTCGGGCGATCCAGTCACGGACATCAGGCCCGACATACCTTGGATGATGTAGTCATAGCCGGCCCGCGCGGCATAGGGTCCGTCCTGCCCGAAACCCGTGATCGAGCAATAGACCAAGCGCGGGTTCACCTCGCGCAGGCTCTCGTAGTCCAAGCCGTACTTCTTCAGCCCACCAACCTTGAAGTTCTCGATCAGGACATCGGCATCAACGACCAGTTTGCGCACAGCCTCTTGGCCTTCGGGAGTTCGAAAATCGGCAATGACCGAGCGCTTTCCACGGTTACAGCAGTGGAAATAGGCAGCACTCCGGTCGCCCTCTCGCTCGATAAAGGGCGGGCCCCAGCGGCGGGTGTCGTCGCCCTCGGGGCTTTCGACTTTGGTGACCTCGGCCCCCAAATCGGACAGCAGTTGACCGGCCCAAGGGCCGGCCAGAATACGCGCCAGTTCGACGACTTTTACACCTGCAAGAGGCGCGGTCATTCGGCCTCGGCGAGCGCCTCGTCGAGGGCAGCAGAGAAGTCAACATAGTTCATGTTCGGCTTCTTTTCGCCATTGATAAAGAAGCTTGGCGTGCCGGTGATGTTATCCTTGGCGTCGTTCGCTTGATACCAGTCAACCAGCGCCTGCGCTTTGTCCGCGTCGCTCAGGCAGGCATCCAGCTGCGCATCGTCCAAGCCTGCAATCTTGGCGTAGCGGCGCAGATGACCGACCATGTCTCCTGCGGACTCCGCACGCGCCCATTCGCTCTGGTTTTCAAAGATCAGATCAGAGATCCCAAAGTAACGCAGCGGACCGCCGCAACGCGCCACCATCGACGCCCACAGGCCGGGGCGGTCGAAATACGCCTCACGGAAGACGAACTTCACCTTGCCGGTATCGATGTAGTTCTTCTTGATTTCCTTTAGCGGACCATCATGGAAGTTTTTGCAGTGCGGGCAGGTGAACGACGCGTATTCCACGATAGTCACAGGTGCGTCCTCTGCCCCCATGACCATCTCGGTCACGGTCGCTTCGGCGGGGGCCTCGTCTGTGGCAGCGTCCGCGGTCGCGTCTTGCGCATAGGCTGCGGCGGGCAGCAGCGACGAAGAGGTTTCAGGCGTGCTGGTCAGCCAGAACGCGCCACCAAGGGCGGCGCCTGCGATCAGGACGGATGCGAACAACTTACGGGTCATTTAGGCCTCACGTTTTGGGTCTTGTTCTTCAGGTATACGTTCTGCGCCAGCCGTTCCAGCGCAGCGCGAAGGTCATTGTCCCCCACGTCAGCGGCCGTCTGTGCAGCAGCAGCGCGAATTTCAGGGGTGGGCTGGGGCTTCGATTTTTTCTGTGCGTGGCCGAACTGCGCCTGCCCTTCGGCAAAGCCAGTCGGCGCAGTTTGCGTGATGTAGACCCGCGCGATCGCATTGTAGCCGTAGCAGGAATTGACGCGGTTGCGGATCATATCCTTTTGCATTTCCAGCATCGGAGCGTTCGCACCGGTGGTCAGCAGGGTCAGCGTCGCCCCCATGCCTTGGCGTCCATAGCCAACCTTCACGGGGCGGGCGATCGCGGCGATATCCTCGCCCACGACCTCGGACCAATGGGTCAGCAGACGCGCCACGGCAAAGCCGCGCTTTTCGCCAACCTGGCGAATCTGCGTCGTCAGCAGATTGCTGGTGCGGGCAAAGCCGCGCGTGGATGGCTTGCGTGGGGCCATAGGTCTTGCATCCTTCTGTCTGGCACTATTCTAGTGACACGCGCCCCGAGGGCCAGAGCCCTATTGGCACAAAGGATAAAGAATGCGTGACACTTCGGCGATCCCGGTTCCAAAATCTGAAACATTGCTGGACTGGTACGATGGCCACGCCCGCAAGATGCCTTGGCGTGTCGGCCCTGCCGAGCGCAAGGCTGGCGTGCGCCCCGATCCCTATCGCATCTGGATGTCAGAGGTCATGTTGCAGCAAACCACTGTTGCTGCGGTCAAAGACTACTTCCTCAAGTTCACCGGAAAATGGCCAACGGTCAGCGACTTGGCCGCAGCCGAGGACGCGGACGTCATGGCCAATTGGGCCGGTCTGGGGTACTACGCCCGTGCCCGGAACTTGCTGAAATGCGCCCGCGCGGTGGCGGATGAACATGGCGGCGTGTTTCCACAGACCTATGCGGAGCTGCTGAAATTGCCGGGCATTGGTCCCTACACGGCGGCGGCCGTCGCCTCGATCGCGTTTGATGAGCCTGCGGTTGTGGTGGATGGCAACGTCGAACGGGTGATGTCGCGTATTTTCAATGTGCAGACGCCTCTGCCCGACGCGAAACCGGAGCTGACCGAATGGGCTGCGACGCTGACGCCAGCAGATCGTCCCGGTGACTACGCTCAGGCTGTCATGGATCTGGGGGCGACCATCTGCACCCCGCGCAATCCGGCCTGCGGGCTGTGCCCGTGGCGGGATAACTGCCGCGCGCGGCTCGAAGGCACGCCCACCGACCTGCCTCGCAAGAAGCCCAAGAAAGCCAAGCCCAAACGTCGTGGCTTTGCCTATATCGCGCGCCGTGTGGACGGCGCCTATCTGCTGGAAACGCGGCCAGAAAGCGGGCTGCTTGGCGGCATGCTGGGGTGGCCTGGCTCTGACTGGGCCGAAACCGATCCCGTGCCTGTCCCTCCGATCCGCGCCGAATGGAAGACCCTGAACGAAGAAGCAAAGCACACCTTTACCCACTTCCACCTAAGCCTGACGGTCCTGACCGCGCTGGTCCCAATGGAACGGCAGCCCGAGCGCGGCGAGTTCATTGAGGCAGACGCATTTGATCCCGCGTCCCTGCCCACGGTGATGCGCAAGGCATTTGCCCTGACAGATCGTGGCAAAACGTGAATTTGACGCGGTTGGCAAAGGGCTTAGGCTGCGCGCAATGATCATTGGAGCCTGACATGATTCCCGCTGTACAAGTGTCCCGTTTTTCACGCGCCCTGCCGTTCTGGCTACCGGTCCTGCTGTTGCCATTGGCATGGTTCTGCGCGGTCACAGGAGGATTGGCGATTCTGCTGATGCCGATCGTGACGTGGTACATGTTCAGCGTGTTGGACGCTGTTGGCGGCTTGGAAACCGAGAACGCCGACCCCGAGACGCCCGAATCGGATTTGTTCTGGTACCGCGCGATCACCGTCATGTGGCCACCTCTGCAATTCGCGACTTTGTTCGGGATGATCTGGTACGTGACCCGCGCCGAACACCTGAATACCCTGGAAAGCATCCTGATGTTTTTTGGCGTCGGGGTGATCACGGGGACAATCGGGATCACCTATTCCCACGAGTTGATGCACCAGAAAAACGCCAAGGAACGGTGGCTCGGGGACATCCTGCTGGCGATGGTGATGTACTCGCATTTCCGCAGCGAACACCTGCGCGTCCACCACATCTATGTCGGCACTCCCAAAGATCCGGTGACCGCCCGCTATAACGAGGGCTTCCACAGGTTCTTCCCCCGCGTGCTGCGCGAATCTATCGTGTCCTCGTTCAAAGCGGAAAAAGCGATGCTGGCCCGCCGTGGCTTGCCATGGACGCACAAATCGAACCCCTTCTGGCGGTATTGGGCGCTGCAAGCAGCGATGCTGGTGCTGGCGTTTGGGGTCGGCGGATGGGCGGGGCTTGGCCTGTTCCTGTACCAAGCCTTCATCGCGATCTGGCAGCTAGAGATCGTGAACTATGTCGAACACTACGGCCTGACCCGAAAACATTTGGGGGATGGCAAGTACGAGCACGTCAAGCCGCACCACAGCTGGAACGCCTCGCACAAGGGGACCAACTGGCTGCTGATCAACCTACAACGCCATTCGGACCACCATTACAAGCCCGACCGGCGCTTCCCCCTGCTGCAGAACTATTCCGAGGATGAGGCCCCGCAACTGCCCCACGGCTATCCGCTCATGACGATGGGCGCGATGATCCCCAGTTACTGGCGGCGGGTGATGAACCCCAAAGTGCGGGAATGGCGGGCCAAGTATTACCCCGAGATCGAGGACTGGAAGCCCTATAACAAAGGGCAGAATCCCCTGCCCCGTTAACGGTGCTCGCGGATATATTTGATGACGTCTTCGGCGAACGCGCCAACAGCGAGGAAAAAGAACCCCGCGCCGATAAAAATGTAGCCGGATGTGAATAGCTTGCCCGCAGGCGTCACTGGCACCAGATCACCGTAGCCGACGGTGGAAATCGTGATGACCGAAAAGTAGAGAGCTTGGACGAATCCCCAGCCTTCGATGTGCATGTAGAGCACAGAGGCAATCGACACCAAAATCAGGTTCACTGAAAACAGAGCCAGAACCAATTGGTGCGTGAACGCTTCGTAGATGGCCCGAAGCAGGCGGATGTAGGCCGTCAGTAGCTGCATCATCGCCTCGAAAAAGCGCCCCGCCGCGAATGGGATTACCAGCGGGGCGAAGTTGAGACCGCGTATGACAAAGAAACGCGGTCGCAGGCAACTGGAGTTGCTTGTTAGGGTTTAGTTGGTCCGGCCTTCCATTTCGGCACGGATTTGCTGGCGCAGCACGTCGATCGGAATTATCTGGCCATCACGCTTGAAGTGCCAGTAGGTCCAGCCGTTGCAGCTGGGGGCACCTTCGTAATGTGCGCCGACCTGATGGATCGAGCCCTTGAAATCCTTGCCGACCAGTGTGCCATCCGCGCGGACAATCGCCTTGAAACGGTTACCGGTTGAATACAGCTCATCGCCGGGCTGGAGCATGCCACGTTCAACCAACTGGCCAAAGGGGACACGGGGGGCTGCGCGCTTCGACGTCGACACCTCGAGGGCGGTCTTGTCGTAGGGTTTGACTTGGGCAATGCGCTCTTCGGCGATGGCGCGATAGCTTTCTTCGCGCTCGATCCCGATGAAGTCGCGTCCCAGCATCTTGGCCACAGCGCCGGTGGTGCCGGTGCCAAAGAAGGGGTCCAGAACCACGTCGCCCGGGTTGGTGCTTCCAACGATGACGCGGTGTAGCAGGCTCTGGGGCTTCTGGGTCGGGTGGGCTTTGTTGCCCTCCTCGTCTTTTAGGCGTTCGTGGCCGGTGCAAATGGGCAGGACCCAGTCGCTGCGCATCTGGACACCTTCGTTCAGGGCCTTCAGAGCCTCATAGTTAAAGGTGTACTTCGCGCCTTCTGACTTGGACGCCCAAATCATAGTTTCGTGGGCGTTGGTCAGACGCTTGCCGCGGAAGTTGGGCATGGGGTTGGACTTGCGCCAAACCACGTCGTTCAGGATCCAGTAACCAGTGTTCTGGAGCGCCGCACCAACGCGGAAAATGTTGTGATAGCTGCCAATGACCCAGATAGCGCCATTCGGCTTGAGCAGACGGCGGGCCGCGGCCAGCCAGCCACGGGTAAACTCGTCATATGCTGCAAAGCTGTCGAATTGATCCCAGTGATCATCCACAGCGTCGACCTTGGAATTATCCGGACGGTTCAACTCGCCGCGCAATTGCAAATTGTACGGGGGATCCGCAAAGATCAGGTCAACGCTGTTTTCAGGAAGCGAGTTCATCAACTCGATGCAGTCACCGCCCAAAATAGCGTTCCTTGGGAGCGCGCACTGCGCGTCCTGCTTGGAATTCTTTGTCATTTTTTGTCTGCCTCTAACACCGGCGCTTGCTGCGCTCTAGTTGTGGATAAAAATGTGGGAAACCCGGCAGAAGGTCAATTTCTTTTTTGAATCAGGAAGTTAAGTTTTTGCCTTGATACAAGATGTTGTGGATAGGCTTAAAGGTACGCCTATGGTGCTCTGTTGCGCCCAAAAGCGTAAGTGCATCCATGTGGGCCTTGGATCCGTAGCCTGCATTCTTCTCCCAGCCGTAGCCCGGGAATTGCTCTGCAAGGTCGCGCATGATGCCATCACGATGCTCTTTTGCGATGATCGAGGCCGCCGCGATGGACACCGAGCGGCTGTCCCCTTTGACGATGCATTCAGAGAAACCATTGAGTTCAGGGGGGATTTTATTGCCATCTATCAACAGGTGCGCGGGCTGAACGGGCAAGGCCTCGACCGCGCGGCGCATGGCAAGGAAGCTGGCCTGCAAAATGTTGATCTGATCGATCTCTTCGACCGAGGCGATTCCGATCCCGTACTGCGCCTTCTCCAGAATCACGTCGAGAATCGCAGCGCGGCGCTTCGCGGTCAGCTTCTTAGAATCGTTCAGACCCTCTGGAATATCGTCAGGGTTCAGAATCACAGCAGCGGCGACCACAGGTCCGGCAAGCGGGCCACGGCCCACTTCGTCCACTCCCGCCACTGGGGATAAACCGCGCGCCATGGCGGCGCGTTCGAAAGAATCGTCGGGGAAGGTTTTCTCTGTCATGGCTGCATGTGGCCCCTGCCTCATAACTCCCGCAACCACAAAAAAGGCGGACCCGAAGGCCCGCCAGTTGCGGTATCACGTGGCTGGAGGGGGCTCAGCGACGCGACAGCGCGACCCCACGATTGCTGAGACAACGGGGGTCGTATCCCAAGATGTTCGTGCGATCTTCGGTACGTACGCGGCGGACACACTCGTTGGGCAGATCGCGCATCCGCACTTTTGCGGAGGCCAGACAGTGCATCCCGTACATCGCAACATCTTTGCCCTGACGGGTATCGTAGATTTTCAGACAGCGGCGCGGCAAACCGTAGCTGGCCTGAGGCGCAGGCCGAGGAGCAGGTGGCTGGATATGGTTCCAGTGATTTGGCTTGCTGTGTCCTTGGGACGGTCGACCGCCACCATGGGTCTGCACATGCATGTAGCGATCACGCTCGTCCTTAAAACGGTCTTTGTAATGCTCTGCCCGTTGCTCGGCTTCGCTGGCGCGGTTGGCGTTGTTCACCGCCAGAGCAATGCCAGCCAACGCGGCGATTCCCGCCAAAGCTCGGATGGCATCATTGTTTTCTGCAGCCTGAACCGGTTGCGTCGCGCCCCCGACAAACATTGCGGTAGCAAGGGTCAGAGTAGTCAGGGCTTTGCTGATCTTTTTCATTCTCGGATCTCCGTAAGGGCCAGCGGGTGTGTTTGATGCACCCACCGTCATCGGAAATCCGAAAGTCGAGCAATATCAGCCGATTGCTATGGGATAACCGCGCTAGAACCTGCGATTGTTATTGCATATCACCAGGGGCATCAGGCATTTTTGAGCCATGAAACACATCATCTTTGCCCTCGGGCTCTTGGTGGTGGCAGCGCCTGCTCAGGCGGCCTGTTACGCCGATTACAAGGCCAAGAAGGACTCCCCCCTGCGGCTCGCGTATGGGGTGACCCAAGTATCTGGCGCGTGCTCGAAAAAGAGCGCGGCAAGCGCACTTCGGCCGAAGCTGGCAGCGGATGGCTGGACCTTGCTGAATATCGTTGGCACCTTCGACGAGTCTGGACTGGAACAACGCAAAGGTGCGGCGGGTGACTTCTTCCTTCGTTACTAAAGGAAACCGGATCGTCTGGATCGGGTTCGCGGTGGTGATCGCGATCCTCGGTGTGGCTGCCGCGTTCCTAATCCTGAGCCTGCCCGACGCAAACGCCTTTAACGCGCAGGTCGAACGGATTTTCGTAGAGAATGACACCCTGACAGGCCGCGCCGACCTGAAGCTGCTGGAAATTCTGGCACAGTCGGGCACAGCCTTTTCCGACACGCTCGCCAGCTACCGGATGGTGATCTTTGTGCTGTTGGTCTTTTCCTGCGCGATGCTGCTATCCGCGCTGGTGTTTCTGTTGCTGCTGACGACCTTGGGCCGCCGCATGGCCCAGATCGAACGATCGGGCATTCAGGTGCGGTCCCTGGTGATCCAACGGAACGAGAACATGGTTTACCTGAACGACATGGGCTTCAAACTGACGCCCGCCGCGATCGAAACCCTGTCCGTTCTGGCCGAAGCGCGGATGGACGATGACATCCTATCCGGCTCTGAAATCGAAGGCATGATCAGCGGAAAGGCCTCAGCCGACTGCGAAGAGGCCGCAGGCGCCACCAGAATCAAACGCCTCCGCGACGCCTTAGGCAACCAGATGGTCAGCGAACTGCTCGTCCGGAGCATTGCGCGGCGCGGCTATATGCTGTCGGTGGCGAAAGACGCGATTGATGTGCGGTAGGCTGCATCGCATCCAACGCTTCGCACCACGGCCAGATCAGAAAAATGCCTGAAGCCCCGTCTGTGACCTGCCCAAAATCAGCGCGTGCACGTCGTGGGTGCCTTCGTAGGTGTTCACCGTTTCTAAGTTAATCATATGACGGATCACTTGGAATTCGCCGCTAATCCCGTTGCCGCCGTGCATGTCGCGGGCGTGACGGGCGATTTCTAGCGCTTTGCCGCAATTGTTGCGTTTGATCAGGCTTATCATCTCGGGGGCTGCTTTGGCGTCGTCCATCAGTCGCCCCACCTGCAAAGCGGCCTGTAGACCCAAGGTGATCTCGGTCTGCATGTCCGCCAGCTTTTTCTGGAACAACTGTGTCTGCGCGATGGGACGGTTGAACTGCTTGCGATCCAGACCGTACTGGCGCGCAGCGTGCCAGCAGAACTCGGCGGCCCCCATGACACCCCAAGCGATTCCGTAGCGCGCACGGTTCAGACAGCCGAAGGGGCCTTTCAGACCTTCGACATTTGGCAGCAGGGCATCTTCGCCAACCTCGACCCCGTCCAGCACGATCTCGCCTGTCACGCTGGCCCGCAGAGACAGCTTGTTGCCGATTTTGGGCGCTGACAGGCCAGCCATCCCTTTTTCCAGAACAAAGCCTTTGATCTTGCCCCCATGCGCATCGGATTTCGCCCACACGACAAAGACATCCGCGATCGGGCTGTTCGAGATCCACATCTTGGCCCCTGTCAATCGATAGCCATTGTCTGTTTTTTCAGCACGGGTTTTCATTCCCGCCGGATCACTGCCAGCATCCGGCTCGGTCAGGCCAAAGCACCCGATCAAATCGCCGCTGCACAACCCCGGCAGGTATTTCTGCCGCTGCTCTTCGGTGCCATAGGCGTAGATCGGATAGATGACCAAGGACGATTGCACACTCATCATGCTGCGGTAGCCAGAGTCCACCCTCTCTACCTCTCGGGCGATCAGGCCGTAGGACACATAGGAAGCACCGAGCCCGCCATACTCTTCTGGCAGTGTCGCACCGAGCAGGCCGGCATCCCCCATTTCCTTGAAGATCGCAGGCTCGACCCGCTCTTCTTCAAAGGCGGCGACGACTCGTGGTTGTAGCTTGTCCTGCGCGAACGCATGGGCCCCCTCTTGCAGCATCCGCTCTTCTTCGGACAGTTGCGTAGACAACAACAGAGGATCAGCCCAGTCGAACGCCCCAAGGTCGGGACGGTCTTTGGCTTTAAGACTGGGGATCTGGGCCATGGTGCTTCTCCACTTGAATTGAACATTTGTTCGAAAAGGGAGCACAGGGCAACAGATCTGTCCAGAGGACAGATTCTCCGCCTAGAGTGACGAGCGCCTCGAAAACACCTGCACCGAATTGCCCTGCTTGGACAACGGCGACACATGCAACCCCTGCGCCGCGAGGACCGAGACCACATGTTCGCACCCTTCGGTCCCGTAAACCTTTGGATGTAGTTCCATAATAACGGTCTCGACCCCGCTAAGATCGACGTTGTCAAACAGGCCCAATTCGCCGCCTTCAATGTCACAAACGAGCAGAGTCGGTGAAATCTCTGCAAGCAAAGACCGAAGGGAAATCGAAGGGACCATTGCGACCCGATCGAATGGACCGGCCTCTTTGTCCATGGAGGAGCTCCAGAAATCAGACCGGATGTAGAACGGCACTTCGCTTGCAGCAGAAGACGTCACAACGAAATTTCGAACCTCCACCAGCCCCGAAACAGGGTTCAGTCGATGCGTTTCTTCGATCATCGAAATCATCTCGGGGTTCGCCTCAATGGCAACAACCCGAGAGATTGAGGGGATTTTCGCAATGACTGTAGAGCACAAACCAACCCGACCACCGAGTTCAAGAACCCGGTCATCGGCCTGCAACACGGCGCGTAGCGCCCTGACCTCATCATGCTCGTAGTAATTGTTCCGCATACAGCGCTCGATCACCGGTGTGATGATCTTTGGATCGAATGGGACCTTAAGACCCAAGGTTTCGATGACGTCTCGAAATTCCATTCAGGCCATCCTTTGTAAAGACAATCGCTGCATAAAACATGGCGACCCCGACAGGGTTCGAACCTGTAACCTGCCCCTTAGGAGGGGGCTGCTCTATCCAGTTGAGCCACGGGGCCACGCGGCCCTCTTGTGGCCAAAAGCACTCTATAGCGCAAGCCTAATGGTTCGCTCTGGACACGCGGGTCGGTTGAGGGAAAGATGAAGTGATACAATAGACGGAACGGCCATGACCAACACCCCGACACGCCCGCTTACCCTGCGTGATGTTTCCGAAGCTTCAGGCGTCTCCGAAATGACAGTCAGCCGCGTTCTGCGAAATCGTGGTGACGTGTCCGAAGCGACCCGAGAGCGCGTCCTCAAGGCAGCCCGAGAATTGGGCTATGTGCCAAACAAGATTGCAGGCGCACTAGCCAGTCAGCGTGTGAACCTGGTCGGGGTTGTCATACCCAGTCTGTCAAACATGGTCTTCCCGAATGTGATGACGGGAATCAACGAAGTGCTTAGCGCAACCGACCTGCAGCCCGTCGTCGGTGTGACCGATTACAACCCGGAAACCGAAGAGCGCGTTCTTTATGAAATGCTGTCATGGCGCCCCTCTGGCGTCATCATCGCGGGCCTCGAGCATTCTGATGCAGCACGGGCCATGATGGTCGCAGCTGGTATTCCGATGGTCGAGATCATGGACGTCGATGGCAAATGCGTCGACAGCATGGTGGGTATTTCGCACCGCCGCGCCGGCCGTGAAATGGCGCAGGCAATTATTAAGCAGGGATATCAAAGGATCGGTTTCCTTGGCACCAAAATGCCCATGGACCATCGCGCGCGCAAACGCTTCGAAGGCTTTACCGAGGCGTTGGCCAAAGCTGGAATCGAAATCGCAGATCAGGAGTTCTACTCGGGTGGATCTGCTCTGTTGAAAGGACGCGAACTGACCCAGCAGTTGCTGGAACGGACTCCGGACCTCGACTTCATCTACTACTCCAATGACATGATTGGTGCAGGTGGGATGCTTTGGTTGCTGGAACAGGGCATTGATATCCCCGGTCAGATCGGTTTGGCCGGTTTCAACGGTGTCGAACTGTTGGATGGCCTGCCGCGCCAGCTGGCAACTATGGATGCCTGCCGCAAAGACATTGGTCGAAAGGCTGCCGAAATTATCGCCGCGCGCAATGACCCCGACTCTCCAGATCCAGATAGAATCGTCGAATTGACGCCGCGCATTTCCTTTGGCGATACCCTGAAGCGCTACTAATCCACCAGCGGTTGCCGTTAACGTCAAGTAACGTAACGTAAACTTACGATTTTTGCATCTTAGGTATTATAGACTTAGGACAGTTGATTGGGTACAACCATCCCAACGACAGCGTGTTTGGCTGTCGAGTATGAGTTCCATGGTAAATGGTATCGAGTGCTCGGTTAAAGAAGCAAGAGCGGCTTCAGTGATATACGGGAATGGCCTGACGCGATGCGTCGGGTCATTTTCATTTCAGACATCTCCTTCTCTTTCAAACAGCCCGTGACTTTGATCGGCAAAGCGCAGATCATCCCGCCCAGGAATGACGTCGGCCTTTGAGATCAAAGCATTCCATCGCCATGGTGTGTTAGGTCGATGCAAAAATCTTGCCAAACAGGGGGGTCATTGATGTCCGATACAAATCTGATTAGCGCTGACGACATCCGCAGCCGATTTTCCGCTGCAATGTCAGAAATGTACCGCACCGAGGTGCCCGCATATGGCACTTTGATGGACATCGTCGCAAAAGTGAATGATCAGGTACTGGACGTGGATCGCACTCTTCGAGGCGATCTGGAAAGCACCGACCAATTGGCGCGTATCTCCGAAGAGCGCCATGGGGCGATCCGCCTTGGCACCCCCTCAGAGCTGGCGACCATGCGGCGTCTTTTTGCTGTCATGGGCATGCAGCCGGTCGGATACTATGATCTGACCGAGGCTGGGGTGCCGGTACACTCGACGGCCTTTCGCCCCGTGGGCGATGCAGCCCTACGCCGGAACCCATTTCGCGTCTTCACTTCGCTTTTGCGACTCGACCTAATCGAGGACAAATCCCTCCGTGATATGGCGCAGTCTGTGCTGGATGCCCGCCAGATTTACACGAGCGGCTGCCTCGAGATGATTGAACTGGCCGAAAAGCAGGGTGGGTTAACCGATCTGCAGGCCGATCGCTTCATCGCAGAGGCACTCGAGACATTCCGCTGGCACCCCGAAGCCAACGTGAGCGCGGACCTTTACAAGCAACTGCACGATGCACATCGCTTGATTGCAGATGTGGTGTCCTTCCGTGGACCGCACATCAACCACCTGACGCCCCGAACGCTGGATATTGATCGTGTCCAAGACTTGATGCCCGAGTACGGCATCACCCCCAAAGCTGTGGTCGAAGGCCCCCCGCGCCGCGACTGCCCGATTTTGCTGCGCCAAACCAGCTTCAAAGCTCTGTCCGAAGCGGTCAGTTTCGCAGGGATCAAGGGCTCACACACAGCTCGGTTCGGCGAGATCGAAGCGCGCGGTCAGGCACTCACTCCCAAGGGCCGCGCCCTCTACGATCAGTTGCTGACCGCGGCTCGGGCCAAGTGCCTGCCTGCTGCTCATGGCTCAAACGCGGCTGAATATGTGTCGGCACTTGCCGCGGCTTTCGCAGATTTTCCTGATAACTTGACTGACATTCGTAAAGACGGCCTTGGCTATTTCGAATGGACCTTAACCGACAAAGGTGCAGAATCAGCGGGCCAAGTCTCCGACACTGATCCCGATGCCTTGCTGGCAGCAGGCTACCTGCGGATCGACCCCATCGTTTACGAAGATTTCTTGCCCGTCAGCGCAGCCGGCATCTTCCAGTCGAACCTCGGCGACGGGTCCGCGCAAGAGTTCACCGCCAGCCCCAACCAACAGCGGTTCGAAACCGACCTCGGAGCCAGCGTTTTGAACGAATTCGAGCACTACCAAGAGATTGAAGACGCCTCGCGCATCCGCTGCATTTCCATCCTAACTGCAGGCGCTGCCGCGGCAGAGTGACTCGGCCCATTGGCCCGACCAAACGGCACAAAAGAAGAGAATTAGAATGACCCTTGCCACCGCTGCTACAGAGATTCTGTCGAAACTCGGCGTAGACGAAGCCGCCTATACAGGCGGCACGCTCGCCAGCTACAGCCCAGTCACGGGCGAGCAGACCGGCAGCCTGCCCGAAGCCACGACCGACAGCACCAACGCTGCGATCGCAATCGCCAAACAAGCGTTCAAGGCATGGCGGATGACGCCCGCGCCACAACGCGGTGAACTGGTCCGCCTGTTCGGCGAGGAACTGCGCGCCGCCAAAGAGGACCTTGGCCGTCTGGTCTCCATTGAAGCTGGAAAGATCCCGTCCGAGGGCCTTGGTGAAGTGCAAGAGATGATCGACATCTGCGATTTTGCAGTTGGTCTGTCGCGCCAGCTCTACGGCCTGACCATCGCCACAGAGCGCCCTGGCCACCGCATGATGGAACAGTGGCACCCTCTGGGTGTGGTCGGTGTCATCTCTGCCTTTAACTTCCCCGTGGCGGTCTGGTCATGGAATACAGCTCTGGCGCTGGTCTGTGGCAATTCCGTTGTCTGGAAACCGTCAGAAAAATCGCCTCTGACAGCGCTGGCCTGTACTGCCATTCTACAGCGTGCCATCACTCGCTTTGGTGACGCACCCGAAGGTCTAGCCCAAGTCCTGATCGGCGGCGCGGACGTGGGGAACACTCTGGTCGAGAGCCCCGACGTTGCCTTGGTTTCTGCCACCGGCTCGACCCGCATGGGCCGTATCGTCGCGCCGAAAGTCGCCGCGCGTTTCGGGCGTTGCATTCTAGAGCTTGGTGGGAACAACGGCGGGATCGTCTGCCCTTCGGCTGATCTGGACATGACACTGCGGGCCGTCGCATTCGGCGCGATGGGCACCGCGGGCCAACGCTGCACCACCCAGCGCCGCCTGTTCGTCCATGCGGACGTTTACGATGACCTCGTCCCCGGCCTGATCAAAGCCTACGAATCGGTCAGCGTTGGCAACCCGCTGGAAACCGACTCGCTGGTTGGTCCGCTGATCGACAAAGCGGCCTTCGACAATATGGAAAAGGCTCTGGCCGACGCCAAGACTGCTGGCGGCACCGTGCACGGCGGGGGACGTGTCGAGACGGGCGCGGAAAATGCCTACTACGCGCGCCCTGCGATTGTCGAAATGCCCTCTCAGTGCGGCCCGATGTTGGAAGAAACCTTTGCGCCGATTCTCTACATCGTGAAGTACACCGACTTTGAAGAAGCCATTGAGGCGCACAACGCCGTCGCGGCGGGTCTGTCGTCCAGCATCTTCACCACCGACCTGCGGGAATCGGAACTGTTCCTGTCGGCGGCTGGCAGCGATTGCGGCATTGCCAACGTGAACATCGGCACATCTGGTGCCGAGATTGGCGGAGCCTTTGGCGGCGAAAAGGAAACCGGCGGGGGCCGCGAGTCCGGCTCTGACGCGTGGAAGGGATACATGCGCCGCGCCACAAACACGATCAACTACTCGCGCGCGTTGCCGCTCGCGCAGGGCGTCAAGTTCGACATCTGATCACACAAGAGGGCGTCTGCGGGCGCTCTTTTCATTCTCTCACGCCAATGAAGCGCTCAGAATCGATGTCCGACGAGACACAGAAGAACTACGTATGTCTTGGTAAGTGGTGAGCCGTGTAGGATTCGAACCTACGACCCACTGATTAAAAGTCAGTTGCTCTACCAACTGAGCTAACGGCCCACTTGAGGCGTTCCTCTAAGGGGTCGCAGCTGGACGGTCAATAGAAGAATCCGAAAAAGCTGACTCTTTTTCCACCGCACCCGACACGAATGTCGCGACGCACTGAACCCGTTGCAAGCAACGGAAAAACAGCGGTTTTTTGGAGTAAGTGGTGAGCCGTGTAGGATTCGAACCTACGACCCACTGATTAAAAGTCAGTTGCTCTACCAACTGAGCTAACGGCCCACTTAGGGGGCCTCCTCTATGGGTTTGCGGGACAGCGGTCAATAGAGAATTGCAAACTTTTTGTGTCACCCGCTGGATTCATCTGGATGGCAGGCGTATATGCCCCGCCATGCAGACACAGACCGCCTCTTCCGGCCTGCCCTTCATGAAAATGCACGGGCTAGGCAACGACTTTGTAGTGATCAATGGAACCGACGTCCCTGGGGGGCTGTCGGATTCGCTGGTTTCCGCGATTGCCCACCGCAACACGGGCGTCGGTTTCGACCAGCTGGCCGTGATCGAGGAATCGGATCGCGCCGACGCGCGTCTGGTCTTTTATAATGCCGATGGCTCTCTGTCGGCGACCTGCGGAAATGCCACTCGCTGCATCGCGCGCCATCTGATGGATACCCGCGGCGTGGATCGCTTGGTGCTAGAGACCGAACGCGGCCTCTTGCCCTGCGAGGATGCAGGCAACGGCCTGACCCGCGTGAACATGGGCGCGCCGCTGCTGGCGTGGAACGAAGTGCCCATTGCGCAGAACATCGACACTTTGCACTTGCCCATCGACGGCGACCCCGTCGCGACCGGCATGGGCAACCCGCACTGCACATTCTTTGTCGATGATGCCGAGGCTGTGGACCTGAGCACCTTTGGCCCTGCCCACGAACATCATCCGATTTTCCCAGAGCGCACGAATGTTCAGGTCGCGCACCTGATCGGCCCTGACCACCTGCGGATGCGGGTATGGGAGCGTGGCACCGGCATCACCATGGCGTCCGGTTCGTCCAGCTGTGCGACCGCCGTCGCTGCTGCCCGCCGAGGCATCACCGGCCGCAGAGTCCGTATCAGCCTCGAGATTGGCGATCTGGTCATCGACTGGCGCGACGACGGCGTCTGGATGGAGGGGCCGACCGCCCATGTGTTCAGCGGCACCTTTACCCCGGCATTCCTAGAGGCTCACAATGGTTGATGTGCCCAAGTTCACCACCCTGGGCTGTCGTCTGAACGCCTACGAAACCCACGCGATGGAAGAACTGAGCCATCAGGCCGGCCTGTCCAACGCGCATGTGGTGAACACCTGTGCCGTCACCTCCGAGGCTGTGCGCAAGGCCCGTCAGGAAATCCGCCGCATCCGCCGCGAGAACCCCGACGCCAAGATCATCGTAACCGGCTGCGCCGCGCAGACCGAGCCAGAGACCTTTGCCGAGATGGAAGAGGTCGACCACATCATCGGCAACACTGAAAAGATGCAGGCCGAGACGTGGCAAGGTTTGGCCAAAGGACCGAATTTCATCGGCGAGACCGAGCGCGTGCAGGTGGATGACATCATGTCCGTCACCGAAACCGCTGGCCACCTGATCGACGGCTTCGGTACCCGCAGCCGTGCCTATGTGCAGGTCCAGAACGGTTGCGATCACCGTTGTACCTTCTGCATTATCCCCTTTGGTCGCGGCAATTCGCGGTCTGTGCCTGCGGGCGTCGTCGTGGACCAGATCAAACGTCTGGTTCAGCGCGGCTATAACGAAGTCGTTCTAACTGGCGTGGACCTGACCAGTTGGGGCGCGGATCTGCCCGCCACCCCGAAACTGGGGGATTTGGTGCTGCGCATCCTGAAACTGGTGCCCGACCTGCCGCGCCTGCGAATCTCTTCGATTGATTCCATCGAGGTGGACGAAGCGCTGATGCAGGCCATCGCGACAGAACCACGCCTGATGCCCCACCTGCATCTGTCTCTGCAGCACGGCGACGACCTGATCCTAAAGCGTATGAAGCGCCGCCACCTGCGCGACGACGCCATCCGCTTTGCCGAAGAGGCGATCAAGCTGCGCCCCGAAATGACTTTTGGCGCAGACATTATTGCGGGATTCCCCACGGAAACCGACGCGCACTTTGAAAACTCGCTAAAGCTGGTGGACGAGTGTCACCTGACTTGGCTGCACGTCTTCCCCTACTCGCCCCGCCCCGGCACTCCTGCCGCGCGAATGCCGCAAGTGAACGGCAAAGCGATCAAAGACCGAGCCGCGCGCCTGCGGGATGCCGGCGAGCGCCGCGTACAAATGCATCTTTCGTCGCAAGTCGGACGGGACCATTCGATTTTGCTGGAAAATCCCCGCATGGGTCGAACCGAGCAATTTACCGAAGTTCTATTCGACACTGATCAGCCCGAAAGCCAGATCGTCCGCGCGAAGATCCAAGGTATCTCTGGCGGGCAGCTGCTGGCCTAACCCGCACGGAAAACTTGGATTTTTCGTCAGAATCAGTTGGCCTGCAATACCGAAGATATTGCCTAAATCAGGGGCAAAACTGATTCTCAGCGCATGGCCATTGAATGCTGTGGCACACCGATTAGATGTGGTGTTCTGACGCATTACTGTTGATTTGCGGCGACTCGGACCATTTTACCGACTGTCATGCTGCAGATGCGCTCGAATGTCCGCTGGACGGATGCAAACCCTCTCGTTAAATAGCGCGTGATGACAAGGGCTGCGGCAATCCGTGGCCCAAATCTGTATCGGTTCGGCTTTGCTCTGGCATTCTTTGGAGTTCGGTCGACAAGAGAATGGAGAAACCTCGTGTCCCACGCAGAAGATCACGAAGGCACCCGCAGAGATTTCCTCTACTACGCCACAGCTGGCGCAGGTGCGGTGACTGCAGGTGCCGCAATTTGGCCCCTCGTCAATCAGATGAACCCCTCGGCAGACGTGA
This sequence comes from Donghicola sp. XS_ASV15, assembly GCF_041224595.1. Taxonomy (NCBI): domain Bacteria; kingdom Pseudomonadati; phylum Pseudomonadota; class Alphaproteobacteria; order Rhodobacterales; family Roseobacteraceae; genus Donghicola; species Donghicola sp. XS_ASV15. The sequence goes on along the minus strand of NZ_JBGFGN010000129.1, from coordinate 206,545 downwards.
AAGCGCTGTCGTCGATCCGTGTGGACGTGAGCGCACTGGAAGTCGGATCGCAGATGACCGTGCTGTGGCAGGGTAAGCCTGTCTTCATCCGTCGTCGTACCGAAGCCGAGATCGAAGCAGCCCGCGCCGTTGATCTGGATGACCTGATCGATCCCGTTGCACGCAACGCAAACGACGCTGGCGAGGTTCCCGCGACCGACGCAAACCGCGCAATGGACGAAAACGGCGAATGGCTGGTTCAGATGGGTGTCTGCACCCACCTCGGCTGTGTGCCTCTGGGTGACGGCGCAGGTGACTTTGGCGGCTGGTTCTGCCCCTGCCACGGTTCGCACTACGACACCGCTGGCCGCATCCGCAAAGGCCCCGCGCCCGAAAACCTGCACATCCCCGTTGCCGAGTTCGTGGACGATGCCACGATCAAGCTGGGTTAAGGGAGAGGAGATTTAACTATGTCGGGTATCCCACACGACCATTACGAGCCAAAGTCCGGCTTTACCAAAGCGGTCAACAGCCGTCTGCCGATCATCGGCCTGCTGTATGACACTCTGATGATCCCCACCCCCAAGAACCTGAACTGGATGTGGATCTGGGGCATCATCCTGACCTTCTGTCTGGCTCTGCAGATCATTACCGGCGTTGTTCTGGTGATGCACTACACCCCCCACGTCGACATGGCATTCGCTTCGATCGAGCACATCATGCGCGACGTGAACGGCGGCCACTTTATCCGCTACCTGCACATGAACGGCGCATCGCTGTTCTTTGTTGCTGTTTACCTGCACATCTTCCGTGGTCTGTTCTACGGCTCGTACAAGGCGCCCCGTGAAATCACATGGATCATCGGTATGCTGATCTACCTGCTGATGATGGGCACCGCGTTCATGGGCTACGTTCTGCCTTGGGGCCAGATGTCGTTCCACGGTACCGCAGTGATCACCGGCCTGTTCGGCGCAATCCCCTTCATCGGCGAAGCGATCCAGACATGGCTGCTGGGTGCATCGGCTGTTGGTCAGCCCGCGCTGAACCGCTTCTTCTCGCTGCACTACCTGCTGCCCTTCCTGATCGCAGGCCTGGTTGTCGTCCACATTTGGGCCTTCCACTCGACCGGCAACAACAACCCCACTGGTGTTGAAGTTCGCCGCACATCGAAAGCCGAAGCAGAAAAAGACACCCTGCCCTTCTGGCCCTATTTCGTGATCAAGGACCTGTTCGCTCTGGCAGTTGTTCTGGCCGTGTTCTTTGCAGTTGTTGGCTTCATGCCCAACTACCTTGGCCACCCCGACAACTACATCGAAGCAAACGCTCTGGCGACGCCCTCGCACATCGTTCCCGAATGGTACTTCCTGCCCTTCTACGCGATCCTGCGTGCGTTTGACTCGGAAGTCTGGGTTGTTCAGTTCGCAAGCTGGATCTCGTTCGGCATCATCGACGCAAAGTTCTTTGGTGTTCTGGCGATGTTCGGTGCGATCGCTGTCATGGCGCTGGCGCCTTGGCTGGACACCTCGAGCGTTCGTTCGGGCCGCTATCGCCCTGCCTTCAAATGGTGGTTCCGCCTGCTCTGCGTCGACTTCATGGTTCTGATGTGGGCTGGTGCAATGCCCGCCGAAGGTATCTACCCCTACATCTCGCTGCTGGGTGCGACCTACTGGTTCGCTTATTTCCTAGTAGTTCTGCCGCTGCTTGGCATCTTCGAGAAGCCCGAGACTCCGGTCGCGACCATCGAAGACGACTTCAAAGCGCATTACGGCAAGTCGGCTGACGCCACCCCTGCCGAGTAAGAAAGGTGACCCAAATGATTAGGAAACTGACCCTTACTGCGATCGCTGCTCTCGGCCTGTCGGCCGGGGGTGCGCTGGCAGCAGGCGGCGAAGCCCACGTTCACGACTTCGACTTCTCGTTCGAAGGTCCGTTCGGCGCGTACGACCAGAACCAGCTGCAGCGCGGCCTGAAAATCTACACCGAGGTTTGCTCGGCGTGTCACGGTCTGCAGTATGTTTCGATCCGTACCCTTGGTGACGAATCCGGTCCCGGCATGCCCGAAGACCAAGTTCGTGCCTACGCGTCGAACATCGAAATCTACGACAACAGCATCGAAGATTACCGCCCTGCCACTCCTGCGGACAAATTCCCTGCAGTGACTTCGGCAGACGCACCTGACCTGTCGCTGATGGCCAAAGGCCGCGCTGGCTTCCACGGCCCTCTGGGTCTGGGGATTAACCAGATCGTCAAGGGCATGGGTGGCGCCGAATACATCGCGTCGCTGCTGGACGGTTACGAAGAAGCCCCTGAATGTGCCCCCGAGGACTTCACCGGCTACTACAACACCGTCTTCACCGCAGGCGGCTACCCCGAGCAGTGTCTGGACGAAGACGGCAACCACACCGTCCCTGGCAGCTGGATCGGTATGGCGCCGCCCCTCTATGGCGAAGATGTTGAGTTTGACGACGGTCACTCGAACGATCTGCACCACGAAGTTCAGGACGTTGCCGCGTTCCTGATGTGGACCGCAGAACCCAAGATGATGCAGCGCAAGACCGCAGGTCTGACCGGTGTGATCTTCCTCGCGGTTCTGGCAGTTCTACTGTACCTGACCAACAAGCGCATCTGGGCCCCCATCAAGTACGGCCGCAAAGACGACTAATCGTCTGATGCACGAATTAAAGAGCCCCGTCAGAGCAATCTGGCGGGGCTTTTTCTTTGGGTACCATCAGCCCACGAAAAAGGCCGGCGCTCTCGCACCGGCCTTTTCAAACAATCATTAGGGAATGGATCAGTCTTCCATCGCCTTGATCATGTCGACACGCAGTCCGTGACGGCCGCCTTCGAACTCAGTCGACAAGAACGCGTCGACAATCTCTAGCGCCAGCCCTTGGCCAACCACGCGCGCGCCCATCGACAGGATTTGCGCGTCATTGTGCGCGCGGATCATCTTGGCCGAAAAGGTCTCGTTGCAGACACCGCAGCGGATGCCCTTGACCTTGTTCGCAGCCATCATGATGCCCTGACCGGTGCCGCACAGGATAATTCCGAGGTCACAATCACCCGAAGCAATCTTCTGCGCCGCTGCCTCACCCATCGAGGGGTAGTGCACGCTATCCGGCGTGGTCGGACCGATGTCTACGGCCTCGTACCCTTGCTCTTCGATGTGCTTTGCTATGGCCTGACGCAGCTCGATCGCGGCGTGGTCGCTGGACAGGACGATACGTTTCTTGGCGGTCATGGGCAGATCTCTCGCTCGAATGGGTGTGGCACGGATGAACTCCATCCGACGCTCATCCTCTCCATTAGGCGGATTGATCGGTTTTGGCAAATCTCGGCCGTGCCCTTGTGGCATAGAGGGATAGGCCACCGCTCGCCCCAAGAAGCGTCCACTGGGGCAATTCCAACAGGCCCACCAGACCATCTTGCCAGACCCCTACTGCAACGAAGATCGCAGCACTCCCCATCCACAGCCACGCCACCGGACGCGCCATTGCGCCGCCCCGCCAGAATGCCCAGGCAGAGACGACTAAAAACAGGCTCACCATATGCCAGCAGGCATGTAGCGTCCCCAATACAGGCGCGGGCAAATCCATCGTGAGCATCGGCATCAGAGTGTCAAAGGTGCCGACAAATATGTGCAATACGGCGGTGAAAGCGGCCAAAACAGCGGCAATTCTGAGCAGCATGAAACAGTTCCTGAAAATGCCCCTAGGGGTAATGCACTCGTGATCGCCGCCCTATGCGCCAAACTGTCCGATCACTGCCCCAGATACTGCCGCAGTGCCTCGTCAGGGTTGTCAAAGACCTCTGCCGTCGGGCGCGGCGCTTGTGCAATCCCGTTGTCGACGACCACAATCGCATCCGCAAACCTACGAGCATCTTCGGGATCATGAGTGACCATCAAAACTGTTGCACCAGCCTCAGTCGCAATCTGTTTCACCAGCGCCAACATCTCTAGACGCAAGCCCGGCCCCAACGCGGCAAATGGCTCATCCAACAGCCACAAAGGACGGTCCTGCAACAGTAGCCGCGCAAGAGCCACTCGGCTCTGCTGGCCCCCCGACAACTGCCCGGGCTTGCGACCCTCGAGCCCCTGCAAACCCACGCGCCCCAAAGCCTGCTCCACCACTGACTGCTGCGCAGCAGTCAGCCTCTTCTGGCTCAGGGCCAGGCCAACATTCTGCGCTGCCGTTAAGTGGGGAAACAGGTTCTGATCCTGAAATAGCATCGCATTCGGGCGCTTTCCGGGGGGCAAACCATCCAATGCCTCCCCCTGCCAGAGGACCCGCCCATTCGCCGACACAAAGCCTGACACAGCCCCCAGCAAGGTTGATTTCCCCCCACCCGAGGGGCCAATGATGGCCAGCTGGCACCCAGTGGGTACGCTCCAATCAGCGCTCAGATGAAAATCATCTTGTACGATAACCAGCTGCTCAAGTGTCAGCATTCACGCGGCCTCCTCGGTCGAAAGTCCAGAACAGCCCGAAGCTTAGGACCAGCAGCAACAGCGCAGCACCCGCCGCCTGCTCCATCCGATAGGCCCCCATCAGGCGGTACATCTGCAAAGGCAAGGTGGCGGTATTGGGGTCAGCAAAAAGAGTAATTACCCCCAAATCGCCCATTGCTAATGCCCCCGTCAAACCTGCTGCGAACCCCATCGGGCGACGCAGGCGCGGCAGAACGAGCCACCTCAAGCGCGCCCACCCGCGTAGATCAAGGCTATCAGCAAGCCGTCCATGCTCTGCCTCGATCTGCGCCGCCGCAGGGCGCAGAATGCGCAGAGCGAAGGGCAACGCCATCACAGCATTAACGCCTGCGGTGACAGGCAGCGCCACGTCCCACGGAGCAACGAAAGGGTTGATCATCAGATACAGGCCCGTGCCCAAGACAAGCGGAGAGCTGGCGATACCCAACAGGCCGACCAACTCCACCCATGTCCAACGGGACAACGCGAGCGGCAGCGCCAAGGCCAAGGTCACAACGACCGCCCCGATGGACACCAGCACAGAGTAGAGCGCCGCCTGCCACACCGAAGCCGGCAAACTGAAGAGAGCCCCAGCGCCGCGCAGGGCAATCGCGGCCAATGGCAACAGCAGAAAGAACGCGACCAGCGCAATCCAGAACCCGTCCACAATGCGGCTGCCATCCCAACGCGGAACCACGCGGTCCAATCCGCCAAAGCCAGCCTCAGGCAGCGTCGCCTTCATCGCGATCAACGCCGCACCACCGGCCAGCACCAACTGTACCACTGCCAATTGCGCGGCCTTGCCAATGTCGAAATCAAAGCGGAAGGCCTGATAGATCGCCAACTCGACCGTCGTCGCTTTGGGCCCACCACCCAGGGTCAGCGCCACCGCAAAAGACGACAGACAGATCACGAAAATCACCATCGCCGCCCCCGGCGCAATCCGGCGCAGCATCGGCCATTCGATCAGTCGAAACATCGTCCAAGGACGCAAGTTCATCGTTGCTGCCAGACGGAACCGCTCGGCCGGAATGTCCTGCCAGCCTTGCAGCAGCAATCGCGTCGCCAAGGGCAAGTTGAAAAACACATGGGCCAGCAGCACACCGTGCAGCCCGTAAATCTTGACCGCTGGCAGACCGAACAGCCCCAGCACGTCAGAGAGCCACCCCTGCTGCCCGAACACCGCCAGCAGGCCCAGAATGGCCACGATCACCGGCAGAATGAACGGAGCCCCCAGCAAAGCCACCAGCGCCGCGCGACCGCGAAATCGGCGCCGCGCCAATGCCCGGGCCACGGGCACCGCCAGCCCGACAGACAGCACTGCCGACAGGGCGGCCTGCCACAGGGTAAACCAGACCGCATCCCACGACCGGCCATCCAAAGGGGACAGTCCTCCGGCCCGCCAGATGACGGCGGCCAGAGGCAAGAGCACCGCCGCACCCACAAGCGCGGCGGCAATGAGGGGGATCAGCCCCCGAAGGCGGTCAGCCATTCCTCGAGCGCGGCATCGCGCAGGGCAGCGGCTTCGTCTTCGGAGTAGAAGATCGCCTGATCGGGCATGGGCAGTTCACGGAAGCCCTCGGGCCATTGATCCTGCGGCAGTGCCGACGGGTAGGACCAGTTGGCGGTCGGGATCATCTTTTGGAACTCTTCGCTCAGGACATAGGCCAGGAACTGATCCGCCAGCTCGGGCTGCTCGGTGGTCGCGGTTTTCGCCACAAGCTCGGCCATGAAGTAGTGACCCTCGGGGAAGATCGCAGCCTCTTTGCTCGTGTCGCCCTCGGCGATGATGTGGTAGGCGGGCGATGTGGTGTAGCTCATCACCATGTCGGCTTCACCATCAGTGAACAGACCATAAGATTCGGACCAGCCCTTGGTCACGGTCAGCACTTTGGGCGCCAGCTTAGCCCATGCCTCAGGCGCGTCGTCGCCGTAGATCGACTTGACCCACAGTAGGGTTGCCAGACCAGAAATTGAGCTGCGCGGGTCCTGAAGCACGACTTTAAACGCATCATCGGGGGCGTTCACCAATTCCTCGAACGAGGCAGGCGGGTTCGCCATTTTCTCGTTGTTGTAGACGAACGCGGTGTAGCCCCAGTTGAAGGGGAAGAACGTGTCGTCGTTCCACTCGATCGGCAGGGTCAAACCGGACAGGTCCTGACCATGAGGCGCGAAAAGGCCGCTCTCGCGGGCCTGTTTGCTGACGTCGGTGTTCAGACCGATGACAACGTCCGCGCGGTTGCGTTCGCCTTCCAGCAGCAGGCGGGGCAATACGTCGCCGGCCTGATACTGGACGTCACAGGCGCAAATCGCCTCGAAACCTTGTTCGATGCTGGGACCGGGGCCCCATTCGCTAGTGAAATAGTCGGGGGCATAGATCGTCAGCACGGGCTTGTCCTCGGCGGCTGCCGAGGTGGCTGCGATCAGACCCGTTGCAAATACAAGCGCCTTGTTCATGAGGGCGTCTCCTACTGTTACGGGCGGAGACGGTTTGGACCTGTGAACCAGAAAACCAACCTTCCCTCCGCCGGTCCTAACCGGTTCAGGTTCAACGGGTTCGCGATGACGCATCTCAGGCCGTTTCCGGCCACCCCGAGGTGTCCCAACACCTAGAGCGGCGCAGAGCATGATGCAAGGGCTGCGCTTGCCACTGGCGCAGGCGTCCTTTATCGAACGTCCCCAAGCAACAGGAGCCAGCCCAATGAGCTTGAATACCTTTGGTCACATCTTCCGCGTCACCACTTGGGGTGAGAGCCACGGACCTGCCTTGGGCGCAACAGTGGACGGCGTCCCGCCGAACGTCGAGATTACGCCCGAGATGCTGCAAGTCTGGTTGGACAAGCGAAAACCCGGTCAGAACAAGTTCACCACCCAGCGCCGCGAGCCTGACGAGGTGGAAATTCTGTCGGGCGTCTTCGAGGGCAAGACCACCGGCACGCCGGTCCAGTTGATGATCCGCAACACGGACCAGCGGTCCAAGGACTATGGCGATATCGTCGAAAAGTTCCGCCCCGGACACGCAGACATCACCTATTGGCAGAAGTACGGCATCCGCGATTATCGCGGCGGCGGGCGCTCTTCGGCCCGTGAAACTGCGGCCCGTGTGGCGGCAGGCGGCTTGGCCCGCGCCGCGCTGGACAAGCTGGTCCCCGGCGTCGAGATCAAGGGCTACATGACCCAGATGGGTCCCCACGGTATTGATCGTGCACGGTTCGACTGGGATCAGGTTGAGCAAAACCCCTTCTGGACGCCGGATGCGGTGGCTGCGGATGAGTGGGCCGACTATCTGGACGGTCTGCGCAAGTCAGGCGAAAGCGTTGGCGCTGTGATCGAAGTTGTCGCGCGGGGCGTCCCTGCGGGACTGGGTGCGCCGATCTATGGCAAGCTGGACACCGATCTGGCCGCCGCGATGATGAGCATCAACGCGGTGAAAGCTGTGGAGATTGGCGAAGGCATGGCAGCGGCATCGCTGACCGGTAGCGCCAATGCGGACGAGATTTACATGGGACCGAGTGGGCCGGAGTACAGCTCGAACCACGCGGGCGGAATCTTGGGCGGGATTTCGACGGGTCAGGATGTGGTTGTACGCTTTGCGGTCAAACCGACGTCTTCGATCCTGACGACCCGCAAGACCATCACCAAAGCGGGCGAGCCAGCCGAAATCATCACCAAGGGCCGTCATGACCCCTGCGTTGGTATCCGTGCGGTGCCGGTGGGTGAGGCGATGATGGCGTGTGTGATCCTGGACCACCTGCTGCTGCACCGTGGTCACGTCGGCGAAAACCAAGGTAAAATCGGCTGAGCGCCGGGGCTCTGCCCCGGACCCCGGAGTATTTTGGCAAAGATGAAATTAGGGCGCCCAAGCTGTTACGCGGGGCGCTTTTCTGTTTGCGGGGCCTCTTTGGAGAGTTGGACCGCAAGGATGCCAGCCGCAATGATTGCCACACCGACGATGTCGAGGGGGCCGATGGTTTCGCCAAGCAGAAGCGCGGCGATTGCGACACCAAAGAATGGGTTCAGGAAGTGGAAGGTGGCGGCGCGCACGGCGCCGATTCGCTCGACCAGCCAGAACCAGACGAGGGTCGCCAAAAGTCCCGGAATGAGAGTTGTGTAAAGGAAGGCGAGCGTCAGACGCGGGGTCAGAGTGACGTTGAGGGTGGGAAATTCATAGATCATTGCGAATGGAAGCAGCGCAATCGAACCAACCATCATTTGCAGCCCCACGACCATCAGGCGGTTCCCTCCGCCAGAGGCGACGCGGACCGACAATGTCGCCGCAGACAGGGACGCGACGCCCACAGCACAGAGCAGCAGACCAAAGGGGTCTGCGCCCGCTTGAACTCGCGTTCCCATGATCAGGGCGGCGCCTGCGATGCCTGCGATCAGGCCGATCCAGCCGATCGGGCGGACGGTTTGACCAAAGAACGACACCCCCACCAGCGCCACCCAGAGCGGCATGGTCGAGGCGACAATGGAAGCCAGAGAGGCTTCGACCGTCTGCATGGCGATGAAATTCAGGCCCAAATACAAGGCGTTCTGGCAGAGACCAAAGATCACAGTCGCGCGCCATTGCGCCGCGGACAGCCGGGCGCGCTGCCCAAGCGCATACGCAATCGCAATACCGATCACACCAGACACCAAAAACCTTAGGGACAGGGCCGTCAGTGGGGGCGCTTCGGCGACAATCATCCGCGCTGAGGTAAAGGCCGAGGACCACATCAGTCCAAAGGCCAGTCCGGCCAGCATCGCGCGAATATCCATGGGGTCCCTCCGGGTTGGTCGTCGGCGAACCCTGCCAGAGTGGGCTTCGCCGCGCCAGAGGATGCTGCATCATGTCGGCCATGCGCAACGCGCAATCAGGGGATGCAAAAAGAAAAGGGCCTCTGCAGCAACAGAGACCCTTTGAAACCTTTGCGGAACCCGCAAAAAGATCAGCCGTTGACGCTGTCTTTCAGTGCCTTGGCAACAGTCACTTTGACGACCTTGTCGGCCTCTTTCTTGATCTGTTCGCCGGTGGCGGGGTTACGCACCATACGCTCGGGACGCTCACGGCAGTAGAACTTGCCGATACCAGGCAGGGTTACCGAACCGCCAGCCTCGACTTCGCGGGTGATGATCGCGGTCACTGCGTCCAGTGCTTGCGCTGCTGCTTTCTTTTCTGCCCCCATCTCCTCGGCCAGAGCCGCAACCAGTTGGGTTTTTGTCATAGGCTTTGCCATTTCTGGTCTCCGTATATTTTTTTCCCAGTCGTCGCCGGGTACGTGTTGGGGCATCTAACGCGAAATATCAGGACAAGACAATCTGAATGGCCTTTTTTTCAAGGCCACATTGCATATTTTTGCGGATTTGCCACAGTTTAGAGAAAGGCTGTTTCCTCAAAAGACCGTAGTTTACGGGAATGTATACGCTCTAGTGGCATCTCACTCAGCCTTTCCATTGCCCGAATGCCAATCAATAGGTGACGTGCAACCTGAGTTTTATAGAAATCACTCGCCATACCTGGCAGTTTCAGCTCTCCGTGGAGCGGTTTGTCAGACACACAGAGCAGCGTTCCGTAGGGCACGCGAAAGCGGAAACCATTGGCGGCGATGGTCGCGCTTTCCATGTCCAGCGCGATGGCGCGCGACTGGGACAGGCGTTGAACCGGTCCCGACTGATCGCGCAGCTCCCAGTTACGATTGTCGATGGTCGCAACTGTTCCGGTGCGCATGATGCGCTTCAACTCGTAGCCTTCGAGTTCCGAAACCTCTTCTACGGCATCTTCTAACGCAATTTGGATTTCAGCCAGTGCAGGGATCGGGACCCAGACCGGCAAATCTGCATCCAGAACATGATCTTCGCGCAAATAGGCGTGCGCCAGAACGAAGTCACCCAAGGCCTGCGTGTTCCGCAACCCTGCGCAGTGACCCACCATCACCCAAGCGTGCGGACGCAGGACGGCAATATGATCGGTGGCCGTTTTTGCGTTGGACGGACCGACACCAATATTTACCAAAGTGATACCGCTGCCGTCCGCCTTCTTCAGGTGGTAGGTCGGCATCTGCGGCATCTTCTTGGGTGTTTCCAGCTCTTGGTCCGCCTCGGTGATTTCTACATTTCCGGTCGAGACAAAGGACGTGTAGCCACTGGCCTTGTTTGCCAGCATCTGGCGGGCGTAAGCCTCGAATTCTTCGACGTAGAACTGATAGTTTGTAAACAGAACGTGGTTCTGGAAATGCGCTGGGTCGGTGGCCGTATAGTGGGCCAGACGCGCCAGCGAATAGTCAACGCGCTGCGCGGTGAACGGGGCCAAGGGTCGCGCGCCATCAGGATAAGTGAACCCTTCGCCATTCACGATGGCATCGTGTGTGATGTTCAGGTCCGGCACGTCGAACACATCTCGCAGGGGGAAGGTTGCCGCGCCGTCTTGGGGAATTACGATCTCCTCGTCGCCAAGGACGGCAAAGTGAATCGGCATTGGCGTTTGCGAGGGACCAATAGCGACCGGCTGGTCATGATGCTCGATCAACAGGCCAATCTGCTGCTCAAGGTAGTTCGAAAATAGATCGGGCCGCGTGATGGTCGTGGCATAGGTGCCTGGCTCGACCACGTGACCAAAACTCAGACGGCTGTCCAGCTTGGCAAAGGTCGAGGTGACAAAGCGGATCTCGGGGTAGTAGGCGCGATAACGGGACCGATGCTCTGCCCCTTCGATCAATTCTTGAAAGCGGTCATGCAGATAGCCTGTCGCCTCGTCATAGAGTTCACGCAAGCGCGCCACGGCGGCCTTGGCGTCGGTAAAGTATTCGTGGCCCCGAATTTCGGGGGTTTCAATCGGTAGTTCGGGCTTGTTCATTTATGGATTAGCTTTCTTCAAACAGGTCCGTGATTTCGAATTTGGTGACATCTACAAGCCCCAGATCGCTGATACGCAGGGCGGGGATGACGACCAGCGCCAGCAGCGAGTGCTGCATGAACGCGTTGTTCAGGGTGCAGCCGCAGTCCAGCATAGCGTGCCCCAAGGCGGTTGCTTTGGCCGCCACGGTTGCGGCGTTGTCGTCGGACATAAGGCCCGCGATGGGCAGTTCAACCAGCGCCTTTTCCTCACCATCGGCAAAGAGTGTGACGCCGCCGCCAACCTCGGCCAGTCGGTTCGCGGCCAGCGCCATCATCTCGCGGTCCGTACCAACGACGATCATGTGGTGGCTGTCATGCGCCACGGTCGAGGCCATCGCCATCGGTTTGTCGTAGCCGAAGCCACTGACAAACCCATTGGTCACGCCACACGTCGCGCGGTGCCGCTCCACCAAGGCGATCTGGCAGATGTCCTGCGCGGGATCGCCCTGCACCAAGCCATCGGTGACAGCCAGTTCAGCGGTCAGCGCTTTGGTCGGAGCCTGATTTTCGACGACACCGATCACTTTGGCCGTGACAGAGTTCTTTCCTTCGGGCGCAGCAATCTCGAAATCCGCCGCGACGCGGTCCTGATCCAGATGCACGGTGTTCCGCGCTGTGTCGGGCCAATCGAAATGCGGACAATCCACCAGACATTCCCCTCCCTCTGCGATCAGCTGGCCACGGGCATAGACCTGCTCGATCGGCAGGGTCTTCAGGTCCGAGGTCAGGATCACATCGGCGCGGCGACCGGGGGCAATCGATCCAAGCTCCCGCTCCAACCCGAAATGGGTTGCGGTGTTAATCGTCGCCATCTGGATCGCGATCAGCGGGTCACAGCCACAATCGATGGCATGTCGCACCACGCGGTTCATGTGGCCATCGTTCACCAAGGTTCCCGCGTTGCAGTCATCCGTACATAGGATGAAGCTGCGCGGGTCCAGCCCCTTTTCCGTGACGGCGGTGATCTGGGTTTCCACATCATACCAAGCCGAGCCGAGCCGCATCATGTGCCTCATCCCCTGACGGGTGCGGGAAATGGCATCCTCTTCGCACGTGCCCTCGTGGTCGTCCGCCGGACCGCCCGCCGCATAAGCGTGGAACGCGGGCCCTCGGTCTGGGCTGGCATAGTGGCCGCCCACCGTTTTGCCCGCGCGCTGGGTCGCGGCAATCTCGGCCAGCATCTTGGGGTCGGCATTGATCACACCGGGGAAGTTCATCATCTCTCCCAACCCGATGATCCCCGGCCACGCCATCGCCTCAGCCACATCCTCGGGGGTGATTTCCTGCCCAGTGGTTTCCAGCCCCGGCGCCGAGGGCGCACAGCTTGGCATCTGGGTAAAGATGTTCACGGGCTGCATCAGCGCCTCGTCATGCATCATCTTCACGCCTTCCAAGCCCAAAACATTCGCGATCTCGTGCGGGTCGGTGAACATGGTCGTGGTGCCATGGGGGATCACCGCGCGGGCAAATTCCGCCGGTGTCAGCATCCCCGATTCAATGTGCATGTGCGCGTCGCACAGACCGGGCATCATGTAGCGCCCCGCCACATCGACGACCTGCGTTCCCTCGCCGATGCAATGGCTGGCGTCCGGCCCGCAATAAGCGAACCGCCCATCCTTGATCGCTATGTCTGTATTATCAATTACTTCGCGGGTGTGGACATTCACCCACCGCCCATTTTTCAAAACCAGATCGGCCGGCGCACGCCCCGCGGCGACGGCCACCAGATTGGCCGCAACATCCGGCCATGATTTAAAAGCAGCTTGTGTCATGTACCGAGTGTGACCAATTTCGTTAGCGCCGCAAGTGGGCGTTGCTCAGAATACGGGCAGAATGCACATTTTCAGATCACAGACTTACGACACTTGTCTTGAAAAGCGGCACGGCCACGCCCAAACATGAGGCATGACAAAGACTTTGCTTTCCTTTGGCCACGGTTACTCGGCCCAAGCACTCGACCGCCTCCTGATCCCTCAGGGCTGGCGCGTCTATGGCACCACCCGCTCGACCGAGAACTTTGCCGAGCTAGAGGCGCGCGGCGTGATCCCCCTGCTATGGGGCAGCGACGAGGTGCGCGCGGCCCTAGAGGAATGCAGCCACATCCTGATCTCTGCTGGCCCCAAAGATGCGGGCGATCCGGTGCTGGCGCTCTATCGTGACATCATCGCGCGGCGGGCCAGTGAACTGGAATGGGTGGGCTATCTGTCCACCACCGGCGTCTACGGCCATCATGATGGCGGCTGGGTGACAGAGGACGCGCCCCTGATCCCCGCCACCCCGCGCGGCATGTCCCGCAAGAACGCTGAACAAGCGTGGGGCAGCATCGACGGACTACCTCTGCATATCTTCCGACTGGCGGGCATCTACGGCCCCGGCCGCGGACCATTTGAAAAGGTCCGCACAGGCAAAGCCCGCCGGATCATAAAAAAGGGACAGGTCTTCAGCCGTATCCACGTGGACGACATCGCGCAGGTCTTGGCGGCCAGCATCGCGCAGCCCAACCCAGGCCGCGCCTATAACGTCTGTGACAATGACCCTGCCCCGCCGCAGGACGTCATCGCCTATGCGGCCGAGCTGCTCGGAATGCCCCTGCCCCCCGCCGTGAAATTCGAGGACGCGGACATGACCCCCATGGCCCGCAGCTTCTACGCAGAAAGCAAACGCGTTGATAACACCCGCATCAAAGAGGAACTTGGCGTCGAACTCGCCTACCCCGACTACCGCGCTGGCCTGCAAAAATCCCTGTCGGTCGAGGATCCGCGCAGTTCTGTTCTGAGCTTTCTGGAACGCTACAACAACGCCTTCTACGCCCGCGACATCGACGCGTTGAAGGACTGCTATACCGAGGATCAGGTGCGGTTCTGGGACAATCACGCCGGAAACGACAGTGACGACCTACCTGCCCATCTGACGGCTGTTCAGGCGTTCTTCGACAACGGGACGATTGAACAACTAGCGATCGACAGCCCTCAGGTCTGGTTCCACGGGGACACCGCGACGCTGTCGGCAACCCTACGCTATGAGTCCGCCCCGAAACCGGGAGTGCGCAGTACGTTCTGTCTAAAGATGCAAAAGGGATCGTGGCGGGCGTTTCACGTCCACCACTCGTTTGATCCGAACGAGGCGGGGTAGCCAAATTGCAGGACCCAGATTTTGATCCCATCGCAGATTTAAAATCTTCAATGGACCCCATCAAAATTGGGGCGCGATTGAAAGCCGTGCGTGAAGCAAACAACCTGCGCCCCTCTGAGATCGCAGACCTAATCGGTGTCGAAAGAACTTATTGGAGTAGAGCGGAGAAGGGGCATAGGCATATTCCTGATGACCTTGCACTCAGACTTGTTCACCACTTTGGCGTAACCTTCGATTATCTCTACCTTGGCCGCATCTCTGCTCTGCCGCATCAGCTCGCGCAGAGAATTCAGGCACAAAAACGAGCCTAAGTCCTGTTCAGGCCCGTTTTCCCAGCGTCTCGACGCCCATGACTTCCAGCACTTTGGCCTCGATGTCTTCGGCGTTGAGGCCAGCGACCGCATACATGTCGCGGGGGTTCGCTTGATCGATAAAGATGTCCGGCAGAACCATGCTGCGGAATTTGAAGCCGCGATCGAACACGCCCTCTTCGGCCAAGAGGTGCGAAACGTGGCTGGCAAAGCCGCCAATCGCGCCCTCTTCGACGGTGATCAAGGCATCGTGGGTTTCCACAAGCTTCATGATCAGGTCGCGGTCCAGCGGCTTGGCAAAGCGCGCATCGGCCACCGTCGGGGTGATGCCCCGCGCGTCCAATGCTTCGCAGGCCTGCATGACTTCTTGCAGACGGGTGCCAAAGGACAGGATCGCGACGCCCTTGCCCTCGCGGATCATGCGGCCTTTGCCAATCTCGAGGATCTCGCCGCGCTCCGGCATCTCCACACCCGTACCTTCGCCGCGCGGGTAGCGGAAGCTGATCGGTCCCTGATCGTAGGCCGCAGCGGTGGCGACCATGTGGACCAGTTCGGCTTCGTCCGCCGCCGCCATGACGACGAAATCGGGCAGGTTAGCGAGGAAGGCAGTGTCGAATGCGCCCGCGTGGGTCGCACCATCGGCACCCACCAAACCAGCGCGGTCGATAGCGAAACGGACAGGCAGACGCTGGATCGCCACGTCGTGGACCACTTGGTCATACCCACGCTGCAAGAACGTCGAATAGAGCGCGCAGAACGGACGCAAGCCCCCCGCAGCCAGACCAGCGGCAAAGGTCACCGCGTGTTGTTCGGCAATACCTACGTCAAAGCAGCGGCTCGGATAGCGGTCCTGAAACTGCTTCAGGCCGGTGCCATCGGGCATCGCGGCAGTGACGGCACAGACCTTGGTGTCGCGCGCGGCCTCGTCCAGCAGTGCCTTGGAAAACACGCCGGTATAGCTCGGCGCGTTCGAGGGGGTTTTCTTCTGCTTGCCGGTGACCACGTCGAATTTCGACACACCGTGACCTTTGTCGGCAGCCGCCTCGGCGGGGGCATAGCCTTTGCCCTTTTGGGTCAGGACGTGGATCAGGATCGGTCCGGTCGCGCGGTCATGGACGGTGCGCAGAACGGGCAGCAACTGGTCCATATCGTGGCCGTCGATGGGGCCGACATAGCTAAAGCCCAAAGCCTCGAACAACGTCCCACCAGTCGCCATGCCCTTCAGCATGTCTTTGGCGCGCTTGGCGCTCTCGCGGAAGGGTTCGGGCAGGAAGCCGACCGCGCCCTTGGCAACCTCTTTCAGGTCATGGAAGGGACGCTCGGCATAGAGTTTCGACAGATAGGACGACATTGCGCCCACGGGTGGGGCAATCGACATCTCGTTGTCGTTCAGAATGACGATCAGGCGCTTTTTCAGATGGCCCGCGTTGTTCATCGCCTCGTAGGCCATGCCCGCGCTGATCGAACCATCCCCGATCACAGCGATGCCGTCGCCCAAGCCTTCGGGGCAGTTGCCCCCCAGATCTCGCGCCACGCTAAAGCCCAAAGCCGCACTGATCGAGGTGCTGGAATGCGCCGCGCCAAAGGGGTCATAGGGGCTTTCTGAACGCTTGGTAAATCCAGACAAACCGTCCTTTTGGCGCAGCGTACGGATACGATCGCGGCGGCCGGTCAGAATCTTGTGAGGATAGCTCTGGTGGCTGACGTCCCAGATGATTTTGTCCTTGGGCGTGTCCCAGATCGCGTGCAGCGCGACGGTCAATTCGACCACGCCAAGACCCGCGCCAAGGTGTCCGCCGGTTTCAGAGACAGCACTGATCGTCTCGGCCCGCACTTCACGCGCCAGCTGTTTCAGCTGTGCATCCGACAGTCCCTTCATGTCCGAAGGGGTCGTGATCTGGTCCAGCAATGGCGTCTCGGGACGGTTCGACATAAGGGCGCGCCTCCTTGGGGGCGTTTCAGCTTTCGCGGGAGATAACGAAACGGGCCGCTTCCCGCAAGCTCTCGGCCTGTTCCCCATAGGGAGATAGAGCGTCGCAGGCCTGCGTCACCAGATCGGCCGCGCGCTGACGTGCGCCATCAAGACCCAGCAAGGAAACAAAGGTCGCCTTGCCCGCCTCGGCATCCTTTTGCAGACGCTTGCCAGCCTTGGCTTCGTCTCCAGTTTCATCAAGGACGTCGTCCGCAAT
Source organism: Donghicola sp. XS_ASV15 (assembly GCF_041224595.1). Classification (NCBI taxonomy): domain Bacteria; kingdom Pseudomonadati; phylum Pseudomonadota; class Alphaproteobacteria; order Rhodobacterales; family Roseobacteraceae; genus Donghicola; species Donghicola sp. XS_ASV15. Next base: position 189,590 of record NZ_JBGFGN010000129.1, on the reverse strand, counting down.
TTGGAAGGCAAGACCCAGCGCCTTGGCGTAGGTCCCAAGCGGGATCACATCGGCCTGTGCCAGACGGGCACCAGCCTCTGCCGACCATTGGATCAGGGCACCGGTTTTGCCGTCTTGTAGCTTGGTGATCTGCTCGAGCGTCAGCGGTGTGTCTGCGGTTTCAGCCGCGATATCCAGTGCCTGGCCGTACACCATCCCCTGCGCACCAGAAGCGCGGGCAAGGGTCAGGCACAGGTCTGCACGGACCTCGGCGGGACCGGCCGCGGGATCAGCACACAGTTCGAACGCCAGTGTTTGCAGGGCGTCACCGGCCAGAACCGCAGTTGCCTCGTCCCATTTTACGTGAACCGTGGGCTGGCCTCGACGCAGGTCGTCGTCATCCATGCAGGGCAGATCGTCGTGCACCAGCGAATAGGCGTGCAAAGCTTCGATCGCACAGGCAGGCAGGATCGCACGGGCGGGATCGACGTCGTGCAGCCGCGCGCCTTCGAGAACCAGGAAGCCCCGTAGACGCTTGCCCCCGTTCAGAACCGCGTGGGCCATCGCATGATGCACAGGCTCGCTCGGCAGGCCCGCAAAGATACGGTCAAACTCGGACTGGATCGCGGATTTCGCCCGCGCCTGCCCTTCTAGAAACTGCTGCATTGGCGATCAGAGACCTTCGGCAGCCTTTAGACCTGTGGGATTGCCGTCGCCGTCCAAAGTGATCTGTGCGACCTTTTCCTCGGCGGCTTTCAGCTTGGCCTCGCAATGCTTTTTCAGCTCTGCGCCGCGCTGGTACAGGGTGATCGACTCTTCCAGCGGAACCTGACCGTTTTCCAGCTGACCGACGACCTTTTCCAGTTCGGTCATTGCGGCTTCGAAGCTGAGTTCGTTGACAGGTGTATCGGTGGTCATCGGAAGGCCCCTATAAATTTCCGGTTCAGCCGCACGCGGCGGCTGCCTTTGTAAAATCACATTCCCTGAGATGGGTCGAGTCCCGCGCCCTGTCCAGTCCAAACCTGACCAGAGTTAATCGGGCGCGAGCATGTACCCAGCCCCGCGCACAGTCTGCAGGTAGCGCGGCTGCTTGGGGTCTTCCTCCAGCTTGCGGCGCAGGCGGGTGATCTGGACGTCCACGGCGCGTTCCTGCGCCTGACCTTTGTCGCGGCCCAGTTCCTCGACCAGCTTGGTGCGGGTCAACGCTTCACCGGGTTGGGCGGCAAAGATCCGCATCAACTGCGCTTCAGTCGCGGTCAGACGCACGGGCGTATCGCCCTGCCACATCTCGCCGCGGTCGATATCATAGCGCACGGGTCCCAGTTGCAGCAGCTTAGGTGCGGCATCGGTTTCCACCGGCTCAGGCATTCGGCGCAGAATGGCATTCATGCGCAACAACAGCTCTTTGGGCTCGAACGGTTTGGGCAGGTAGTCATCTGCACCCGCCTCAAGGCCCGCGATCCGGTCCTCGGTCTCGCCCTTGGCCGTCAGCAGCAGGATCGGCGTCATCCGGTCCTCGCGCAGGGATTTCGTCATGCTGACGCCATCCTCGCCGGGCATCATCACGTCCATCACGATCAAGTCGAAATCAAGCCCACCAAGGATGCGGCGCGCATGAGCAGCGTCGCGGGCGGTCGTCACGAGAAAGCCGTTTCGTGCCAGAAACTTCTGAAGCAAACCCCGAATGCGCTCGTCATCATCGACAATCAGGATATGGGGCGCTGGTTCGCTCATGAATTCTCCTCCCGCAGCGACAGGTATTGGCGTCGCATGTCGGGGTCCATCATAGCCTCGAGAACAGTACGAAAGCCAGCCACAGCTTCGGGACCCGCCGCACGGTAGGCTGCGCGCATCCGCGCACGCTGCGCATCGGACAGCCTTTGCTCCAACCCCTCGCCTTCGGGCGTCAGATACAGGTGACGTTCGCGCTTGTCCTTTTCGCCCACACGCGACTCAACCAGCCCATCCGCAATCAACGTGCGCAGTACGCGGTTCAGCGATTGCTTGGTCACGCCGAGGGTGTTCAACAGATTGTTAACGGTGGTCCCGGGGCTGCGGTTAATAAAGTGGATGGCGCGGTGATGGGCCCGCCCGTACTCCATCCCACTTAGGATTCGGTCCGGATCTGCCGTAAACCCGCGATAAGCAAAGAACATTGCCTCGATGCCCTTGCGCAGTTGTTCGTCGGTCAGAAACAGAAGGCTTTCGCCGCTGTGTAAACCGGGATGTCCTCGCTCTTCCATCGGAGTGCCCTCGCTTCCTTCGGTGTTCCCCGTTTTTAAGTCAGCCTTGTTGACATTCCAAGAGCAGACTGTTAGCGAATCCTCGAATTTGCGCAACTTTATGTCTGCATCGGACCTGAGTAGCGCAATTTTCGCAAATTTCGTGCTGAGAGAAGGATGCCGACGATGGCTGGCGCATATGACGATCGTGACGGGAAAATCTGGCTGGACGGCCAGCTTGTGGAATGGCGTGATGCGAACGTCCACATTCTGACCCATGCTCTGCACTATGCGTCCTCGGTGTTCGAGGGCGAGCGTTGCTACAACGGCAAAATCTTCAAGTCGGTCGAGCATTCCGAGCGTTTGCTGGCGTCCGGCAAATTGCTCGACATGCCGATCCCCTACACCGTCGAAGAAATCGAAGAAGCCAAGAAAACGGTTCTCGAGGCAAACGGACTGACCGACGCCTATGTGCGCGTTCTGGCATGGCGCGGCGCAGGCGAAGACATGGGTGTCGCGTCCTCGAAAAACCCAGTGCGCATGGCAGTTGCCGCTTGGGAATGGGGTGCCTACTACGGCGACGCCAAGATGCAGGGTGCGAAACTGGACATCGCCAAGTGGAAACGTCCCTCGCCCGAGACCATCCCCACCCAAGCCAAGGCGGCTGGCCTCTACATGATCTGCACCATGTCCAAGCACGCGGCCGAAGCCAAAGGTTGCTCTGATGCGCTGTTCATGGACTACCGTGGCTACGTGGCCGAAGCGACCGGCGCGAACATCTTCTTCGTCAAGGACGGCGAAGTGCACACGCCCATCCCGGACGCGATCCTGAACGGCATCACCCGTCAGACCGTCATCGACATGCTCAAAGCCAAGGGCATCACCGTGCACGAACGCCGCATCATGCCCGAAGAACTGGCCGATTTCGAACAGTGCTGGCTGACCGGCACCGCTGCCGAAGTGACCCCCGTGGGCCAGATCGGTGACTACACATTCACCGTTGGCGACATCACGCGCAACATCGCCGAAGAGTACGAAGCTCTGGTGCGTAGCTGATCCGTCATGGCCCCCGGCCATGACAGCGCCCGCCAAGCCTGCCCCTGCGGCAGAGCGCGGCGGGCGCTTTTCGTTTCTGGGCTAGCCCCCGCCCGCAAAACCACTAGATTGCACCGCCATGAAGCTGACCCTGAACGCCCTCACCGACCTGCGCGACCTGCCGTATGACACGATCATCGACGCCCGCGCCCCAGCCGAATTCGCCGAGGATCACCTGCCCGGCGCAATCAACCTACCTGTCCTTGATGACGAAGAGCGGGCCCGTGTCGGCACAATCTACAAGCAGGTCAGCCCTTTTGACGCCCGCAAGATCGGGGGGGCACTGGTCGCCAAAAACGTCGCCCGCCATCTTGAGGAAACCCTACACGATCACCAAGGCGGCTGGCGCCCACTGGTCTATTGCTGGCGTGGCGGTCAGCGCTCTGGCTCGTTCGCGACAATCCTGTCGCAGGTCGGATGGCGCGTCGGTCTGATTGATGGGGGCTACAAAAGCTACCGCCGTTTGATCGTCAGAAGCATGCATGACGCGCCGATCCCTCACAAATTCATCCTGATCGATGGCCCCACGGGCACAGCAAAAACGGATCTTTTGGCACACCTGAAGTCCGCCGGCGCGCAGGTCATCGACCTCGAGGGCATCTACGCTCATCGTGGTTCGCTGCTTGGTGCCGTTGGCCACCCCCAACCCAGCCAAAAGAAGGCAGAGGGCGAACTGGCCATGCAGCTCGCGCACCTTGACCCCGCAAAACCCGTGTATGTCGAGGCTGAGTCCAGCCGCATTGGCGACCGCCTCGTGCCCCCGTCGGTCTGGACCGCCATGTGCGCTGCCCCGCGGATTCGTATCGACGCCAGCATTCCCGCCCGCGCTGAATATCTGACCCGTGCCTATGCCGATCTAATCGATGACCCAGAGGCCCTGATGGCACGGATGGAGCCCCTTCGGAGCTTCCAAAGCCGCGAGCTGGTCGACCACTGGATGGAGCTGGCCAAGGTCGGCGCCTTTAGCACGCTCGCGGCGGAGTTGATGGAGCAGCACTACGACAGCCGCTACGAAAAATCCGCAAACCGCTATCCGCACACTCTGCTGGGCCGGATTCACCTTGGCGATGCGATCGACACCGCCGCGCTGGACCGCGCCGCTGAGCAATGCCTGAGCCTTAGCACAGAGTAATCCGCGCAGGTCCCGCGACGCATTCCCCAATCACTGCGGGCTGTGCGCCGGTGGCCTTCAATACTGCGATCAAGGCTGGCACATCGCTCTGTGGTACCGCAGCTAGGAACCCGCCCGCCGTCTGGGGGTCGTACAGGATCTCGGCCTCCGCGGGGATCAGTCCATCAATCGGCGCCGCAGTCCTGTTCAGATCATGCAGGCTCGATTTCTGCCCCCGCGCCAGCAATTCCCGCGCGCCAGAATAGGCGGGCACTGCAGACAGGTCGATCACCGCGCCGCACCTGCTCGCCTCTAGCATCTCGCCCAAATGCCCCCCCAAGCCAAATCCGGTCACGTCGGTCAAAGCATGCACACCATGCAGCGCGTTTGCCTCTGCCGTACGGGGTTCGACCTGCGCCCTGAGCAGCGCAGCCACATCGCGCCCATCAGCCGCCAGCTGCATCTCGGCCGCCATGATCACCCCCGACCCCAACGGCCGCGTCAGGATGAGTGCATCGCCAACTTGGGCCCCTGCCTTGGTCCGCGCAGGGCCATCGAGAATGCCGGTCAACGTCAAACCCAGAGCCAGTTCCGCCCCCAGTGTCGTATGCCCGCCCGCCAACGCCGCACCGCATTCCGCCAGAGCGCCGGTGATGCCTTCCATCACCTCGGCCAGCCGCCGGCCTTGCAGGCGCGGGGACATACGCGGAAGCGTCAGGTTGACCAAAGCCGTTTGGGGCCGCGCGCCCATGGCAAAGATATCGCCCAAAGCGTGGATGGTCGTGATGCGGGCAAAGACCTTTGGGTCCTCCCAAAACGCGCGCAGATGGTCAGTGGTGATCACTTGGGTGACCTCGCCCATCTGGACAATTGCCGCATCATCCCCCGGCCCCGTGACCAAATCGGGATGGCTGGTCGGCGTCACGTTTGCCAAGGCCGCGCGCAAGGGGCCCGCAGCGACCTTGGCTCCGCAGCCGCCACACAGGGGTTTGCCGCCACCCAATTCCTCTCGCACGCCATCCGCGACCTGCGCAGGCACAGCAGGGCCTGCCATCGGCTTCAAATCGCGGAACATGTTCATGAATTTCTGGTCGATGTGGTCCTTCCATTTCCACATCAAGCCACCCTGCGGCCCAAACCCGCCCTTGTCCGCCAAAGCCCGCTTATCCCCCAGCGAGATCAGCTTAAGAAACGTCTTCTGCGGGCGAAACGCTTTCACCTGACCGGCCCCCAAGGCTGCCTTCAGGTTATTTAGAAGTATGGGCGCGGCGCGGACCGCATAGACCCCTGCTTTGGGCCGCGGACTGGGATCCTGATGGCAGCAATCCCCGCATGCGTAGACATTTGGATTGCTCGTTCGCAGATGCGCATCCACACGAATAAAGCCCTGCTCCAGTGCCAATCCAGTCTGTGCCAGCCAGTCATGCGGGCGCGCGCCAGCCGCGCCTACGGTCATGTCCGCAGGAATGCGCGTACCGTCGTCTAGTAGAACGCAATCAGATTGCACCTGAGCGACGCTCGCCTGTTCGTGCAATGCAACACCCCAGCGCTCTAGCTCTTTGCGCAGGATGCGTTGATGACGATCAGACTGCTCAGCAAGAACCGCCCCCCGCTCGATCAAGGACACTCGGCCACGTGCACCCAAGGCATGGGACATCGCCATCGACAGCTCGACACCGGCCAAACCGCCCCCGATGACGGCCACATCGCCACCGCCTTGTTTCAAGAAATCCGCCCACTCGGCCGAGTAGCGTCCCAAAGGTTTCGCTGCGACGCCGTGTTCGGAAAACCCCGCAATCGCGGGCATGTCAGAGGTGATCCCCACATCGACAGAGGCGACATCATACGGCACCGCGCCATAGCCTTCGACCGTGACGACCTGTTCAGAGAGGTCCATGGCCACCGCCCGCCCTTGGATCAGACGCGCGCCCGCGAACCGCGCCAAGCGCACCAGATCAATATCCAGCTCTTCGCGTGAGTAATGACCCGCAATGTGGCCGGGCAGCATGCCGGTGTAAGGCGCTGCCGCCTGCGGGTCGATCACTGTCAGCCGAACGCCCGGAAGCGGGTTCATCCCCCACATCCGCAGCACCAAGGCATGGGCATGCCCCCCGCCAACAAAAACCAGATCGCGGGTGTCAGGCAGCGATGTCAGCAAGAATCAGCCCTCTTGGGTTTTCTCCGGCTCGGGGCTCCACTCGGGACGCTCCAAGGTGGCCCAGTTCGTGTCACCATTCGGCTCGGGCAGCTCTTCCTCAAGCTCGTGACGGTGCAGATAGGCCTTGGAAATGAAATTGGCGGTAATCGGCGCGGTGATAAACAGAAAGAGCGTGATCAGCAACTCGTGCAACGATCCCTGCTCCTCAAAAGCAAAGGAATAGATCACCGACGCGATCAGAACGCCGCCGACCCCGAGCGTTGTCGCTTTGGTCGGGGCATGCAGACGCGCCATTGGGTGATTCAGCTTGATCAAGCCGATGCTGCCCACAAGGCCAAAGAACCCAGCGATGACCAGACAGGCCGCGATGATGATTTCTACAACCATATCCAATGCCCCTTATTCGATGATGTTGCCGCGCAGCATAAAGCGCGCATAGGCCACAGTGCCCACGAAACCCAGCATCGCCACGATCATAGCCGCTTCGAAAAAGATTTCGGTGCCTTGCTGGATGCCCTGCAGGACAAGAATGGCGATGGCATTGATCACCATTGTATCCAGCGCCAGAACCCGATCCCCAACCCCGGGGGCAAAGATCACGCGGTAGAGCGTCAGCAGCAGGCCAAGGCCAAAGCAGATGAAGGCGAAGTCGAGAGCGTAAGAAATGATCATTCGAAAATCTCCTTCAGGCGAGCCTCGTAACGGGATTTGATGTCGTCACGAACGGCATCCGGATCAGGCGCGTCCAGACAGTGCACGAGCAGCGCGCTGCCCTGAGCAGACACATCAGCGGTCACTGTGCCGGGCGTCATGGTGATGGTGCCAGCCAGAACAGTGATCGCTTCGGGCGTTTTCAGGTCCAGCGGAATTGTGACCCAAGCGGGCTTGCGCGCTGCGTTGGATTTGAACAGGACGATCAGCGCCACGTCGATGTTCGATTTCACAATATCATACAGGACGATCAGCACGTAGGCCGCGATCTTGATCGGGTGCTTCAGCACCGGACGATCCGGCCAGTATGCTGCTGTGATGATCGGGATAAAGATGCCCAAGATCAGGCCAACGATGATCACACCCGGACCAGCGGTGTTATCGAGCAGCATCCAGACCAGCGTGAGCAGCGCGGTCAGATAGGGGTGTGGAAAGATACGTCTCAGCATCAGTGGGACTCCCCTTCATGGCCGTCAGTGGCCTCTTGCGGATGATCGGTGCCACGCTCGCCGCCTTCGGTCTGGATCAAATCCTTGTCCACTGGCGCGTAGCTGCTGCCTTCCTTTTCGTGCGCCATGCTCTCTTCCATCGTGTGGTTGATGACGGCAGAGATATAGGCATCCGTGTCATAGAGTTGCTCTGCGGTGGCGATGGCAAAGCGGTGCATCGGCCCCGCCAGAACAGTCATCGCAACAATCCCAGCCATCAGCGCCCCAATGGCGACAAAGGCCAAGGGCTGACGGGGATGCTCATAAGCAGGCGCGTCGGTCTCGGGCAGGCCGTAGCCCTTCCAAAAAACCAGCGAACCGGCGCGGCCAAAGCCCATGATCGCAATGAGCGAACTGATCAGGATCGCGCCCCAAAGCCACCAGTTGCCCACAGCCGCATCAAGGATCAGCAGCTTGCCCAAGAAGCCGGACAGCGGCGGCATCCCCGCCATCGCGATCGCGGCGGCAAAGTAGAACGCGGCGACCAATCCGTTTTGCGGCATCGGGCGATCTTCGCGGATGGTGTCCTGCCACTGCGGGCGGCGGGACACGACAAGATCGACGATCAGGAACAGCGCGGCAGTCGCCAGCGTCGAATGCACAACATAGTAAATCGCAGCTGCGGTTGCTTCGGGGGTAAAGAGCGCAATCGCGATCAACAGGGTGCCAACAGAGCCGATAGCAGCGAAAGCGACCATCTTGGACAGCGATTTGGCCCCTAGAATACCGATCATTCCCACAGCCAGCGAGATGACGATCACCGGCAAGAGCCAGACATCATAGCTGCCTGCAATTTCGGGCGAGTCCTGCGGGAAGGCCAAAGTGAACATACGCAGGATCGCGTAAGCACCAACCTTGGTCATGATCGCGAACAAGGCAGCCACGGGCGCGGGACCCGCAGCATAGCTTTCAGGCAGCCAGAAGTGCAGTGGCAGGATCGCAGCTTTGACCGCGAACACCATCAGCGCCATGACCACACCGACGCGCAAGAGCGCTGTATGCTCAGGCTCGAGCACAGCAATGCGGGCCGCCATGTCTGCCATGTTCAGCGTGCCGGTGACGTTATACAGCGTCCCCAACGCAAACAGGAACAGGGTCGATCCCAGCAGGTTGTAAATCACGTATTGCGTACCTGCCTGTAGACGGCGCGTCCCCCCGCCAAAGGTCATCAGACCATAGCTGGCGATCAGCAGGATCTCGAAGAAGACGAACAGGTTGAATGCGTCGCCCGTCATAAAGGCGCCGATCACGCCCATCAGCTGGAACTGGAACAGCGCGTGGAAATGCTTGCCCCGTTTGTCCCAGTCGGACCCGATGGCATACAGCATGACGCACATCGCCAGCACCGCAGTCAGCAGCACCATCAACGCAGACAACCGGTCCAGCATGATGACAATGCCAAAGGGCGCAGGCCATGCCCCCAGCTCGTAAACCCAGATATCCCCGGTTTGGGCATAGACAAACAGGCCGAGCGCGTTGATCAGCAGCAACGATAGTCCAACCAGCGAGAAGACCCGCTGCAGCGCCACTTGATGGCGAACGGACAGAACAATGAATGCGCCGAGAAGGGTCGGCAGCAGGATCGGCGTAATGATCCAGTGGCTCATGCCCGGTCCTCCGATGCGTCGTCGTCTTGCATGTCGATCTTGTCATGGCCGCCCGACAAATACGCCGCGAGGGCGATCATCAGAACGACGGCAGTCATGCCGAAACCGATCACGATGGCAGTCAGAACCAGCGCCTGCGGCAGCGGGTCCGAATAAGTGTAGTCTCCGTATCCTTGCAGAACGGGCGGGGCACCCACGATCAGGCGGCCACTCGAGAACAGGTAGATGTTCACGGCATAGGACAGGAAAGAGGTTCCCAGAATGACCGGGAACGTCCGGAAGCGCAGGATCAGATAGATCCCTGCTGCGGTCAGCACACCGATTGCGCTCGCGACAAGAAACTCGATGGTCATGGTTAGTGATCCTCGCTCTTGGGCAGGCGCGATGGGTTGATGTCCATCGGGTATTCATCAGGCACATCACCGCGGCGGTAAGCCAGACGCGACAGGCTTTCCAGTGTCAGCATGACAGCGCCAACAACCGCGAGGAACACCCCAAGGTCAAAGCCCATGGCCGTCGCCAGCTCGAACTTCTCCAGCGGTGGGAACTGGAAGTACCCGTAGTCACTGGTCAGGAACGGCATGTTGTTAAAGAAGGCCCCGATGCCCGTGATCGCTGCGATGATCACACCGCTCGCGATCGTGGCGTGGTAGGGATAGCGCTGACGCTGGTCAGCCCAGTCATAGCCCGACGCCATGTACTGCATCAGCAGCGCAATCGCGACGACCAGACCGGCGACGAAGCCGCCCCCTGGATCATTGTGACCCCGCAAGAAGATGTAGACGCCCACCATGATCGCGATAGGCAGCAGCAGACGGGTCGCGACCACCATCATCAGCGGGTGCTCGTCGCCCGCGACAGGATGGTTCGGCGTACGCTCCAGCAAGCTCAGACGCACTTTGGAGCCCAAGAGCCCTTCGGTCACGCCATAGATAATCAGAGCGGCGATCCCCAGAACGGTGATCTCGCCAAAGGTATCAAAGCCGCGGAAGTCCACGAGGATGACGTTGACCACGTTATCGCCGCCGCCAAGCTTGTAGCTGTTGGCCAAATGGTATTCCGCGATCGAGGGCATCGCAAAGTCAGTCAGCATCACGGTATAGGCCAGCGCGGCGACTGCCACACCAACTCCGCCCGCGATGATCAGGTCGCGTGCCCTGCGCGCCGTGCTGCTCTCGCGCGGCGAGAATTCCGGCAGGAAGTTCAGCGCCAGAAGAAGCAGGACGATAGTCACAACCTCGACCGACAACTGGGTCAGGGCAAGGTCAGGTGCGGACAGGTAGTTGAACGACAGCGAAATCACGACACCGATGATCCCCAGCACGACCAGCGCCAACAGGCGATGACGGTGATAGAAGACCGTGACGCCCGTCCCAACAATCAGTGCAAACCACGCAATGATCGGGATGATGTCCGCTTGCATCGGCTCACGCGGCGTTGTCACGCCTTGGCCGCCGGTAAAGGCATGCCACGAGGCCAGCACAGCAAAGACGAAGAAGATCGCCGCATAGCGGGTTAGCTTGCCATCATGAAGGGTTCCGGTGATCCAAGCCGCTGCGGAGGACACTGCGCCCACAACACCGTCAAAGATAACCTTGGCATCGGGACGCGGCACCGCATGCCACAGCCCGTTGGCCGGACGGTACAGCGCCAACAGCACCAGACCACCCAGAACAGCAATCCCCGACATATACAGCGCAGGTGTCACGCCATGCCATAGCTTCAGATGCGCATGGGGATGCGCACCATTGCCCATGACGGACGCGGCGGTCGCATCAACCAGCCCGCCTACCAGAGCTTGGCTGAAGAGACCAATCATCACCACCAGAATGGCAAGGAACGCAGGCGACAGCCACATGCCGAACGGCGGATCGTGGGGCTTGTGCGGATAGTCATCACGCACAGGGCCGAACCAAGTGTGGATCAGCAAGCGGAACGAATACGCAACCGAGAACAGCGCGCCCAGGGTCGCCAGCGCAGGCACCAGCCAGTGGTTGTCCCCCAGATAGGTGTGCGCAGCCGCCTCGAGCATCATTTCTTTGGACAGGAAGCCGTTGAAGGGCGGAATGCCCGCCATCGACAGCGACGCCACCGCCGAGATGATAAAGGTGATCGGCATCAAGTGCCGCAAGCCGCCCAATCGGGTGATGTCTCGGGTATGCGCCTCGTGATCCACGATACCGGCTGTCATAAAGAGCGAAGCTTTGAAGGTCGCGTGGTTGATGATGTGGAACACCGCGCCAATCACAGCCGCTTCGGTGCTGAACCCCAGCAGCATGGTGATCAGGCCCAGATGACTGACGGTCGAGTAGGCCAGCAGCCCCTTCAGGTCATTCTGGAAGATGCCGATCAGCGCGCCCATGACCATCGTGATCAGGCCCGCCAGCGTGACGATCCAGAACCATTCCGCAGTGCCTGACATCACGGGATAGAGGCGCGCCATCAAGAACAGGCCCGCTTTCACCATGGTCGCAGAGTGCAGATAGGCCGACACAGGGGTCGGCGCAGCCATCGCGCGCGGCAGCCAGAAGTGGAAGGGGAATTGCGCAGACTTGGTGAACGCACCCAACAGGATCAGGAGCAGCGCCGGAACGTACAGCGGGTCCGCTTGGATCAGATCACGCTTCTCCAGCAGCTCGGTCAGCTCGTAGGTGCCCGCGATATTCCCGAGCATCAGCATACCACCGATCAACGCCAAACCGCCCATACCCGTCACGGTCAGCGCCATACGCGCACCCTGACGGCCCTCGGGCAGATGCTTCCAATAGCCGATCAACAGGAAGGACGACAGCGAGGTCAGCTCCCAGAACACCAGCAACAGAAGGATATTGTCGGACAGAACAATGCCCACCATCGCGCCTTGGAACAGCAGGAGGTAGGTGTAGAAGTTCCCCATCGGGTCTTTCGTGGACAGATAGAACCGAGCGTAAAGGATGATCAAACACCCGATACCCAGGATCAGCGTCCCGAAAAGCAGCCCCAAACCATCAAGGTAGAAACTAGCGTTGAGCCCTAATGCGGGCATCCACTCGACCGAAGCCGTAATGACTTCGCCGCGGAGAACCGCTGGCGCATGCACCAGCAAGCCGATAAGAGCAGAAAGCGAAATGATACCTGTCCACGTAGAGCAGGTATTGCGTCCGGCTTGAATCATCAAACCGGGCAGTAATGCTCCGATGAAGGGTAGAGCAGCGATCAAAAAGAGTGACACGTTGGCAGGACCCTCAAGAAGTTGAGATTTAATGTAGTGTTAACAGCGTAGCGCCTTTCGCTCAATTTAAACGGCTCATTGCGTGATAACATGCACGTCAAATCAGATAGTATTGCCCTATCAAAAGTTTAGTAGTCCCTCTCAAAGAAAATACCGACGCTGCTCTGACCCTCTGCATCGACACCGCCACGTGCGGTCACGGACGGGCTGATATCAATATTCAGATTCAGTTCAGTCGTGCCTGCGGCGCCAACTGTGACGTCCGTATACACGTTATCAGAGATGTATTTTCCGGCCCGGACGGCTGCATTCCCCTCATCGTCAGTGGTGACATCCAGATCGTCCAGATCAAAGCCCTGACGCAATTTGGAAACGATCCCTTCGCCACCGCGCCCCGCCAGCACAGCGACCGCATTTGCCAGTTGCAGCGCTTGGAATGCCGAAAGACGGCTCATGTCCCGACCAAACAGCAACTGCGCCAGCACCTCGTCTTCGGGCAATTCCGGAGAGGAGCTAAACGACACCTCTGGAGACGACGCCGCGCCATCGACAATGATATAGGTCAGAACCTCGCCCTGCTGGGTTTCGACAACCAGCCGGATCACAGGGACCAACGCGCCTTCGAGGCTGATATATCCTTCATCAAAATCAAAGCGTTGCCCCAAGAGCAGGAGACGGCCACGCACCAGATCGAACCGGCCGATCGGGATAATATTGGCCGATGTTCCCTGCAAACGGATCTGACCGCCAAGTTCCGCATCCAGCCCGCGACCACGAACGAAAATGCGTGATGGCGCACGAATCGTCACATCCATCGGAATAACGACCGCGGGGGCAGCGTTCGGATCGCTCGGCTCTGCCGTTGTCGACAGACCCGCCTTATCCAGCGTACGGCGAACGTCCGCAGGTGTTCCAAGATGCTCGATGTCTGGAATGCTGCCTGCGGCACCTGCGCCTGTTTCAGGTATGCGCAGTTCCGCCTCGCTCAGAGTGATATCGCCCTTGAGCCGACCGCCATCCAGAACCGGCCCGCGGAAGTTCAGATCCCCCCCTAGGGTGGCTTCGTACAGACCGGGGTCGCTTAGGGTCAGATCGGTGATGGTCACATCAGCATCAACGTTGAACGAACCGGTCAAGCCGGCGGTGCCGGTCACCGCGATCAAACCACCCTGACTGCCATTCGCGCGCAGGTCCAGCCGCACCTGACTATTTCCAAGGCGCGCTGTTCCACCAATATTGTTCAACGTGATGCCAGAGGACGGCTCTGAAAAGAGCCCATCCGCCAGAGTCACTGTCCCGCTCAGGGCATCCAGACCCGCAGGCCACCGAAGTGCCAGATCAAAGCGAGCATCGCCAGACACCTGACGCGGGGCAATCATCGGGTTGGCAAGTCCCAAAGGAACGGCCCCCGTTGCGCTCAAATTCAGCGTGCCATTGCTGGCTATGGCCCCATCAACCTCTGCAGTCATGCCTGCAGGGCCAGTCAGGGTCGCATCCACCGTGGTCGTTTCGGCATCACCGCCAACCTGTGCGGACACCGTCACCGGCCCGCTGATATCAGGGACAAGCCGTCCGACATCGGGCACACGCCCTTCGGCGGTCAATGATTTACCTTGGTCAGTCAGGCTGCCCGACGCGCTCAGGCTCAGGTTGCCACCGTTCAGGGACAGACGCTCTAGGGTCAGGGCAGTCCCATCCCGCAACACATGGGTATCCAGATCAAACCGGCCGCCAAGCACCCCGTTGATGTGGGGATCGCCTAAATCAAGCCCGCTGCCCGAGCCTTTGATGGTCAGATCCGCCGTGTCTGCGGACACCGTACCGTCGATGTCCAGCTGCGCTGCCCCTTGCAGACTGCGCCCCGCCAAGGCGGAAAAGCGCGCGGCATTGCCGACATTTGCAGTCAGATCGACCGTTGCGATTTGTGTCTCTAGATCGACAGAAACATCACCAGCGGCGCCATAGTCTGCGCCCTGCAAACGCAGCGGATCAAAGACCAGCGGAGTGCCTTCGCTATAGTCAAAGGTGGTTTGGAAGGACACGTCCTGACCGAGTGCCTGGGCCAGCTTGGGGTCAGCAGGTTCCGCGCCGGACAATGCAGCCTCGATCGCGCCGCGCACAGCCTCGACCGCGCCCTCTTCGGTTTGGGCGTAACTGCCCGACCCTTTGATCAGCGCCTCGGAAACGGCACCCTGCGGGTGCCGCAGCCCTGTCAGGTCAGTATCGAGACTCCAGCGCCCTTGGCCTGCGCTGATGTCGATGCGGCCCGCCGACATCTGCAACTGATCATCCCCCAGCGGGATCACCAGACCTTGCGGGCCGCTCAAGATCCCATCAACCGACAGTTGCTTGAGCGTTGCTCCGGCTAGAACGATGCGGCCATCCAGTGCAGCACGCCCTGCGCCGCCTTGGCCCAAGCGGCTGAAATCTTTGACAAAGCTGTTAAAGGTAAAATCCGTCTCAGCGCTACCGATGGTGCCGCTGGCTTGAACCCGCGCGCCATCTGTGTTCGCCAGAAGCTCTTCTATGGTGACACCGGTCTCATCGCGGCGCACCTTGACCGACACGGCCCCATCACCGCCAACCAACCCGTCCACCTGTTCCTGTCCGATTTCGAGCGCAGTGGTGTCGCCGCTGGCCGTCAGATCAAACGCACCGGACAAAGGCACCACAGTCCCCGACAGAGCAAATTCTGCCGCACCAGCCAGATCCAGACCGGACAATTCGCGCGCCTTGGCCAGATCATCAGCGACCACTTTCACGTCAAGCTTGGTGTCATATCCGCTTTCCAAACCGTCGATTGTCGCAGTGCCTGTCGCAGCAAATGCCAATGCGTTGATCGCCAGATCACGCAGGTCCAGCGGCTGGCCGTCCACAGCGATCAGGCGAACACCGCCAGTGACCTCGGGACCGAGCAATCCCTGAAGCGCAGCATCGGCCATTTGCATTCCTTGGGTGCGGAAATCGAACCGCGCCGTCACGGATTGCGGAGTCTCACCCGACGCGGGGGTGATCTGGCCACGACCGGTCAACTCGGCCTGCGGTAGGGTGACAGCAGCTTGGGTCAGCCCATTCAGCACCACATTTCCCTGCCAATCAGAACTGCTATCGGCATCGTGGGCGACATCTAGGGTCACACTCTCGACCGTCACATCTTCGGCCAGTGTCAATGGCGAGCCGTCAGGGGCCTGCAACGTACCCTGCAATTCGATGCTCTGCGGCAAGCCCGAAGGGGCAATCACCGCCGCACCCTCTACGTTCGCAGCCCGTGCGTTGATTGACAGATTGCTCAATGTCAGCGTGCCGTCATCCGCCTTGGCCGCCGAGGCCACAACGCGCGCGTCGTCCCCCAGAAGATCATGATAGAGCGGCTCGACCAAGGGCCGCAGGTCGCCGCCCAAATCGACGTCTAGCGCCTGACCGCGCAAGGTCACTTGGCCCCCAAGGCGCAACGCGCTGTCTGTCCGCAAGGCGATATCAACAGTCAGGTCATCCGCCGGACCGTCGCCTTCGATCCGCAGATCGATGCTCGGACTTTGCGGAATGCCCGACAGGACAGAGACAATCCCGCCCGCATCTTCGGACGCCGCGACCAGAATGCTGGCCGTATTGGCGTCCGGATCATAGCTCAGGTCGACCTCGAACCGGCCCTCTGTGCCGTCAATCCGCGCAGCGTTAAGGGCAACGGTGCCCGCGCCATCGGCCAATTGCGCCGAACCATCCAAGGTCAGAACCGCGTCCTGCCCGATCACGTCCGCACCCAGTTCGGCGCGCTCGACTTTCAGCGTTTCCACATTCACTGAAACCGGCAGATCTGGCAGGGAAAACGCTGTCGCCTCGGGTGCAGGGACATCAACCGTTTCTTCGGCGATGGGTTTGCGCGGCATCGAAATACTCTCGGCAGAGAGCTCGTTGACCTCGACCCGGCCCCGCAGCAACGCGGCGCGGCTCCAGTCCAGCGCCAGACCCTGCGCATCCAGCCAGACACCCTGATCATCCGCGATGGTCAAACGGTCAATGGTTGCCCGTGAACTGAGTGCACCAGCAAATCCTTCGATCCGGACATCCCGCCCGGCCCCAGAAAGGCTGTCCTGCAACAACCGCTCCAGATATCCTTGGCCGTCATCCTCTTGTGCTGCCGCGCCCAAGGGCAAAAGCAACAGCAGAAACGCTGCTAAGATCCGTCTCAAAACGCCTGTCCGATCCCGATGTAGATTTCCAATTCGCGCCCGGCGTCATCGCCAGTGACCGGTGTGGCCACATCCAGACGCAAGGGGCCGATGGGGGTGTCATAACGCACGCCCAAACCCGCGCCCGCATGATCGGCGCCCTCGGTGTCCCAACCGGCCTCTGCGCCGATAAACCCATAGTCCACAAACCCAACTGCGCTGATCGCATCGGTGACACCTTGGCGCAGTTCGACTGACGCCCCAAGGAACGTCGCGCCGCCGCCGTCGCCATATCCCAGTGATTGGTAATTCTGGCCGCGCACGGTACCGCCGCCGCCCGAATAGAACTGAAAGTCTGCGGGAACCTCTTCGACCTTGGCGCCTTCGATCACACCAAGCTGCCCGCGCAGGGCAAACACGGTCTTTTCACCAGCGCTGAAATAGGTTCTGGCATCCAGCGTGCTGCGAATACCCTCGGGCGTGTCATTCAATCCGTAGAACGGCATGACCTCGCCGCTCAGGTAGAAACCGCTCGTGGGGCTGCTGCCACCTTCACGCTTGTCATAGGTCGCGGACACGGGGAACAGCACTTGGCTATAGCTGACCTCGCCGTCTGAATCTTCGATCGTGGCGCGGCGGAAGGCCACTCCGTACTGGATCGTCAGATTATCGCTGGCCTGCCGCAAGATACCAATGTCCGTACGGAATTGGTCGCTCAGGTATTCGGGTTCATCCATCCGCTCGAGCGTCGACTGAACAAAGAATGTGTTGCGCGGGTCAAAAGTCGCGGGCCGCTCGAAGCGGGCACTCAGGTTCAGGTCTTCGCCGCCTGTCGTGCCACCGATCCCCGCAAGCTCGGCATCAAATCGCAGCTTTTCGGCGCCACCCAGAATGTTGCGGTGCATCCAGAAGGTCGAGAGCGTCAAGCCCTCGTCTGAAATCAACTCGGCACCGAAGCCGAAACGGCGCGGCTTGGCCTCGACCACGTTCACCGTGAAATCAAGGAACTCGCCGTCGCGAACAGTCTCAGCCTCTTGCATCGCCACAGAGCGGAACGCGCCGGTGTTGCGCAGACGCGTCGCAGCATCGGCCAGCGCTTTTGGATCATATACCTGGTAGCGCGGCAGGCCGGCGATCGCGCGAATACGCTCTTCGCGGACGTTGCGGTTGTTCTCGACGCTCAGACGGCCAAACTTCAGTTGCGGACCAGGTGTAATCCCCAACGACACATCCAGCGTCTGCGCCGGATGATCCGCGACAATGCTCTGCCCAGTCAGGTCCGCCTTGGCGTGACCCTGATCACGCCAGGAGTCCACGGCGTCCTGCCCTGTGCTTCGGATCACATCCAACCGAGCATCCTGACCTACCGCGAACTCGGGCGCGGGATCGGTGCCTTCGGGCAGCGGGCCAACATTGGCCGCGCCAAATGTAAATTTCGGCCCTGTCTCGACAGTGATCCGCGCCGACCGGAACTGGTCAGGCAAGCGAAAGGGGTTCAACTGGCTGGCCTCGGTGCCATCCAGAGTCACGCTGACTGTGGGTCCGTAATAGCCCTCTTCGTACAGCACACCGACCACAGTGTTGTACTCCGCCAGAGCCGCGGCGGCGTAATCCTGAGCCGTCACATCTTCGGTTTCATCGGCAGCATAAAGCCGCGAGGCCGTCTTAAGACGCTCTTCTAGGGCATCATCCCCGCCCGAGACGGAGAGATCAATTTCAATGGCGGGCGATGCCGCAGTCGACAACAGGCTCAGACACGCTGCGCCCCAAAGTCCTGAACGAAATAAAATATGCATTGCCCCTACACCTAGTGCTTGGGGAGATGTTAGGCCAATGAAAAGCTCTTTGCACCAGCGCTTCTCGCATGACAGCAAATTCCTGCTTGGCCTGCGCGGACCGGCTTTCTTGCCAGTGCGCCGTTCTATAGGCATTTTTCCCGTAGCGTCGTTGCTAGGGGTGCGCCGGAAGATCAGGGGCTCAATGCCCTAGAATGCCCGGCGCATCTCGATGGTCTTTGCAGTGCCAAAGGGCACACTGAGAACGTGCGAAGCGTTCCATTTGAAAAGACCAATTTTCTTTCAAAACAGGCCGGACTCTTTGGCGATCAGCGCCGCTTGCGTACGGTTGTGGACACCGATTTTGCGGTACAGCGTTTTGACATGCAGTTTCACTGTGGGCTCGCGAACATCTAGATTGCGCGCAATCTCTTTGTTCGACAGACCACCGCTCAGACCTTCTAGAACTTGCATCTCGCGGCGCGACAGCTGCGATGTCAGAGGATGCTGCGACTTGTCGTCTTCTTCCTGCTGAGACATGAATTCCAACGGCGCATACTGCTCGCCCATCGCCATAAAGCGGACAGCATTCACAACGCTACGGGCTGACAGGGTCTTGGGCAGGAAGCCTGCTGCATTCTCGGCCAGAGCCTGCTCGGCAACGTCGCGGCTGGCAACACCCGAGATCAGAGCAACGCGCTGGCCACCCTGCATGGATTTGACTTTCTTCAGACCTTCCAGGCCGTTCATTCCAGGCATGTTGAAGTCCAGAAGGATCAGATCGAAGTTACCTTCGGATTCGATCAGCTCGACAGCGCCGCTCAGATCTTCGGCGGTACGAGTTTCGATATTGCCTTCCTGCTTGAGATACAATTCCAGAGTATCGCGAAGCAGTTCATGGTCATCAGCAATAAGAACACGCATGGGTTTGTTCCTTGTCATTAAGCGGGCGCGCACCTTCAAAGCGGGATTGCCGAAGTTTGCATGTGCACTCGCAAGAGTTTCGAAAACAGGAACCATTCACTCTCAACCGATAGGACAACTATGCCACATATTGTTGCCCCTAGGAACGTATTTCCCCCACTTCGGCGCGTCCGGTATACCCTACCGTGTCAACCACATTTCCCCGCTCGGAGTGGGATACGTCCAAAGTAAGGTACCCAGTAGTGTCTTATAACTGTCTGTTTTCCCTTACTTCCCCCCAAAAACGAACGGAACTCTCAGAAAGTTTCGAAAATTAAATCAACTTTGTTTATTTAAAAAGCAAAGCTAATTTTGCGCGAGTGCAAACAAAATTAGACCTAACTTTGCAAAATCGTAAGGTTAGAGATTCGCGTTTCGTGTAACTCTTGGTTAATACCAATTGGTCAAAAATAGCCGAAAGTATTAACCCTGAGGCGTCATTCCCGAACGCGCCTTGCCGCGCCGCAAGCCCAGACGCTGTTCACGCCAAATAATCATGCCGCCCGCAGCGATCACCACCAGCGCCCCTAACAGCATTTGCCCTGTCGGGATTTCCGCGAACAAGAAATACCCCATGCCCAGCGCCATGATCATTGCGCTGTAGTCAAAGGGCGCGATCAACGACGCCCCGGCATATCGGTAGGCCGATGTCATCAGGATTTGCCCCAGCCCCCCGAACACGCCCGCTCCGATCAGCAGCATCAACGAAAAGGCGTCAGGCATCGTCCACCCAAACGGGGCCGTCATCAAAGACAGCACAGTCGTGGTCACGGTGAACCAAAAGACAATCGCGCTCGTGTTATCAATTTCTACAAGTCGGCGGATCTGCACCTGCGCCAAGGCCCGCGCGCAGGCTGACCCCAGCACAAGCATCGCCCCCAGTGCCGCGCCATCTGCCGCGCTATTGATCGTCAGTCGTGGCCACAGCACGACCATCACACCGACCAGTCCCAACAGAACCATGGACCAGCGGAACGGGCCGACCCGCTCTTTCAACAAGAGCGCCGCAAAGACCACTGTCAGCAGAGGGGCCGCGAATCCGATTGCCGTCACCTCTGGCAGAGGCAGCAATCCCAGCGCTAGAAAATTCATGCCCATGGCCGACGCACCGATCAAACCGCGCAAGACGTGGCCAATCGGGCTCTGCACCTTGACCCCAGTGCGCAATGCGCCGCGTATCCAGAGCCAGCCCAACAAAACCGGCATCGCAAAAGCCGAGCGGAAAAACACCGCTTCGCCCGTGGGAACAACATCTGCTGTTGCCTTGATCATCGCCGCCATCGAGGTGAAGACGACAACAGAACAGAGCTTGAGCGTTATGGCCTTGAAAGGCTGATATGTTTCATAGGGCATGACGTTCGAAGTGCGCCTGTTTGACCCTTCGGTCAAGCTTTTACCCATGCGACCACAGCAAAGGCGCTATTCCTCTTTCCAGATATCCTGCGCCCGTATGGCACGCCCGTGAGCGGAATTTGGGTGTGGCGCCGACATGTTCCCGCCGATCCGGGTCACATTATTGCGCCTAACAAGTGAATTTCCTGTGATTGCACAAAGCCTTAGCACGCCCCAAGTACTGACCCGACGCCGAAACCCGGCGCATCTAGTTTTGTAATAAATGAAGAAAGGTTTGGATCATGGCTATCAAGACCGCAGCTCTGACATCGATTATCGCACTCTCGGCCGCCCCTGTGCTGGCAGGCTCGCTCACACCCCCTCCGACAGAGCCAGCGCCCGTCGTCGTTTCCGAACCCGTCGCAGTGGACGGCAACTGGACCGGCTTCTACGGTGGTATCCAAGCCGGCGGCGGCAAAGTCACCACGGACGAAGGCGCAGTCGATCTGGACGGCAATGGCGGCCTAGGTGGTGTGCACCTTGGCTACGACTATGACTTCGGCAAGTACGTTCTGGGCGCAGGCGTCGAATATGATGCCGGCAATATTGAACTGGATGACAACGCCGATGCTCTCCAAGATGTGACGCGCCTCAAGCTCAAAGCAGGGTATGATATGGGCCAAGGCCTGCCCTACCTGACCGCAGGTGCCGCAGCGGCCAATTTCGAAGAGGCCGGTTATAACGAAGGCGGATTTGTAGGCCTCGGCTACGAACACAAAGTAACTGACAGCGTGACCGTGGGCGGCGAAGTCCTGCGTCACCGCTTTATCGACATGGATGACACAAACATGGACGCCGATGCCACAACGGCCCAAGTGCGCATGTCCTACCGTTTCTAACGAGTACTTACGGGTAAGAATGTATCCCCAGTGAACCCAAGTACGAGTAGGCCCCCGCCCCGTGGCGGGGGTTTCTCTCTTCCAGAGTGACACATAAAAAAGAACCGGCCTCGCAGGGCCGGTTTTTCGTTTATTCCGCCGCGCGCTTGGGCAGCACCCAGTCGGGACGCGGGAAATGGCAGGTATATCCGTTCGGAAACCGCTCCAGATAATCTTGATGCTCTGGCTCCGCCTCCCAGAAATCGCCTACGGGCTCCACCTCGGTCACAACGGTACCGGGCCAGATGCCGCTGGCATTGACGTCCGCGATGGTATCCTCGGCCACGGCCTTCTGCGCGTCATCCACATAATAAATGGCGCTGCGATAGCTCATGCCCAGATCGTTGCCCTGCCGGTTCAGCGTGGTCGGATCGTGGATCTGAAAGAAAAACTCCAGCAGCTGCCGATAGCTGATCACCGCCGGATCGAACAGAATCTCGATCCCCTCGGCATGGGTGCCGTGGTTGCGGTAGGTCGCGTTCGGAACGTCCCCACCGGTATAGCCGACGCGGGTGGCCTCTACGCCGGGCAGCTTGCGGATCAAGTCCTGCATCCCCCAGAAACAGCCGCCCGCCAGAACTGCGCGCTCTTGTGCCATATCTCTTACTCCTTCTCGACCAAGGCCACGAAGTCGCCGTACCCCTCGGCCTCCATATCCTCGAGCGGGACAAACCGTAGCGCCGCCGAGTTGATGCAATACCGTAGCCCACCCTGATCGCGCGGACCATCATCGAACACGTGCCCCAAATGGCTGTCCCCATAGGTCGAGCGCACTTCGGTCCGCACCATGCCATGGGTGGTGTCGCGCAATTCCTGAATGAACTCTTCGCTCACGGGCCGGGTGAAGCTCGGCCACCCACAGCCCGATTCATATTTGGCCGAGGACACGAACAGCGGCTCCCCGCTGACGATATCCACATAGAGGCCCTTTTGCTTGTTCCCCAGATAGTGCCCTGTGCCGGGCCGTTCCGTGCCGCTCTCTTGGGTCACGTAATAGGCGTCAGGCTCCAGCGCGGCGATCACATCGGGGTCACGGGTATACTTGGCCAACAGACCACTCCTCTTTGCTTGGATCTCCCTAATGTGGGGCGCCACAGGCCTTCGGCAAACCCCTATAACATTATCATGACGAGGCAGTGAGACCTCTGGTATCCGCCGCGAAACAAGGATAGAATCATCCTAGTTGTAAGGCAGCCCACCGCGCTGCATCGGCCACGCCCTCATCGGGGTCGGTTAACAGCGCGGTGGCCACTTCTTTCAGCGAGGCATCCCCCGAATTCCCGATGGCATACAGAACGTTTCGAACGAAGCGATCGCGCCCGATCCGTTTGATCGGACTACCACTGAACCGCTCGCGAAACGCCGCATCATCCAGCGCGGCCAACTCGCGCAACGGCGGCGCCACAGTCCCCTCTCGGGCCGCATAGCGCATGTCACTGGCCTCGACCGCAAACTTGTTCCACGGGCACGCGGCCAGACAGTCATCACACCCGTAAATCCGGTTCCCCAAGCGCCCGCGTAGCGCCTCGTCCACCGGTCCCTTATGCTCGATCGTCAGGTACGAAATGCACCGCCGCGCATCCATCTGATAAGGCGCAACAAACGCATCCGTCGGACAGGCCCGCAAACACCGGTCACAGCGCCCGCAATGGTCCACCTCGGCCCCATCCGCCGGCAAATCCAGTGTCGTAAACACCGACCCGATAAAGAACCAGTTCCCCATCTGCCGACTGACCAGATTGGTGTGCTTGCCCTGCCAACCCAAACCCGCCGCCTGCCCCAAAGCCTTCTCCGGCACCGGCGCCGTGTCCACGAACACCTTCACCTCGCCGCCGCCTTCGGCAATCAGCCAGCGGGCCAAGCGCTTCAGCCGCTTCTTGACCAGATCGTGGTAATCCTTGCCCCGCGCATACACGGAAATCGCCCCGCGATCAGGCAGTCCCACCACGTCCATCGGATTGTCCGCAGGCGTATAACTCTCGCCCAACACAATCACCGACCGCGCCTCGGGCCACAGAGCACTCGGATCGCCCCGCCAAGACATCCGCTCTTCCATCCAGCCCATCTGGCCATGAAAGCCCTGCGCGACAAACGCCTCCAATCGCGCCAGAACCTCCGGCACGTCCCAAGGGCGACACACGCGAACCTCGGAAAATCCCTCGGCCCGCGCCTGCGCCACCAATCGGGCTTTCAACGCGTCAGTCATCTCTTTCTTGCCCAAATACCCCGGGGGTGCGGGGGCTGGCCCCCGCGTCGCCACAGATCAGAAATCCAGATCGGAATAATGGGGCGGCTGCGGAAATCCGGGGATCTGGTCAGCCAGAATGCTCCGGAACGCAGGACGCGATTTGATCTTCGCGTACCAGTCCTTCACGACCTCGCTGCGGTTCCAGTCCACATCACTGATATAGTCCAAAGCGCTCAGGTGCGCCGCCGCCGCAAAATCGGCCAAGGTCATCCGGTCCCCCGCCAGCCAACGGCGATGATCCAAGAGCCACGCCATGTAGTCCAAGTGGTACTTGATCTTCTGCGCGCCCATCTTGACCGCTTTGCTGTCCGGATAGCCCGATTTCATCAGCTTCTTGTTCACCCGCTCGTACAGCAGGTTCTGCGTGACCTCGGAATGGAACTTGTCGTCGAACCAGCTGACCAACCGCCGTACTTCGTAGCGCTCTTCGGGCGAATAGGGCATCAAGGCGGGGTCAGGATAGACCTCTTCGATATACTCGCAAATGGCCATGCTCTCGGACAGGATTTTACCGTTCAGGCGCAGCACAGGCACTTTGCCCGCTGGGTTGCGGCGCAGGAAATCGGTGTCCATTTCCCAATAGCGCTCTTCGACCAGCTCGACCTCGATCCGCTTTTCGGCCAGCACCAGACGGACCTTACGGCAGAACGGCGAGAGCGGAACATGATAGAGGCGATTCATAGCGTCCTTCGATCTTGTTGGGATTTCACCTTCAATGCCTGTCTAGAGACCTGTTTTCAATCCTCGAAACAGGCGGCACGGCCGTCTCTTGCGATAGTCGCCGCCCCATCCGCAATTTGTGAAGCCCGGCGGGCAACAAACTGGCTGGGATTGGCGGCGTCCCGCTCTTTGGGATTCGGCAAGAGCGCAGCCAGCAAGGCCGCCTCTCGGGCGGTCAAATCCTCTGGCGTGGTGCCGAAATATGTGCGGGCGGCCGCTTCGACGCCAAAGATGCCTTCGTCGAACTCGGCCACGTTCAGGTAGACCTCGACAATCCGGCGTTTGCTCCACGCCGCCTCGACCAGCGGGGTCATCAGCGCCTCCAGCGCCTTGCGCGTCCAGTTCCGCCCCTGCCACAGGTAGACATTCTTGACCACCTGCTGGCTCAGTGTCGAGGCTCCGCGATTGCCGCCATCCTCGATCGCATCGCGGATCGCCGACATGTCAAAGCCCCAGTGGTTGCAGAAATTCGCATCCTCAGCAGCCACGACAGAGCGCGCCATCATGGGGGCAATCTCGTCCATCGGGACCCAGACCCGCTGAATGTCCCCCAGCCGCCGCGCCTCGGAGCGCATATAGAACCCTTGCGGCACAGGCAGGAACGACGGCAGCACGATCACCACTACCAGCAGCAGCGCAAGACCTAGCAGTCCGCGCCGCCACCATGTGCGCAGCCTCGCGCGAAACCCTCCGCTTCGCTTGCGGCTCGGTTTTTTCTTCTTTGCGGTGGATCTGCTCTTTTTCGCCATACCGCCACTAAGCCGCTGCCAGCGCAACGGTCAAGCCTCAGTGCAAGGCCGCCGTGACCTCGTAAGCCCTTGTTGCTGGCCGTGCCATGAGTTGCCCGCCCACAGATCCGGTGAAAAGCTCGGGGAACAGCGCCATAAGCTCGTCCTTTACCCCAACATCCTTTTGCACAAAATCGCCCGAAGCAAAGAAGCTCTCGGTCAGCACACCCTCGGCCATCAACAGCTCGTGCTGATCAAACATCAGATGGATATACGTGACCTGCCGCGCCGGAGCCAAGACAACGTCGTCGCCATTCACCAGATGCTTTGCAGGTGCCAGCATTTCTGACTCGCCTGTCATCAATTCGACCTGCCAGCCCGACACCAAAAACCGGTGCTGCTGACTGACCAGCATATCGACCTTGTTGCCCAAAGCGCCTGCCTTGACCCGAACAGGCGCAAACTCACCAAAGCCGACGACTGTTCGCGATCCAACCCAACGCACGGGCTGCATGCCGTGGTCGTTGGTCCAAACCAGATCACCAATCGCGATATCCTCGACGTTGCGATAGCCCCGCGCCGTCAGGATACGCGTACCGGGGGTAAAGCAAGGCGGGCCCATGTCGCCGTCGGAGCCCACCGCCACCTCGTTGGAACCGTATACTAGACCCGATGTCTCTACAAATCTGCTGTCCTGCAGCACCTGTCCGTCTGTCGGGGTGAAATACCGCCGACCATCTTCCAGGTAAAAGGTCGCACCACGGTATCTAGCGATGGATCCGTCACTAAGGCGGACATCGATCATGTCACCGCGGTAGACCGCTGTGACCAAGACACCATCGACAGTGTCGCCAACTCCGTTGGTCAACTCGCCGTCATCATTTGAATCCGTATACGTCAGAACCACGACCGACAGGTCGCGGCTATAGTTCTGAGGCGCATACGGATCGAACAGATAGAACTGATCCGTGTACGTTGTAGGCATTGCTGTTGGTTGCCGCTCTTATGGGTAATTTTATACCCGTTAGTTTTTTTAACAAATCCAACGAATATGTCCCTTTGGGCAAATCAAAAACGACGACGCGTGCGACACAGCACGCACGGTATTGCAAAAATACATCTGTTACCTGGATTAACATCTTCATCTCAGGCCGCACCATTGCGCCAGATCGGTGGCCTTGGGCTTTCTCGGCCCCCTGCGTGATCAGAATCTGCGGGGCCCATCGCGAATCCCTGCCCGAATACATGGCCGCGCGCGCTGCAATCGTGCCTGACTGACCTGCAACCCACCGACCCACTCGGCATAAAAAAACCCCGCCAGCGACACCGCGGCGGGGTTCATTATCTTTAGGTTTGCTCTGCCTTACTCGGCGGGGATGGCCTCTTGGCCATCAGCGGTCAGCGGATGCGCCATCTTGTTCAGCATCTCCTTGGGGCAGACCTGCAGGAACTTGGGCAGGTTCTCTTCCCAGTTCTGCAGGATTTCGCCTGCCTTGCGGCTGTTGGTCTCGGCGTAGTGACGCTCGACCAGATCTTTCAGCTGCGCAATCCAGTGCGGGTTCGCCGGGGTGCAGGTGACCAAGGTCTCCATGTTCATGTGCTTTTCAGCGACACCTTCAGGATCCCACAGATAGGCCATACCGCCGGTCATACCCGCGCCAAAGTTCGCGCCGATCGACCCAAGGATCACAGCCACACCACCGGTCATGTATTCACAACCGTTGCTGCCACAGCCCTCGATCACCACTTTCGCACCCGAGTTACGGACAGCGAAACGCTCGCCTGCGCGGCCAGCCGCAAACAGGTAACCGTCGGTCGCACCGTACAGAACGGTGTTGCCGATGATGGTGTTGTCAGCGGCGACCAGCGGGCTTTCCATCGGGGGACGGACCACAACGGTACCGCCCGACAGACCCTTGCCGACGTAGTCGTTGGCATCGCCAGACACTTCGATCTTCAGACCGGGCGCTGCGAACGCCCCCAAGGCCTGACCCGCCGAACCGCGCAGTTTCACGGTCAGGTGGTCCGCCTGCAGGCTATTGCGCATGCCAAAGCGGCGCACGATGTGGCTCGAGGTGCGGGTGCCGACGGTACGGTGCGTGTTCTGCACCGCGTAGCTCAGCTGCATCTTCTCGCCATCCTCAAGGAAGCGTGCCGCGTCCTTGACGATTTCCGCGTCCAGAGTATCCGGCACAGCGTTGCGCGGACGGTTGCGGTCGTACTCGATCTGCTCCGAGCCATCGACAGTGATGAGCAGCGGGTTCAGGTCCAGATCATCCAGGTGCGCCGAACCACGGCTGACCTGGCTCAGCAGGTCCGCGCGGCCGATCACGTCGTCCAGCGAACGGGCGCCGATCGATGCCAGAATCTCGCGAACTTCCTGAGCGTAGAAGGTGATCAGGTTCACAACCTTGTCCGCGTTGCCGGTGAACTTCGCACGCAGGTCTTCGTCCTGAGTACAGACACCAACGGGGCAGGTGTTCGACTGACACTGACGCACCATGATACAGCCCATCGCGATCAGAGCCGCGGTGCCGATGCCGTACTCTTCGGCACCCATCATCGCAGCCATGACGATGTCACGACCGGTGCGCAGGCCACCGTCGGTCCGCAGGGTCACGCGACCACGCAGGTGGTTCATTGCCAGAACCTGATGCGCTTCGGTCAGACCCATTTCCCACGGCAGGCCGCAGTACTTGATCGAGGTCGCAGGCGATGCACCAGTACCACCGTTGTGGCCCGAAATCAGGATCACGTCCGCCTTCGCCTTGGCAACACCAGCGGCGATGGTGCCAACGCCCGACGACGCCACCAGCTTCACGGTGACCTTACAACGCGGGTTGATCTGCTTCAGGTCGTAGATCAGCTGCGCAAGGTCCTCGATCGAGTAGATGTCGTGGTGCGGCGGCGGCGAAATCAGGGTCACACCCTTGGTCGAGTGGCGCAGACGGGCGATCAGGTCGGTGACCTTCATGCCGGGCAGCTGACCACCTTCACCGGGCTTCGCGCCCTGTGCGACCTTGATCTCCAGCTCTTCACACTGGTTCAGGTATTCGGCGGTCACACCGAAACGACCAGAGGCCACCTGTTTGATCTTGGCCGACGGGTTGTCGCCGTTGGGCTCGGGGTGGAAGTGTGCGGGATCTTCGCCGCCCTCACCCGAATCCGACTTCGCGCCGATACGGTTCATCGCAACGTTCAGGGTCTTGTGCGCCTCGGGCGACAGAGCGCCCAGCGACATACCGGGGGTCACGAAACGCTTGCGGATCGAGGTGATCGATTCAACTTCTTCCAGCGGGATCGCTTTGCCCAAGGGCTTGATGTCCAACAGGTCGCGCAGGTGGATCGGCGGGTTCGCTTTCATCAGCGCCGAGTACTGCTTCCACAGCTCGAACGAGCCACGGTCACAGGCCGACTGCAGCAGGTGCATGTTGTTTGCACCCCAAGCGTGGGTCTCGCCCTGACGACGCGACTTGTAGAAACCACCGATCGGCAGCACGTCGCGGTTCGACTTGAAGCCCGCTGCGTGCACGTCTTCGGCCTTTTTCTGGATGCCAGAGACACCGATACCCGAAATGCGGCTGATCAGGCCGGGGAAGTATTCGGCACACATGGCGCGCGACAGACCCACAGCTTCGAAGTTCAGACCACCACGGTAGGACGAAATCACCGAGATACCCATCTTTGCCATGATCTTGAGCAGACCCTGGTCGATGGCGTCGCGGTAACGGCTGACGTTCTCGGTCAGGCTGCCTTCCAGCAGGCCACGCTCGATACGGTCGGCCAGCGAATCTTCGGCCAGATAGGGGTTCACAGTGGTCGCACCACAGCCCACCAGTACGGCAAAGTAGTGGGGGTCCACACACTCGGCCGAACGCACGTTCAGGCTGCAGAAGGTCCGCAGGCCCTTGCGGGTCAGGTGGCTGTGCACCGCGCTGGTCGCCAGAATCATCGGCATGCCGACTTTGTCCGCGCTCAGCTTGTGGTCGGTCAGGATGATGTGACCTGCACCCGAACGCACCGCGTCCTCGGCTTCGGCGCGAATACGCTCCAGCTCGCCGCGCAGGTCTGCGCCGGGGGCAAAGGTACAGTCGATCTCGACCAGCGTCGCGTTGAAGTGGTTCTGCAGTTCAGTCCACTGCGCGTTGCCGACAAAGGGGCTGTCCAGCACCAGAATTTCGGTCTGCGACGAGGATTCGTCCAGAACGTTCTTCAGGTTTCCGAAACGGGTCTTCAGCGACATCACGCGGAATTCGCGCAGAGAGTCGATCGGCGGGTTGGTCACCTGGCTGAAGTTCTGGCGGAAGTAGTGGCTCAGGGGGCGATACTTGGTCGACAAAACAGCCGAGGGGGTATCGTCGCCCATGGACGCCAGTGCTTCTTTGCCGTCTTCGGCCATCGGGGCCAGAATCTGCTCCAGCTCTTCGAGGCTGAAACCAGCCGCGATCTGACGCTTGCGCAGTTCGGCACCTTCGAACATCGGCTTCTCGGTCACCTGACCCAGCGCTTCGTCCAGATCGTTGATCTTGCCGACCCACTCACCGAACGGCTGGCTGCCTGCCAGAGCGTCCTTGATCTCGGTGTCGTGGTAGAGCTTGCCCTCTTTCATATCGACGCCGATCAGCTGACCGGGGCCCAAGGCACCCTTTTCCACAACAGTGGCTTCGTCGGTGGGCACCATGCCCGCCTCGGACCCTGCGATCAGCAGGCCATCGCCGGTCACAACATAGCGCATGGGGCGCAGACCGTTCCGGTCCAGACCACCGCAAACCCAACGACCGTCGGTCATGGCCAGCGCGGCGGGGCCGTCCCACGGCTCCATTACGGCGTTGCAGTAGGCGTACATGTCGCGCCACGATTCGGGCAGCTCAACCGCCTGCTTGGACCACGATTCGGGGACCAGCATGGTTTTCGCCATTGGCGCGTTGCGGCCCGCGCGGACCAGAACTTCGAACACAGCGTCCAAAGCCGCCGAGTCCGACGCACCGTTCGCGATGATCGGCTTGATGTCCTCGGCCATGTCACCAAAGGTCGAAGAGGCCATACGGATCTCGTGGCTCTTCATCCAGTTGGTGTTGCCCTTGATGGTGTTGATCTCGCCGTTGTGCGCCAGCATGCGGAACGGCTGCGCCAGCCACCACTGCGGGAAGGTGTTGGTCGAGTAACGCTGGTGGTAGATCGCAAAGGACGATTCGAAACGCTCGTCCATCAGGTCGGGGTAGAACACCGCAACCTGCTCGGCCAGCATCATGCCTTTGTAGATGATCGAGCGGCAGGACAGCGACGCGATGTACAGACCATTGATCTGTGCAGCCGACGCGGCCTTCTCGATGCGGCGGCGAATGACATATAGTTCGCGCTCAAAGGTCTCTTCGTCCACGCCTTTGGAGTTCGAGATCAGGATCTGCTCGATCTCGGGGCGGGTCGCGTTCGCCTTGTCACCCAGACAGGTCACATCGACGGGCACGTGGCGCCAGCCGTAGATGCCGTAGCCCATGCGCAGGACTTCGGTTTCCACGATGGTCCGGCAGGTTTCCTGAGCGCCGAAATCGGTGCGGGGCAGGAACACCTGACCAACGGCCAGCAGTTGATCTTTCTTGGGCTCGTGGCCGGTGCGGCGGATCTGCTCGTAGAAGAACGGAACAGGGATCTGAACGTGGATACCCGCGCCGTCACCGGTTTTGCCGTCTGCGTCCACAGCACCGCGGTGCCAGATCGCCTTCAGCGCGTCGATACCGGCCTCAACAACCTTGCGGCTGGCTTTGCCGTCGATGCTGACGACCAGACCAACGCCACAGGACGAGTGCTCTGCCTCTTCACGGTAGAGGCTGTTCTCGTCCATCCACTTGCGCTTTTCTTCCTCGGCGCGGACCCAGTTCTCATCAAACTTTTGCATTGCTTTAACCCTTCCTTCGCTGGTGGGTCAGGGCTGTTGCCCTAATCAAATCTCACTGGCTTGGCGCGGCAGGCACAACGTCATGACGTGTGCCATACCCGAACCATACGTGGGCCAGACCCTTATTCGGCGGCGATGGCTGCCTTGGCGTTAAACTTTTCCAGGATGGCTTGCGCGGTATCGCGGCCATCACGGATCGCCCAGACCACCAGCGACGCGCCACGGACGATATCGCCCACTGCATAGACGCCATCGAGGCTGGTCTCACCAGTGCCAAAGTTCGCCTTTACGGTGCCCCAACGGGTCACTTCCAGACCATCGGTGCCCCAAAGCTTGGGCAGGTCCTCGGGCTCGAAGCCCAGCGCCTTGATGACCAGATCGGCAGATTCGTCGAAATCCGCGCCTTCGATCACTTCGGGGCTCTGACGGCCCGACGCATCGGGGGCGCCCAGTCGCATCTGCTGAACCTTAACGCTGGTGACGGGGTCACCGGCAAACGCCTTGGGCGCGGCCAGCCAGACAAATTCTGCGCCTTCTTCCTCGGCGTTTTGCACTTCGCGCTGCGAGCCGGGCATGTTGGCGCGGTCACGGCGGTACAGACACTTGACCGAGGTCGCACCCTGACGGATCGCAGTCCGCACACAGTCCATCGCGGTGTCACCACCACCGATGACCACAACCGACTTGCCTTCGGCGTTCAGCGTGCCGTCGACCAGCTCGGCCACTTCGTCACCGAACGATGCCTTGTTGCTGGCGGTCAGGTAATCAATCGCGCGGACAATACCCGCTGCACCGGCACCGGGGCCTTGCAGATCACGGGTTTTGTACACGCCAGTCGCGATGATCACCGCGTCATGTTGCTCGCGGATTTCTTCAAACGACAGGTCTTCGCCCACGTTGCAGTTCAGCACAAAACGCACACCGCCATCTTCGAGCAGCTTGTTACGGCGCATCACAACGTCCTTCTCCAGCTTGAAGCCGGGGATACCGTAGGTCAGCAGGCCGCCTGCGCGGTCATAGCGGTCATAGATGGTAACCTGAATGCCAGCGCGGCGCAGCATGTCCGCCGCAGCCAGACCGCCGGGGCCCGCGCCGATGATGCCAACGCTTTCGGTGCGCTCGGCCTCGGGGACGATGGGTTTGACCCAGCCGTTATCCCACGCGGTGTCGGTGATGTATTTCTCGACCGCGCCGATGGTGACAGTGCCGTGGCCCGACTGTTCAATCACACAGTTGCCTTCGCACAGACGGTCCTGCGGGCAGATACGGCCGCAGATCTCGGGGAAGGTGTTGGTGGACTGGCTGATCGCATACGCTTCTTCCAGACGACCGGTTGCTGTCATGTTCAGCCAATCGGGAATGTTGTTATGCAGCGGGCAGTGGTTCTGGCAGTAAGGGACGCCGCACTGGCTGCAACGGCTGGCCTGTTCGTTCGCCTTGGCGGCTGCGAACTCGGCATAAATCTCGTTGAAGTCCTGTTTGCGGTCTTCTGCAGTCCGCTTCGTCGGC
The DNA here is from genome assembly GCF_041224595.1 of Donghicola sp. XS_ASV15. NCBI lineage: Bacteria > Pseudomonadati > Pseudomonadota > Alphaproteobacteria > Rhodobacterales > Roseobacteraceae > Donghicola > Donghicola sp. XS_ASV15. The sequence goes on along the minus strand of NZ_JBGFGN010000129.1, from coordinate 156,730 downwards.
ATGTCGCGTTCGACTTTAACGAACTTGAGCATGGGTTGCTTCGCCATGGTGGTCAGCTCCCTAAAGGTTTCTGTGTTGAGCGCGTATTAAAACAGTATCGATCAGATGAAAAGTCATAAGTGCTGACCTAATTTCTAATTTACGGCTTTGCAGCGCAGAAATTTTCGATTTGGGTGCGTTTTTTAAGTCCGAAACGGACCTAAAGGAAATATTCGCCAAAGATATCAGCACCCCCTATGCTGCAGCGGCAGTATTTATTTCCAATGCGGACGCAGCATGACCCTCTTTCATTTATTTCTAGTCGCCGTGATCCAAGGGATCACGGAATTTTTGCCGATTTCCTCCTCCGGCCACCTTATTCTACTACCCGCCCTCTCCGGCATGGAGGATCAGGGCCAAGTCATCGACGTCGCGGTGCATTTCGGCACCCTTTTCGCCGTTGTTCTCTTCTTCTGGACCGATGTCAAAGCGGGCCTGATCGGCCTGCCGAACGCCCTGCGCGGACGGATCAACAGCGACGGCGACCGGCTCGCCTTTAGCCTGATCATCGCGACGATTCCCGTTATTTTATTGGGCCTCGCACTCAAAGTCACCGGCCTCGATGATGCGATGCGGTCGGTCAAAGTCATTGGCTGGACGATGCTTTTGTTCGGCATTGTCCTCTATTGGGCCGACCAAAAGGGACCAGAAACCAAAGAAGCCCGCGAATGGGGCACACGCGACGCGCTCATGCTGGGGTTTTGGCAGGCCGTCGCCCTGATTCCAGGCACATCACGGTCCGGCATCACAATCACGGGTGCCCGTTTTATGGGCTACAATCGCCATGACGCGGCAAAAATATCGATGCTGATGTCGATTCCCACGATTCTCGCCTCGGCTGCGCTCTTAGGAATCGAGGTTGTTGCAACCGCAGACGCCTCTGCCGCCAAGGACGGGGCCATCGCTGCGGTCTTTGCCTTTATCTCGGCTCTGCTCGCACTGACCCTCATGATGCGCCTTCTGCGCAGCGTCAGCTTCACGCCCTATGTCATCTACCGCTTCGTCTTTGGAATCGGTCTGCTGATCTGGGCTTACACGGGCTAACCCCGAAACAAGCCAACAAAAAAGGGGCCGCGCGGGCCCCTTTGTCTTATCTGGATGCAGCGCAGGTTAGCCGCGCATGTTCTTGGCCGATGCCTTGATCGCGTCGTACTGACCCGAAGGACGGAACTTCCACAGATAATCCGGCAGAACAGCGTGATAGTTGGTCGGCACGATGCCGAACGCCTCAAAGCCCTTGGCATCTTCGGACACCACGTTGTCCGACTTCAGGTTCTGAACCTGATCTTTGGTCAGGATGCCGTTGGTGAACAGGCCCAAGGTAATGGTCTGCACGAAATCCAGCACGCTGCCCATGATCGACGCCGCAAAGAATGGAACACCGATGATCATCTTGCGGCGGTGAATCACACCCAGCATGTCCTGCATCAGCTCGCGGAACGTACGGACGTCCGGTCCACCCAGCTCATAGACACCAGCGGGCACATCGCCGTTGATCGCTTTGACTGCAGCCGCGGCAACGTCGTCCACATAGACCGGCTGGAATTTGGTGCTGCCGCCCACGACGGGAATGACCGGACCGATCATGCCAGCAAAGCGGTTAAAGAACTCGTCTTCGTTGCCGAAGATGATCGAGGGACGCAGGATCACAGCACTTGGCATATGCTCTTGAATCGCTGCTTCGCCTGCCGCTTTGGTACGGGCGTATTCGCTGGGGCTGTTTTCGTCCGCGCCAATCGCAGAGATCTGGACCATACGGTTGATGCCAGCTTCGGCTGCCAGACGCGCCACACGCGCGGCACCTTCGGTCTGAACTGTGTCGAACTGGTTCTTGCCGCTTTCCGCCAGAATACCAACGCAGTTCACGACTGCATCTGCACCCGCAACCGCCGCCGCAACACTGGCATCATCGCGGATGTTGCACAGAATGGGCTCGACCTGACCGACAACACCATAGGTGCGTACAAAGCCGGCCTCGTTCGGGCGACGCACCGCCACGCGCACGCGGTACCCCTGCTGAGCCAAACGACGGGCAATATAGCGCCCGACAAAACCTGATCCGCCAAAAATGGTGACGAGCTGCGCCATTGTCATAGCCTCCGGCCAATATTCGTTGGGGTCTTTAGTAGCGCCGCGCAGGGGGTCAAACAAGCGCATTCAAACAATTTGCATTTCCCCCGAAAAAAGCTGTTGACGCCCCTAGGCGCTAGGCGTAGAAGCCGCCCCACGACACCTGCCCAGGTGGCGGAATTGGTAGACGCGCTAGCTTCAGGTGCTAGTGTCCGTATGGACGTGGAGGTTCGAGTCCTCTCCTGGGCACCATTTCCTCCTAGTTTAACGACTGGAGGAAACGTGGCAAACTTTCTGTACAAGCAAGATCTACCAGATGTGCTTGACCTTGGTCCGGCAGTCGCAATTGACTGCGAAACCATGGGGTTAGTGCCACATCGCGATCGCCTATGTGTTGTGCAATTGTCCTCTGGTGACGGGAACGCACATCTGGTCCAGATTGAAAAAGGACAGACCGAAGCCCCCAACCTGTGTCGTCTCTTGGAAAATCCCGATGTGCTGAAGCTGTTCCATTACGGTCGCTTCGACATTGCAGCGATGTACAACACTTTTGGGGCTCTGGCCGCCCCTGTCTATTGCACGAAAATCGCCAGCAAACTGGTCCGCACCTATACGGACCGCCATGGCCTGCGGAACCTACTGCAAGAGCTGCTGAGCACCGACATCTCCAAGGCGCAGCAATCCAGCGATTGGGGCGCGCCCGAATTGACCAAAGCACAGACGGATTATGCCGCGTCCGACGTTCTACACCTGCACAAGCTAAAGAAAGAGCTCGACCGCATGTTGGAACGCGAAGGTCGCGCAGAGATCGCGCAAAAATGCTTTGATTTTCTACCCACGCGCGCCCAATTAGACCTCGCGGGTTGGTCGGACGTCGACATCTTCTCGCACTAGGTTCTAGTTTCTCGGTTCGGGTGATGGCAGGCTCACAGCGCAATACCTATTCGGTCATCGTCTCTTGGGCCAAGATCATCCTCCCGATGGTGGCCCTTGGTCTATTGTCGACCGTGTTCCTGTTCTCCCGTCAGATCGACCCAGAGGCTGCGATCCCCTTTGCCGATATTGATCTGGAAGAGCGTCTGCGCGAACAGCGCCTCAGCAAACCCAACTACGCCACCACGACCGAGGACGGCTCTGCCCTAACCATTGTCGCCGAGTCGGCCGCGCCTGTTCTGGACGGGGACGGCGGCACTGCCGAAAACATCGTCGCGCGGCTCAAGCGGACCGACGGTACGACCATCGACATGAGCTCTGATTCGGGACGGATCGAGGGGACGAAAACCCTGACGCTGACCGGAAACGTGGCCATTGACACGTCTGACGGATACAAACTGCGGTCTGACGAAATGATCTCGGCGATGAACCGCACAGACATCACCAGCCCCGGCCCAATCACGGGCACCGGTCCGTTCGGTGATTTGCAAGCGGGACGCATGCACCTTACGGTGCCGGAAAATCAGGACGGCATTCTAGCTGTTTTCGAAGACGGGGTTCGCCTGATATACACGGGCAATTCCAAAGGATCAGAGGAGCAACAATAATGTTTCGCAAGGTAATGGCCCTGTGTGTGATGCTGCCTCTGCCGGTTCTGGCCCAAGGGATGCAGACTGCATTTGGCGCATCCGACCAAAATACCGACGCCCCGATTGAGGTTGTCGCGGATTCGCTAGAGGTGAATGACACTGCGAATACCGCCGTCTTTGTTGGCAATGTCGAGATTGTGCAGGACAAGATGCGCATGACCGCGCCCCGCGTCGAAGTCACATATCGCGAAGATGACGCCGCAACCCCAGAGGTCGAAGATGGCATTGCCAAGGTCTTGGCCACAGGCGGCGTGACCATGACGTCTGGCGAAGACGCCGCCGAGGGCGAAACCGCTGAGTACAACGTCGAGAGCGACTACGTAATTCTGTCTGGCAGCGTTCTGCTGACCCAAGGCCGGAACGTCCTGAGTGGCAATGAGGCCCGAATCAATCTGTCGGACAACACAGCTCAGATGACGGGCCGCGTGCGCACGATCATCAATCCGGGCTCAAGCCAATGAGCTCTTCGCCCGAGCTGACCGTGTCCGAAGGCTCTGCGGGCCTTCAGATCCAGAACCTTCGCAAGAGTTACCGCAAGCGTGTCGTCATCCGTGATGTCAGCATGTCTTTGCATCGCGGAGAGGTCGTGGCCCTGTTGGGGCCCAACGGTTCGGGCAAAACCACCAGTTTCTATGCGATCGCTGGTCTGGTCGCCCCCGAAGGCGGCCGAGTGACCATTGATGGCGCCGAGGTCACGCGCTTTCCAATGTACCGCCGTGCCAAGCTGGGTATCGGCTATCTGCCCCAAGAGATGTCGATTTTCCGCGGCCTAAGTGTCGAGGACAATATCGCCGCGATTCTGGAAATTGCCGAATCCGACCCCCACACCCGCCGCGAACGGCTAGAAGAATTGCTGAGCGATTTTTCGATCGAGCACCTGCGCCGCGCCCCCGCGCTCGCCCTGTCAGGTGGTGAACGTCGCCGGGTCGAGATCGCGCGCTGCCTTGCGGCGAATCCCAAGTATTTGTTACTAGACGAACCTTTTGCTGGTGTAGATCCAATCTCTGTCGGAGACATCCGTCATCTGGTTTCCGACCTCAAAAAGCGGGGAATCGGCGTTCTGATCACGGATCACAATGTGCGCGAAACCTTGGAAATCGTTGATCGCGCTTACATTCTTCATGATGGGCGCGTGCTGATGTCCGGCACCCCCGATCAGGTCGTCAAAGACGAAAACGTGCGCCGCGTCTATCTGGGCCGCGATTTCCGCATCAGCTAAGCCAAGCCGATCACAAAATTCTTTTGCGAGAAACGATTGACAGTTCCCCTCGGACTGTCACCAAATGGTCATATGAGCCAGACCTGTCGCCATATGAGGTCAATCCTGCATAGCCTTCCCGAGCACTCGGGTCAGGGACAGGTCGCTCAATATCCCCACGCAACTGTACGGACCAAGTACCCCGCGCGGGCGGTCCGTCCTTGCACATAAGAAGGAAAAGACCATGCGGTATCAAATCACCGGAAAACAGATCGACGTTGGCGAAGCACTGACCACCCACGTTAAAGATCGACTGGGTGAGGTACTGGAAAAGTACTCGCAACGCCCAACCGATGCGCAGGTCACTTTCTCGAAGTCGGGGCACGAATTTGTCTGCGAATGCACGGTGCATCTGTCGACTGGTTTGAACGCCGCCGCACGGGCTCATAGCACCGAAATCTACGCAACTTTCGAAGACTGCGCAGAGAAGATGGACAAGCAGTTGCGTCGCTACAAACGCCGCCTGAAGGACCATCACAAGGATCGCACAAGCCCTGTTGAAACTATCGGTGCTTCCTCGTATATCCTCGCCGCAGATGCGCAGGACGAAGAGGCGGTGGAGCCTGATAGCCTGCAGCCGATTATCGTCGCCGAGATGGAGACGAAAGTTCCCTCGCTGTCAGTTGGCGAGGCGGTAATGCAGATGGAACTGGCTGGCTCGCAAATGCTGGTCTTCCGAAACGAGAAACATGGTGGCGTAAACGTTGTACATCGCCGGGATGACGGGAACATCGGCTGGATCGATCCCCGTAGCACCGGACAATAACGCCGCGAAAGCCCTAGGCAAAAGCGAACTCATGCAAATCTCAGATATTCTGTCGCCGCAGGCGGTGAAGACCCTTATTGGTTGTTCTAGTAAAAAACGTCTGTTTCAGGATATCGGAGACCTGACTGAGGCAGCTTTGGGCATCCCCAGCGCCCGCGCCGTCGAGGCGCTGGTGGAACGCGAAAGCCTTGGCCCGACAGGTGTGGGCCATGGCGTTGCCCTGCCCCATGCCCGTCTGGCAGAGATTGACCGTGTTCAGGGCGTGTTTCTGCGTCTGGAAAAGCCCGTGGATTTCGGCTCGGTGGATCGTAAGCCTGTCGATCTTGTCTTTGCGCTGTTCGCGCCCGAAGACGCTGGGGTCGAGCACCTCAAAGCCCTAGCCGTCGTGTCACGTACGCTGAAAGACCAGGCCATGCGAACCAAGCTGCGCGCCAATCACGAAGCGGTCACGCTGCACGCGGTGCTGACCGAAGATCAGGCCAATCAAGCGGCCTGACCTCGTCTATTCCAGGGGCCGTAGCCCAACATCATGTAGTCGCGCGTGTAAGCTTCCTTGCACGCGCTTTCTATTTCGTCGTCGTAGATCTCTGCGAGCGGCACCGGGCTATCCGGCTCTGCAACGCCCGAAAACGCAGTCATATCTCGACCAATCTGCTGGCACACTTGCGTCAGCCCCAGTTCAATCTGTTCTTCCCTGACAATCAGGTCAGGCAAATTGAATTCGGCAAAGCCTTGGATCATCTGCGACTGCGACGCCCAACCGGGGTCGACCCTGATACTCGTCTGCCCTGCCAGATTGCCCTTGAGCCACTGCAAGAACCCTAGGAACGCCAGCCGGTGCGCAGCAGCAGCATACGCTTCGCCAGCGCCCTTCTTGGGGATCGGCAATTTGTAGCGTTTCCGCAGAACCTCGCGAATTTCGCCAAAGGCGCAGGGGCCAGTCCCCAAAATACGCTCGCAAAACACGCGATGCGCACGGGTCAGCGGATGCGTGACCACCGTAAAGGTGCGATGTCCTCGGTTCACGCGCTTCCACTTGCGCAAAGGCTTCTGAGTGAAATCGCTCAGTAATGCGTCGACTTGCACGCCGTCCAGCGCGGCCATCCAGTCACACACCGCATCCTCTACCCCCGATCGCAGCGGCAAGAACAGAAGGGGCGCTTCGGCCGCAGCCACATAGGTCGGGACCATGGCATTCCGGCGTGGCTCGAAATTCGGGGTGCGCGTCAGATCAAAACGATCAAGTCGCGACAACGCGCTCTCCATCTCATCGAAGTTCGCCACCTTCGACGACAGAGGCGCAGGGTTTTGCTTTTTCAGCTTCTTATCCAGTTCCGGAAGGCGCGCATCGACACCCAAGAACGCAGCCATCCCGTTCATCACATCAACGTCCTGTAAATCCTCGTAGGCAACATAGAACGCCGTCTGCCCAGTGGTTTGCAGCGCCCGCAGCACCTTCGTTTGAAAGGCTTGCAGCGTCTCGATATGGCTAATGAACTCGTCGCCTTTGAATTCCGCCTGCCCGTCTCGGCGGTTTTTGGCATCAGTCAGTTTCCACTGACCAGTCGCCTGCGCGATCTTCCAAGACACATAGCTTTCGACCGGATTGCGAGTCAGGATAATCTTGGCGCATCGCGGATCGGCCAGAAGCCCATCAATCACGCGCGGGTCGTGATCGTGAAAATAGCGAAAGCCATTTAGCCCCTCAGCACCGCGCACCGCATCCAGCAAGTGATCCGGATCATCCTCGCGTTTATCCTGCGTGATGCCCAGAACCTCGTCGGCATTGGGGTAGCCGATGAAGAACGGATTGAACGCCTCGCCATGACAGCTAACACCGTCCAGAGCATTCAGGTTCGTCTCGAGAAAGTTGCTGCCCGTTCGCATTTCAGCCAAGACAACAAACAAATCGAATTTTGACGACATAGAAATTTACTTTACCAAATAGGGTTTACGCGGTTTGCGCGGTTTCTCCCGCTCTTCGAGTGTGTTCGGAAAATCGCCGGTTAGATAGGGGTGCATGCCCTGATTTTTTAGATTCTGTAGGAATTGTGCGAATCCAGCAAGATCGACCATCTTCGGCGCTTCTGTAAGGCGACGTTTATCAGTCTGCCCGATTTCACTGATGATCGCTTGCAAGGGCTCCATCGGTGCCTCAACAAATTCAGCGAGGCTCCAGATATGGATGCGCGCCTTGGCATAAGGCGAGCGAAGCACGTCCAGATGTCGGCTTTCTCTGCGTTGCAACTCGGCCGCAGTGCGTCGGATCTCCGAGAAATCCAGATTTGATCGGAACAGTGGGACGGCCCATGCGCCGGTGATCACTGAAATCTGTGCATTGGGATCCTTTGCGATATCCCATTCAACCTGCTGGATGTGGTCCGCAGGGCTGACCTGAAAACACTGACGCTCCCCTCGCGTATTCCATACGAGGTTGGTCAGAAATGCACTCGGATTTCGGTCACGCAGCTTTGCGGAATCCGTCATGGCGCCGTTGATGACCCTCACGTCGCCTTCGTAGTGAACGCGGTCTGGACCGAACAGATAGCCATGGACGCGCGCACTCGTTAGGCGTGCAAGCCAGCTTTCGAAATCTTCGAACAGCTCGGTGAACCCTTCAAATACGGAGTATTCCGAAGCGGTGAAGCCGTTTTCCCAATCGGGGTTCGGAAACCGACTCTGCATGTAGAGGCCCGTCCGGCCCTGAGTCCGACGCTCGACCGCTTTGGCGAAAATCCGGTCGATTTTGCCGGGGTTCGGCTCTGTTCGGTTCAAAGCATCCGGCTGAGGTGTCAAAAACGCGCTGTAGAGTCGGTCTGCATAAGGCCAAATCTTGCGCGCGACAAAGCAGTCGGAACGTCGCAAAAGCTGCAAGTGGTCATCATAAAAGATGTGTGGTTTGCCTTGGAAATCGAACTTCGAAAGGGTCAGAGACCGGCTCTGAATGTCCCGCGAATAGAGGCGGACCAAGGTCTGGAAGTAGGATTCGTCTGGAATCCACACATATTTAAAGAAGCGCTCATAGATCCCGCGGCGTGGGTCCTGCAGAATGGCCGTCAGGGTTTGGCGAGTCAGACACCACCACTGACTTCCCATGTGTGGAATCAGTCCATCCGGCAGGTCGCGATGCATCCGAAACCGGCGCTGAAAATCGACCGCTAGATCAAAAAGCCGTCGGTTCTTTTTCCATGAGAACGGAAAGCGCAGGGTGAAGCGTTCGTTGTCCAACCCTCCAATCGTCCAAGGCACATCCGCCAGCGTAGCAGACTCGATGAAATCTGTATTCGGACGCTCTGCCAGGTACTGCACCAGTTCCTCCACGGGGCGCAGTGGCAGGCATGAGCCAGACGCCAGATAGACGTGCCGGACCTGCGGGAACTCTTCGAGCATCACCTCGGCTGCCGACTGAGAGGCCGCCACCAGTCCCCAAGTGCCCCACTCGCATTTATGGCGCGTGCTGAACCGAATGTTCGGCAAGTCGTCCAGACCGTCAATCAGCATCTGATAGCGGGACTTTGACATCCGCGCGTCGGCGTGGATCACCACCGGCACTCCGTGCGAAGCCCAATGACGCGCAACCTGTTCAACGCGATCCAGTGCGTTGTGGACGAGAAGAATGACACCCAGCGTCATGCCCAGTTCCCCTTGGACATGAGGCCCAGAATCTCTAGCTGGCGCCAGTTGATGTATTTCTCTGACCAAGTGCACCACAAATCGGGGCTGGTTTGGCCACGCTCTGCGTAAACTTTGTATTCACGGCTGCCCGCATAGTGCTGTCCGCGTTCCAATTCCTCTTCGGCCTTGTGGACGAAGGTATCAAGGAACTTGGTATGCAGCAGAACGCCCGATGATTTCTCGCCGCCCCACTCGTCATAAATCAAGTTCAAGCCACGAGGCAAAAGCGAGTGGGTTGAACTGATATAGGCATAGCGGTTGTCCCACTTCACCAAGGGAACCTTGTTGAGTGCCGGCGCATGCTCTGGTGCGTCAGCAAAGAACACACGCGCGCGTGGCCCACCCTGAATCCAGAGGTTGCCGTATTTGTGGTTCCGCTCAATGGTGTAGTTCCCACTGTCGAACCACATTGCGATATCGAGCGGGTCCTGCCCTGCGCGGTACGGCAGAGTTCCCAATGGCCCCTTTGGGTACATATCAAGAAGCATTGCGCCAAACGACTTGATTGACGACGCATCCAACCAGTCCGTCAAAGCACGCAGGGGCCGCGTATCGCAGAATGGATAGATCAGGAATTCATCAGGATCGACGGTCAGGCACCAGTGTTCGTGACCGTACTTCATCAACAACCAGTTAATCCAATCCATGCCAAAGCGGGCACGCTTGTAGCTGGCATTTGTGCGCCAGACCGATACATCCGGCTGCTCGGCCAGAAAATCGGCAGATCCGTCCGTACTGTCATTGTCCACAAATAGGAAATGATTGATCCCGAGGCCACGGTAGTATTCCAGAAAGTATGGCAGACGCTTGGCTTCGTTCCGAAGCGTACAGAAGACCAGAAGGTCTCCCTCCCGGATATAGGCAGTGCGGTTAACCAAAGGGGACAGCTCACGGCTTTTCCGCATGGCGCGATAGCGCCAGCGTTTTCGCTCAAGCCGCAGTCCGTATGATTGGATGGCGCCCAATCTACCCCCTTGTAAAAGAGGGCAGAATTCTTCGTCAGATCAGACGAAGCACCCTCTCGAAATGTGCCTCCCACGTCGGAGGCGACCACTGTTTCGCTTCTGCACTCGGGCCGGAATTCTCCGAGAGCGCGTTTTCGTAAGCCGTTATAACAGCCCGATACCAAAGTTTAGCATCACCCGAGGGCGCGTAAATGGGTATATTTCCCAGAAATTCTCGATAAATCGGTAAGTCATTACATACAATAGGCGTAATGTGATGAGCTGCCTCCGCAGGAGGCAAACCAAAGCCCTCTGCATAGCTGGGAAACAATAGGGCAGTCGCCCCCTTCATCAAGGCAGCAATCGCACCATCTGTCAGCCCTGCGATCTCTTTGATGTGATCATTTGGCCCAAGCGCATCCAGCCTGTTGAATACCGATTCGTTCTTCCAACCACGCGAGCCACAGATCAGCAATGTCGGTGTCTCTGGCCCCAACGTCCGCCTGAGTTCATCCCACACATCCAACAAAAGGGCATGCGCTTTACGAGGCTCAATGGTGCCCACAGTTAGAAAGTACGGCCCCACTGGCGGCACCCCCTCTGGCAGCTCTCGGGGTTCCGGCGCGGCAAAGTCTATTCCCAAATGCGCAACAATACCTTGGGGATGCACCGGGCACCATCGCGCCACATCGGCCCTCGTTTGCTCTGAATTATAAATCAGCAAATCGGCTTCGCGGCACGCCCGAGCGAGGAATTTCTGAAACCGCTCCGTTGCGCCTTCTGCTTGGTATTCGGGGAAGTCCAGTGGGATGGTGTCATGGATTAGAACTGCAATCTGTGAGTCCGGCACTTTGCGCACTGCGTGCACCACGCGCTTGGACAGGTTGCTGTGTCCTGTGTTCACATAGATGGTTCCAGCAGGAAGGTGTTTACGGAGCATTTTCGCCAGCAGTGCTTTGGGTTGTCGCCCCAAAGCTCTTTTGCGCAAAACTGGCAGCAGACCCGCCACCAAGCGGCCGTCTACAGAACCGGCACGCATTGCCTCCATGCCCTGACTGCCTAACAGAATGTACCCCAGCTTAGTTCTAACCAAGCCGTAACACGGAACATCGCTATCCAGAAAAGCACAGAGATAGGCACGCTCAACACGGTCAACGCCGGTCAAAGTGCGACCTGAGCGGCTCAGAAGCCGCGTCAGGTCCAGAAGGCGCGAAGCCTTATTTGTTGTAGTGGCCCGTTTGGTGCCAACGCCATGCGTCGCCAATCATCTGCTCCAACGTAGAAAGCTTGGGCTCCCACCCAAGTTCATCCAACGCCCGTTTGGAACCAGATACAAGCTTCACACAATCACCAGGGCGGCGCGGGCCCTCTTCGTAGGGTACGTCTTGATTGGTCACCGCGCGGGAGTGATCAATAACTTCGCGAACAGAAAAGCCTGATCCGGTCCCCAGATTGAAGACACGACTTCCTTTGCCGTCCAATAGCCATTTCACACCCAGAACATGCGCCTCTACCAGATCCATGACGTGCACGTAATCTCGGACGCACGTCCCATCGGGAGTGTCGTAATCAGTCCCGTGAATCGTCAAAGCAGGACGTTTGCCAGCAATGGCATCTAGCATCACAGGGATAAGGTGCGTTTCAGGTTGGTGGAACTCGCCCACCTCTGCCTCTGGGTCGGCGCCCGCAACATTAAAGTAGCGGAAAATCACGCTCTTCAGTCCATAGGCGTCGTCAAAGTTCGCCAGAATATCCTCAATGGCGCGCTTGGACGCACCATAGGAGTTGATCGGATACTGCGCACATTCTTCGTCAAGCATGACGCCGTCCTGTTCGCCATAGGTGGCACAGGTAGAGCTGAACACGAAGTTGAGGCAGCCAGCAGCGGCCGCTGCTTCGATCAGGGTCAGCGACCCCTGCACATTGTTCCGCCAGTACATGCCGGGATCTTTCATGCTCTCGCCGACTTGGCTAAAGGCGGCAAAGTGCATGACAGCTACAGGTTTATACTTTTCAAAAACTTCGTCGACGCGAGCGCGATCAAGCAAGTCACCTTTTTCGAAAGGGCCGAATTTCACCGCCTCTTCCCAGCCGGTTGAAATGTTGTCGAAGGTGACAGGCGTAAAGCCTGCGTTCCTCAATACCTTGCAAGCGTGCGAGCCGATGTAGCCCGCACCCCCGGTTACAATAACATTTGTCACGTGTCAGTTCCAATTACTGAGCAGCCTTGCGAGCGGCCATCATGTCTTCGAGGTAATGTTCGAGATCATCACGCAGATCGGGACGCGCCAAGCCAAAGGCGACCGTCGCCTGCAGGAAGCCAGATTTCGATCCACAGTCATAGCGTTCGCCTTTGAAGCGGTATCCGTAAACGTTGTCGCTGTCCGTGATTTCTTTCGCGATTGCGTCGGTCAACTGCAGTTCGCCACCGGCGCCAGCTTCCATTGTGTCAATATTTTCAAGCACTTTGGGGCTCAGGATATAGCGACCGATCACAGCGAGATTGGAAGGCGCATCTTCAAGCTTGGGTTTTTCGACCATACCATTCACGGACACGATATTGCCCATGTCTTCTTTGACGTCCAGTACACCATAGGCCGACACACGGTCTTGGGGGACTTCCATGGCTGCAACCATGTTGCCGCCAGTCTCAGCATAAGCTTCGACCATCTGCTGCAGACAGGGTTTGTCAGCTTGAATAACGTCATCAGGCAGCAGAACAGCGAAAGGCTCGTTCCCCAGCAGGCGGCGGGCGCACCATACCGCGTGACCCAGGCCGAGCGCCTGATTCTGACGGACGTACGCGATCGCGCCACTGTCCATGTTTGTGCTGTCCAGCACTTTCATCAATTCGGTTTTGTTCTTCGCCTTGAGGTTTGCCTCAAGCTCAGGCGCGCGATCGAAGTAATCTTCGAGGGCACTCTTGCCGCGCGACGTGACAAAGATGAATTCTTCGATACCTGCTGCGCGCGCCTCATCAATCGCATACTGGATGAGAGGGCGATCGACCAAGGTCATAATTTCTTTAGGCACCGACTTGGTGGCAGGAAGGAACCGCGTTCCAAGACCTGCAACGGGGAAAACTGCTTTGGTAACTTTGTTGTTCATGTAAATGGGCCTTCCATTTGCCGGGTTCAATTCGACTTACAAACTGTCGAATGAAGATCGACGATAAACTAAGAATATCATTGCCGCAAAGCGGCTCAAAGATCTAACACAATAAGCGCAGCCTAGGTTCCATGGTCGGAACCATCAAGCCGGAATTCTCGTAAAAATTGGCGAATTTCTGCGCGCGCACGCGTCTGAAAGGTCGAAAGCCTGAAAAGCGATTGGGAACGAAGGCTTTTCCCCCATATCCCCCCGCGTTGTTTCCAAAATCCTGCATCATCATAGTACCGACAATGGTAGAGCGCAGTTGGTGAAAGCTCTATGACAATCCCCAGCTCTCCTGCGTCCACGGCGTCCTTGGCCCTTTGGTTCAGAGACTTGCGCCCAAAAATACGGCCGCTCTGCACAAAAATTGCGCACTTTTGCGAATCAACCAACGGGAAAAACCGGTCAGCTTTTGCCCGGACTAGCCCGCGTTCAACGGCTTTGCGCGACCTTCCATCCAGCAAGCCATCTTCCAAAGTCACCATGAGGAAGGCCACTTCCTCTGGCCCCAGAGCACCTGCCTGCATGAGCTTTATCAAACGCTGCTTCTGAGCTTTGCAAAAATCCCGCCCGGCACTCTGGATTAACTCGGGCGAGAGGTGCGTCTTCGTGAAGACAGACTGACTGGCCCCAATTTCATAGAGTGTTTTCGGCACTCGCTGGGGCGATCTCCGCCTGCTTGGAGCAAACGCGTGGTGGACTCGCGCCATGGGGACAATCGCCAGTTTAGCTGACCGCGCAGCCAAACGCATCGCCAGATCACTGTCGTCCAAATAGAAGCGATAACGCGGATCGAAACCATTCAGCGCGAGCAAGGCCTCTCGTCGAACCGCCATGTTCGTACCGATGGTCTTGATTGCGCGCTCGGGCTTAGATGTAAAAACAGAGATCCTATCTTCTGGCACCGCCAAAGGATGGCTCACGCCCGCAGCATCAATGGTTTCCGCCTTCCATTGAAAGCTGAAACCATTGCGCCCGATCGTGAAACCAGACGCTGCATCAACGCCAGCATCCACGAAAGGCTGTAGAAGATAGTAAAGCCAGCCCGGTTCAGCCACTGCATCGTCATCGATAAAAGCGACGACATCCCCTGATGCTTCATCAATGCCGCGGTTTCGCGCGACCGAGATGTTTTCGTCGTTCATGCGGACCACTTTCACGCGGTCCGTCCAACCCTTTTCCGACAGATATTCAACCGCTTGGTCGCTCGTAACAACAATGACTTCAGCACGGACGCGTTGCTGCTGGGAAAGCGCTTTCAGACAGCGCGCCAGCAGGGTCTCTCGACCCTGACTGACGACAACGACGCTGACCGAAGGCAGCAAAAGCTCAGGCCTTCAATTCGACAGCAGGAGCGTATGCGATGAAGAAGGGATTTCCGAACCCCTCTTTGCCGTATTGCAGAGGCTCATGCGTATCAAAAACAACAACTTTACCGCCTGCACCATGAAGGACAGCCTGACCCGCTGCAGTGTCCCATTCCATTGTTCGACCAAGACGAGGGTACAGGTCCGCTTCGCCAGTTGCGACAAGACAGAACTTCAACGAGCTGCCCGCGCTCTTAGAATCCTTGACGCAATATTTGTTGATGTAATCGTCGGTCGCCTGATCACGGTGCGATTTTGATGCGACAACCATCAGGGCATTGTTATCGGACTCAGCAACAGAAAGCGATTTGGTCTCGCCAACAGTGTCTTTGTCAAAGGGGCCCATTTCCTCGACTGTGGCGCCATCCGCTAGGGTAAAGAACATGCGGTCACGGGCAGGCGCATAAACGACACCGCGGGTCGGTACGCCATTTTCCACCAGAGCGATGTTCACGGTGAAGTCGCCGCGACGATTGATGAATTCTTTGGTGCCATCCAGTGGGTCAACGATCAGGAACGTGTCGACGTCCAAATTATGGCTGTCCGACTGCTCTTCGGTCACCAAAGCGATCTCGGGAAATTCTGCGCGCAGGCCAGCAGAAATCAGTTCATCCGCCGCTTCATCAGCTGCTGTGACAGGACTTTCATCGCTCTTTGACTTCACTTCGAAATCGTCAGAGTTGTAAATCTCCATGATCTTGTCGCCCGCTTCGAGCGCAAGACGCCGCAGGACTGAAGTCAATTGTGCGTAATCCATAGAGATATTTCCTTTAACCACATGGCAGAGTTGTTCAATGTACGGCTTTCTCTTATCCTGCTTGGAAAGGGAGCATCAAGAATTCCCTGCTATTCCTTGGCGCAAGATGTGAAAGACAGCGGCATGATCGGGCAGACGCAACCATACCAAAGCTCTTGGCGCAAAGCCCTGTCCATGGCGGATGTGATTTATCACACTGCGGTGCGTGACGTGCGCAAGACCCACAGCAATGCCTTGTTCGCAATTCTGGTGAACATGTTGCAGCTGGTGGTCATGGTGGCGTCTTTCTACCTGTTCTTTGTCATTCTGGGCATAAGGCAATCCGCCATCCGCGGTGACTTTCTGCTTTACATGATGTCCGGCATTTTCCTGTTCATGTGCCACATCAAAGCCGTAAGTGCCGTGACAAGCTCGGAGGGGCCTGCCTCTCCTATGATGAAACATGCGCCGATGACGACGATCATCTCGATTCTCGCATCGCTTCTCGGAGCACTGTATATTCAGGTGATCTCGCTGCTCACCGTGCTCTTTCTGTATCATGTGATCGTAAACCCGATCGAAATCCAGGATCCCGTCGGCGCAATGGGGATGCTACTGTTGGCATTCTTCACAGGAGCGGCGGTCGGAATGTGCCTTGTGGCTCTGAAACCCTGGGCACCGCAGCTTTCGTCAATCCTGACTCAGATTTATCAGCGCGCAAACATGATCGCCTCGGGCAAGATGTTTGTGGCCAATACTCTGCCGACATTCATGCTCAAGATGTTCGACTGGAACCCGCTGTTCCACGCCATCGACCAAGCGCGCGGTTTCATTTTTATCAATTACAACCCGCACAACAGCTCGATCATTTATCCAATCGTCGTCGGTCTGATTTTGCTGGTGATCGGACTTATGGGCGAATTTTTTACCCGCAAGCACGCCTCTGCCAGCTGGAGTGCGCGGCGCTAAGTCACAACACGCAATGTCAGGTTCACGCGTCCACCGTTGGGCATGAGCCTGCTCGACTTCGGGCGGCTTTTATCAACCCCGTGAAATGCCAGACGGGACGCCCCCTGCAGAACCGCAATATCTCCGGATTTGAGCCAGACCGACCGCGTAGGATCCCTACGGTTTTGACCTCCGACGCGAAAGCGCGCCTCATCTCCGAGAGAAATCGACAGGACCGGCTGAGTCAGATCCGCTTCGTCTTTGTCTTGGTGCAAGCCCATTTTGGCTTCGGGCGCGTACCAATTCACCAGACAACACTCTGGCATGCGGTCGGAATGTGAGTATTTTTCCCAAAGCAAAAAGAGTGAGGGCGGGATGGGTGGCCACGGCTTGCCCGAGGGATGACGCGCCTCGTAGCGATAGCCCTTGCGGTCAGACACCCAGCCATATTCACCGGCGGCACTCATTCTGACCGACAGGGGTCGCTCCGTTGGGGTCACCGGCTGGAACAATGGCGCCGCGCGCAGAATACCCCGGATATCTTCGAGTAGCACGGCCTGAGCTTCGGCATCCAAGGCACCTTGGATAATCCGCACTCCGTTCAGCTCCAGCTCCTGCGAAAATGCCATTCTTTCGGTCGCCTTATTCTGTTGAGGCAAATTTGTCACACAAAGCGCTTGCGCAACGCTTGCAGGGTTCGAATGTGCTTCTTATATACGCCGAGAACCGGAGCGGGCGAGCCTGCTCCTGACATCGGGCAAGGGTGCCACAAAGGGCCTGAGCCTGGAACATCGCCTAAGTTATGAGGGATACAAACATGTCGAAAGTCATCGGGATCGACCTCGGGACCACCAACAGCTGCGTCGCAATCATGGACGGCCAGCAGCCCCGCGTTATCGAAAACTCCGAAGGTGCACGTACCACGCCGTCGATCGTTGCGTTCGCAGAAGACGAGCGTCTGGTCGGCCAGCCTGCGAAACGTCAGGCCGTCACCAACCCTGACAACACGATCTTTGCCGTCAAGCGTCTCATCGGTCGCCGGTTCGACGACGCGGACATCGCAAAGGACAAGAAAAACCTGCCCTACAACGTTGTGAACGGCGGCAACGGCGACGCATGGGTCGAAGCCCGTGACGAAAAGTTCAGCCCCGCGCAAATTTCGGCTCTGATCCTGAAGAAGATGAAGGAAACCGCCGAAGGTTATCTGGGTGATGAAGTGACCAAGGCCGTGATTACCGTGCCTGCCTACTTCAACGACGCTCAGCGTCAGGCCACCAAAGACGCCGGCAAGATCGCTGGCCTTGAGGTTCTGCGCATTATCAACGAGCCGACCGCCGCTGCACTGGCCTACGGTCTGGACAAGAAAGATAGCAAAACCATCGCGGTCTATGACCTCGGCGGCGGTACCTTCGACGTCACCATTCTGGAAATCGACGATGGCCTGTTCGAAGTGAAGTCGACCAACGGCGACACCTTCCTCGGTGGTGAAGACTTCGACATGCGCATCGTGTCCTATCTGGCGGACGAGTTCAAAAAAGAGCACGGCGTTGACCTGACGTCGGACAAGATGGCCCTGCAGCGTCTGAAAGAAGCTGCTGAAAAAGCCAAGATCGAACTCTCGAGCGCAACCCAAACCGAAATCAACCAGCCGTTCATCTCGATGGGTTCGAACGGTCAGCCCTTGCACATGGTCATGAAACTGACCCGTGCGAAGCTGGAATCGCTGGTTGGCGATCTGGTCAAAGGTTCGCTGAAGCCCTGTGCGGCTGCTCTTAAAGACGCCGGCCTGACCGTGAACGACATCGACGAAGTCGTTCTGGTTGGTGGCCAGACCCGTATGCCCAAGGTCTTTGAAGAAGTAACCAAGTTCTTCGGCAAAGAGCCCCACAAGGGTGTGAACCCTGACGAAGTTGTCGCCATGGGTGCGGCTATTCAGGCTGGCGTTCTGCAAGGCGACGTCAAGGACGTGGTTCTGCTGGACGTGACCCCGCTGTCGCTGGGTATCGAGACTCTGGGTGGCGTATTCACCCGCCTGATCGACCGCAACACCACCATCCCGACCAAGAAGTCGCAGATTTTCTCGACCGCCGAGGACAACCAGTCGGCCGTGACCATCCGCGTCTTCCAAGGTGAGCGTGAAATGGCTGCGGACAACAAGATGCTGGGTCAATTCAACCTCGAAGAGATCCCGCCCGCACCCCGCGGTCTGCCCCAGATCGAAGTGACCTTCGACATCGACGCCAACGGCATCGTGTCGGTGGGCGCATCGGACAAAGGCACCGGCAAAGAGCAGAAGATCACCATCCAAGCATCGGGCGGTCTGGACGACTCCGAGATCGAGCGCATGGTCAAGGAAGCCGAGGAAAATGCCGAGGCCGACAAGCAGCGCCGTGAACTGGTCGACGCCAAAAACCAGGCAGAGAGCCTGATCCATTCGACCGAAAAAGCCGTCGAAGAGCACGGTGACAAGGTTGATCCTTCGACTGTCGAAGCCATCGAACTGGCGATCGCAGCTCTGAAGGACGAGCTGGAGAAGGAAGACGCCGGCAAGATCAAGTCGGGCATCCAGAACGTGACCGAAGCGTCCATGCGTCTGGGTGAGGCCATCTACAAAGCCAGCCAAGAAGGCGGCGAAGGTGAGTCTGCTGACTTTGACGGCGGCGAGTCCGACTCGAACAACTCGGATGACGATGGCATCGTTGACGCCGACTTCGAGGACCTTGGCAACGACAAGCGTTCGTAAGGTCTGAAGTTACGGAACCTCTGGGGCCGGTCCGTTGACGGGCCGGCCTTGCACGTTCCAGAAAGGGGGAAATCCCATGGCGAAACGAGATTACTACGAAGTCCTCGGTGTCTCGAAAGGCGCTTCGGCCGACGAGCTGAAAAAAGCGTATCGGACCAAAGCCAAAGAGCTGCACCCGGACCGGAACTCTGACAACCCTAACGCCGAGTCCCAGTTCAAAGAGGTCAACGAGGCATATGACTGCCTCAAAGACCCTGAGAAGAAGGCAGCCTATGACCGTTATGGCCACGCCGCCTTTGATGGTGGCATGGGCGGCCCTCGTGGGGGAGGCGCAGGCTATCAGGGACAAGGCGATTTTGCCTCGGCCTTCTCGGATGTGTTTGACGACCTATTCGGCGACTTCATGGGCGGACGCGGGGGCGGCGGTGGCCGGTCTCGGGCAGCTCGAGGTGCCGACTTGCGCTACAACCTGCGCATCACACTGGAAGAGGCTTATGCGGGGATGGCGAAAACCATCAACGTACCCTCTTCAGTGCAGTGCGACGGTTGTGACGGATCAGGTGCCGAAGGCGGCGCAGAGCCGACCACATGTCCCACCTGTTCGGGCATGGGCAAGGTCCGCGCGCAACAAGGCTTCTTCACTGTCGAACGCACTTGTCCGACTTGTGGCGGCCTAGGCCAGATCATTAAGAATCCCTGCAAGAAGTGCGGTGGGTCTGGGCGAACCGAACGCGAGCGCTCCTTGTCGGTGAACATTCCGTCTGGCGTCGAAACCGGCACTCGCATCCGTCTCGCAGGCGAAGGCGAAGCTGGCATGCGCGGCGGGCCTGCGGGGGATCTGTACATCTTTATCGATGTTCAAGAGCACCCGATTTTCCAGCGCGAGTCGGTGAACCTGCACTGTCGCGTGCCTGTCTCTGTGACCTCTGCCGCTCTGGGTGGTGACATCGAAGTCCCCACCATCGACGGCGGCCGCAGCCGGGTCAAGATCCCAGCGGGCAGCCAATCGGGCCGTCAGATGCGCTTGCGTGGCAAGGGGATGCCCCCGCTGCGCGGCTCGGGTCACGGCGATATGTTCATCGAATTGGCCGTCGAAACACCGGTCAATCTGACCTCCAAGCAGAAAGAACTGCTGCGGGAGTTTGAGAAGCTATCCGAGGATAACAACCCAGAATCCAAGAGCTTCTTTGGTTCGGTCAAAGACTTCTGGGACAGCATGAAAGGCTGATCCAGCAACGCCCGCCCTCATCGGCGGGCGTTTTCGTTTCCACGTTATGGCTTTGTTAATCCCAGAAAGCTCAGACTGAGTTCCATGGCACAAGGCAATGCGTTTCAAGAATCGATGACCCTGTTTGATCAGGACGAAGTGGCGAGCACAGGGGCGACTCAGCCCTCTTATATTCGCGATCACAGACGCAGGCTGCGGGATCGGTTTCTTGCTGGGGGTGCCGCTGCCATTCCTGACTATGAATTATTAGAATTGGTGTTGTTTCGTGCCATCCCTCGGCAGGATGTTAAGCCTTTGGCCCGCCGGCTTCTGGACAGGTTTGGTGACTTCAATCATGTCATCTCGGCTCCCTCAGAGCATCTGAAGGAGATCAAGGGCGTCGGCGATGCTGTCGTCCTAGAACTGAAAATTGTCGAAGCAGCGGCGCATCGGCTCGCGCGTTCCAAGGTTATCCAGCGGCCCCTTCTAAGCAGTTGGCAAGCATTGATCGACTACTGCCACACCGCCATGGCGCACAGAGAGACTGAGCAGTTTCGCGTTCTTTATCTGGATCGTAAGAACGTTCTGATTGCGGATGAAGAGCAGGCCAAAGGTACCGTGGACCACGTTCCAGTTTACCCCCGCGAGGTAATGAAACGCGCGCTCCAGCTGAATGCCAGTGCGTTGATCTTGGTGCACAACCATCCGTCCGGTGACCCCTCACCCAGCGAGTCCGATCTACGGGTGACTGAACAGATCGACCGAGCTGCGCAAGTTCTGGGACTTACGCTCCACGATCACATTATCATCGGCAAAAGCTGCGAGCTTAGTTTCCGATCTGAGGGCTATCTGTGATCGGCTCGAGTTGAGGTTTGACCCAAACTTCGACACGGCGGTTCACAAACCGACCCCAATCGCTGTTGTCACAGGCCAGAGGCATCGCCTCGCCATAGCCAACTGCCGCGAACATCGTTTGCTCTGCGCCCCCTTCGGTCGCTGCCATCACCGCCTGCATAACCGCATCAGCCCGTTCCACGGAAAGAGCCTCATTCGCGTCTGCAGGCCCCTGCCCGTCGCTAAAGCCAACGAACATCAGGCTCTCGCCGTCGAACCGTCCACCGGCGATCGTTTGCGCCAAAAGCTCGACGTTCGACCGAGATTGCGCGTCCAAGCGCGACGATCCGGCCTCAAACCGAAAAGAAGTCGTCAGGCGGCTCCCTGCGTCAAGCTCTGCCACCATCTTTTGCAGACCGGTCAGGGAAACGTCGTCGCTCGCATGTAGAATAGCGTTTACCAGTCTCTCTCCTTGATCGGCCAACGCGCTCATCTCTGGCAATTGGTCGATATAACCGGCCGTTCGTACAACAGACTGCGCACTCTCACTCGATAAGAACGCCATGAATTCCCGCCCGATTTTTGGAAGCCGGCGCGCGGGGCGGTACAAGAACATTGGAGCGGTCAGCGGATATTCCTCGGCCTTCACGCTCTGCCGTGTGGCACGTAGGGTCACGCCGCACCCGCCGCGGATCGCGAGTGTCTGCGCGGATGTCGCGCTGGAAATTCCGCTGAGCCCTAGCGCGAACGGATCGCGCCGCACCGCCTCAAGCAAATCAGACAGCGAGCCGTGGAATGTCGCATCTGCCGCGAGCTTTGGGACCAAAGCGCCAATCGCTTGGCCGAAACCCATTTCCGGCGAGGGGAGATGCAGGTTAATCCGCGCATCCGGACCGCCAACATGAGACCAATCCGTGATGTCCCCTGTCAATATACCCCGGATCTGGTCCATGGGCAGGGCGGTCACCGCCGCGTCATCAGGCGTGATCGGCAAAATCGCATCCAGAGCAATGACTTGCCCGTAGCGCCCCTGGCTCAGATCACCAAGCCCCGCGGAACGCGCCAGAGCAAGCTCCTGACGCGTCATTGCCCGCGACGCCAAAACCATATCAGCACCGCCATCTAGCAAGCGTGACAGCCCTGCCCCCGTCGTTTCTGCGATCATTTCAAAACGCGCCAACGTCCGGCCTTGGGCGTCATTGAGCCGCGCCAAGCTACCATTCGAAGTCTCTGTAACCTCAAACTCTAGGTCATTTGCGTCAGCAAACCCCTGCAGCAACGCGGGCCATAAGCCACTGATCAAATCCGCGGTGCCGGCGACCCGCAGATCCGCCACATAATCAGTCAAGTTCGGACAAGCTGGCCCTTCGCAAAGGACGCCAGAGGAGTCGACCGTCAGCTCACCATAAGGTGTATCGATCCGGTAGAATTGACCATCGAAGCCCAGAAACGTGCCATCCAGGCGAATCGCTTTGTCATGCGAGACAAGCGAAATGTCCTGAGCAATTACAGATGAACCGAGTAAAAACAGATATGCGGCGAAGATCGCCGCACGTCTAAAAACCAACATCGCTGTGGACCGCCTAACTGTTACCGTGCGGCAATTTTCAGGTCATCTAACACATTTTGCAACACCAGAAGCTCCCCCACGGCATCGCATTCTGGGACTGAAATTAGAACGTCCTGCACGCGGACGCGGCCTGACCCGTTGGTCTGCAAAATCTGCGCGTTCACATCTTGTGCACAGTTTCCGGTCGTGACCTCGGCTTCAACACTCAAAAGCACATCACCGGAGTTATCAGACGTCAGCGAGGGGAAAGTATACACCTCTGCCAGACGCGCTTGCGGCAGGTTCGAGTTGCCCAATTCGATTAGCATCCCGCCTTTGCCTTGTGCCGCGATACTTGTGTTGCGGGCTGCATCGCGCCAGACATGGCCGGGACCGCTGTAATCTTCGGAGAATTCGCGGGCGTGCAACTCTAGGCCAGACTGTCCCTGCCACTGCACAACCGCCCGATCATAAAAGATAAAGCTGCTCACGTCAGTGGCTGCGACTGCCACATCGGCGCCCCCGAAATCGGCCATAAACAGCGCATTTTCAGAGAGCGCTGGAACGTCCAGAGACAGCGCTCCATTGTCATCTGTCGTCTCGGTGAACATCAACCCGTTGTGGTGGATCGTTACCGCGGTATTGGCGTGACAGGGTGCTTTGACGTCGACTGAGACCATTGCTGCCGCAGCCGGATTAGCGGTCATAGTGATCTCGCATTTGTTCTCGGGTGCCGAGATTGCATTCGCCATAGAGAGCACTGGATCAGGCTGGGAAGACACCTCTCGCACGTCGTGCAACACTTCTAGCGGGATCGCGGCGAGTTGAACGTACTCTGGGTCAATCGGCAGGATCGGTGCAGCACCTGACGGCGCAGACGATACCAAGATGATAGAACCGTATTGCATAGCGCCGCCGATCCCCAGCGCAATTGCGCCAAGCGCGACTGCATACATGTAACGTGATGTCGAGCCGGTCATGTCGATCCCCGATGTGTCTAACTGCTTCTTCGCACAAGTATCCGCGGCAAAATGGGCGGAGTTATGGCTGAATAGCGGAGTCTCTCCGACCCATTTGTGTAAATACAGATTTGATATGACGAATGTTAACATAAAAATGACGGGCGCACCACTTTAGGTACACCCGACAAAGTGTTTCCGCCATTTGAGAAATGCTCGAACGCGGTTCTCTACAAAGCCACCAGCAAGTATGACCCTGCACGAGATCGTTCGAGCTTAGCGTGCCATCGAATTCTATTCGACCGGACCGGTTGGATGGAAAAAAGAAGGGGCGCCCTTTGGCACCCCAAAAACCTTCGCATTCTATCTCGCTTGGATCGGCTCAGAAACGGCCGTGGCAGTGCTTGAACTTCTCGCCCGAACCGCAGGGACACGGATCGTTCCGGCCGGGATCGCCCCAAGTCGACGGATCTTTTTCGTCGAACCCTGCGACCAACGGCGTGGCTGCAGGCGATTCGGCTTCTTCCTGCGCTTTCTGCACCGGAGCGTCCAGCGCTTCGCGTTGTGCCTGCATCTGCTTGAGCAGCATTTCTTGCTGCTCTTTGGACAGCGGCTGGATACGAGCGAGAGTTTTCGTCACCTCGGTCCGTAGAGAGCCCAGTAGACCTTCGAACAGCTGGAATGCTTCGGTCTTGTATTCGTTCAGCGGGTCACGCTGTGCATAGCCTCGGAAGCCGACAACAGATCGCAGGTGTTCCAGTGTCAGCAGGTGCTCCCGCCATTTGGTGTCGATGGTCTGCAGCAGAACCTGCTTTTCGATTTGGCGCATGGCTTCTGGACCAAAAGAGGCGCCTTTCTCTGCCATGTACTCGTCGCTGGCGTTCTGGATGCGCTCTTCAATATCGTCGTTGTCGACGCCCTCTTCATCCGCCCATGCCACGATCGGCATGTCCTGATTCAAGGTTTCGATGATCGCGGCCTGCAACCCTTCGGTGTTCCACTGATCCGCATAGGATTTCGGCGGCATGAACTCTTCGACCAGATCTTCAATGACCTGATAGCGCATGTCTTGCACGATCTCGGACAGATCCTGCGCTTCCATGATTTCGCGGCGCTGCGAGAAGATGACCTTTCGCTGGTCGTTCATCACGTCGTCGAATTTCAACAGCTGCTTGCGGATGTCGAAGTTGCGACCTTCGACCTTGGCCTGAGCACGCTCCAGCGACTTGTTCACCCAAGGGTGCACGATCGCCTCGCCCTCTTTCATGCCAAGGGTCGACAGAACCTTGTCCAAACGTTCAGAGCCGAAGATGCGCATCAGGTCGTCTTCGAGCGACAGGAAGAACGCCGAGCGGCCCGGGTCACCCTGACGGCCCGAACGGCCACGCAACTGGTTGTCGATGCGGCGGCTTTCGTGACGTTCCGTCGCCAGAACGAACAGACCGCCTGCGGCTTTCACAGCCTCTTCATCAGCCTTGTGGCTTTCTTCGATTTGAGTGCGCAGAGCATCGGGGTCAGCATCAGGATTGGCCTCAATAGCTTCCATGATCTTGATCTCGACGTTGCCGCCCAATTTGATGTCGGTCCCGCGGCCCGCCATGTTCGTCGCGATGGTCACAGCACCCAGCTTACCGGCATCCGCAACGATCTGTGCTTCTTGCTCGTGCTGGCGCGCGTTCAGAACATTGTGCGGGACACCTGCCTGCTGCAGCAGAGCCGACAGCATTTCCGACTTCTCGATTGATGTGGTGCCGACCAGAACGGGCTGACCGCCCTCGTGGGCTTTCTGGATTTCTTCGACAATCGCGGCGTATTTCTCTTGGGCGGTGCGGTAGACGGCGTCGTCCTCGTCAATACGGGCGATGGGGCGGTTGGTCGGCACTTCAACCACACCCAAGTTATAGATTTCCATAAATTCGTCCGCTTCGGTCAGCGCGGTACCGGTCATGCCGCCGAGCTTGTCGTAGAGACGGAAGTAGTTCTGGAAAGTCACGCTGGCCAAAGTGACGTTCTCGGGCTGGATCTTGCAGCCTTCCTTCGCCTCAATCGCTTGGTGCAGACCGTCAGACAGACGGCGACCTGCCATCATACGGCCGGTGAATTCGTCGATCAAAACGACTTCGCCATTGCGGACGATGTAGTCCTTGTCCTTGGTGAACAGCTTGTGAGCGCGCAGGCCCTGGTTCACGTGGTGGACGATGGTGGTGCTTTCCGGATCGTACAGCGACTGGCCTTCGGGCAAGAGACCCATCTGAAGCAGACGCTGTTCAAGGAATTCGTTGCCCTCGTCGGTATAGGTGACGTTGCGGGTCTTTTCGTCGAGCGAATAGTGCTCTTCGGTCAGCTCTGGGATCACCTTGTCCAACGACAGATACATGTCGCTGCGGTCCTGCGCGGGACCAGAGATGATCAGCGGCGTCCGCGCTTCGTCGATCAGGATCGAGTCAACTTCGTCCACAATCGCGAAATAATGGTCACGCTGCGCGATCTGGTTCAGCTCGGACTTCATGTTGTCGCGCAGATAGTCGAAGCCAAGCTCGTTGTTCGTCGCGTAGGTGACGTCACAGGCATAAGCCTCGCGCTTTTCGGGCTCGGGCTGCTGCGGGTAGACAACGCCGGTGGTCATACCCAGTGCGGCGAACACCTTGCTCATCCACGCAGCGTCGCGGCGGGCCAGATAGTCGTTGACCGTCACGATATGGACACCGCGCCCAACTAGCGCGTTCAGATAGGCAGGGAAGGTCGCGACCAGCGTCTTGCCTTCACCCGTTTTCATCTCTGCAATGTTACCTTGGTGCAGGAACATCCCGCCCATCAGCTGCACATCATGGGCCCACAGACCCAGAGCGCGGCGCGCTGCCTCGCGGCAGTTGGCAAATGCTTCGGGTAGGACATCATCGAGGCTTTCACCACCTGCGACGCGCTCCTTCAGGCTCGCGGTTTTCTCGATCAGCTGTGCATCGCTGAGGGCCTGATATTCGTCGGCCAGGGCGTTGATCTGGTTTATAACCGGACGCGTTGCCTTGATCTTTCGGTCGTTCGGGGTGCCAAAGACTTTTTTGGCCAGAGTTCCGATACCGAGCATACTTTCCCCGCTTCCTAACGTTTTCGTGCGAGGCATCCGCTTGCTGCGCTGGGACCTAATCCCTAAAAAGATGGCGCGGCAGCCGCTACAGGCCCCAAGGCGATGTAAGTGGCTGTACCCACAGTGTCAACGTTGCGCACCAGCGCAGGTAACCCGAAGGACCCGATTTTCATGCGTTCACTCAAAACTCTGTCTGCCGCTGTCTTTGCGATGGGCATCGGCATGTCCGCCTCAGCGCAGGACGCTCCGACCGCTGATACCGTACTCGCAACCGTCAACGGCAAAGAGATTACGCTGGGTCACGTGCTGGTCGCGCGCACGACGCTGCCCCAGCAATACCAACAACTGCCAGCCGATGTGCTGTTCAGCGGTCTGCTTGACCAGCTGATCCAGCAGCAGGTTCTGTCGGACACCCTGACCGAGAAACCCATGCGCGTCGAACTAGCGCTGGAAAACGAAGCCCGCGCTCTTGTTGCGGCCGAAGTGATCGAAGGCATTGCCACTGACGCCGTCACCGACGAGGCGCTTCAGGCGGCCTATGACGCGAAATATTCCGAAGCCGGCGGCGAGACTGAGTTCAACGCGAACCACATTCTGGTCGAAAGCGAAGACGAAGCCAAAGCAATCATCGAAGAGATCAACAGCGGCGCAGATTTCGAAGAAGTGGCCAAAGAGAAGTCCACCGGTCCTTCGGGCCCGAGCGGCGGCGCTCTGGGTTGGTTTGGCGCAGGCATGATGGTCCCCGAATTCGAAGCCGCGGTCATGGACCTAGAGGCTGGTGCGATCTCGGCGGCTCCTGTCCAGACCCAATTCGGCTGGCACGTGATCAAGCTGAACGAAACCCGCGAAAAAGAAGCGCCTTCGCTGGACGAAGTCCGCGAAGAGCTGGCTGGCCAGATTCAGACCGCCGCCGTCGAAGAGCAGGTTGCAGCGCTCACCGATAAAGCGGATGTTGAGCGCAAAACCGCAGAAGACTTCGATCCTGCGGTTATCAACCAAATGGATCTTTTGGAGCAATAAATGGCCAAATACGCCCGTTCGCCTCTGGCCCCCGAGGCCTTTCCCGAACTGCCCGTCATCAAGGGTGCGCGTTTCGCGAGCCACGCAGCGGGCGTAAAATACCAAGGCCGAACCGATGTGATGATGGTCGCGCTGGACGCAGGCAGCAGCATTGCTGGCGTCTTCACAAAATCATCCACACGGTCCGCTCCGGTATTGGACTGCCAAGAGAAAATCGGCGGTGCCACAGACGAAGGCGCCGTCATTCTGGTGAACGCGGGTAACTCGAATGCCTTTACCGGCAAGGCGGGTGTTGAGTCTGTCCAAGCGATCACCACCTCTGTCTCCGACCTGATGGAGACCCCGATTTCCCGCGTGTTCACCTCCTCGACCGGTGTCATTGGCGAGCCGATGAAGCACGACCGCATCATCGCCGCGCTAGAGACCCTGAAGGGCAAGCTGGACGAGAACGGGCTCGAAGACGCGGCCCACGCGATCATGACCACCGACACCTACCCCAAGGGCGCCTGCGCGACCTTTGAGGTGGACGGAAAGACAGTGAACATCGCGGGCATCGCCAAAGGTTCGGGCATGATCGCGCCCGATATGGCGACCATGCTGGTCTACATCTTTACCGACGCCAAGATCGACCAAGCCGATCTGCAGGCACTGGTCAGCGCATTCACAGACAGCACCTTCAACTGCATCACAGTGGACAGCGACACCTCGACCTCTGACACGCTTCTGATGGCGGCGACAGGTGCCTCTGGCGCGACTGTGAGCCACGACACTAAGGCGTTCCGCGATGCTCTGCATGACGTGATGCTGGACCTGTCGCACCAAGTGGTGCGCGACGGCGAAGGTGCACAGAAATTCGTGACCATCAACGTCACAGGCGCGCGCAACAATGCGCAGGCCAAAGTGCACGCGATGGCGGTCGCGAACTCGCCGCTGGTGAAAACCGCCATCGCTGGCGAAGACCCGAACTGGGGCCGCGTCGTCATGGCCATCGGCAAGTCCGGCGCCGAAGCCGACCGTGATCTGTTGACTATCCGCTTTGGCGATATCCTCGTTGCGGAAAAAGGTTGGGTCAGCCCTGACTACAAAGAAGAGCAAGGCGCAGCGGTCATGAAAGAGCAGGAGATCACGATTAACGTTGATCTCGGCCTCGCGGACGGGTCTTCGACCGTGTGGACCTGTGACCTGACTCACACCTACATCGAAATCAACGCGGACTATCGCTCGTGACCAACAAGATTATTCTGGTTTCCGCCGTCGCGCTCATCGATCCTGATGGGCGCGTTCTGCTGGCTCAGCGTCCCGAGGGAAAATCCATGGCCGGTCTGTGGGAATTTCCCGGTGGCAAGGTGGAACAAGACGAATCACCCGAGGACGCACTCGTCCGTGAATTGCACGAAGAACTGGGAATCGAGACCTGGAATAGCTGTCTCGCGCCCCTCACGTTTGCGTCACACGCCTATCCTGACTTTCATTTGCTGATGCCATTGTTCGCCTGCCGGAAATGGGAGGGTGTTCCGGTACCCCGCGAAGGTCAGCAACTTGCTTGGGCACATGCACGGGATTTGCGCAGTTACCCTATGCCTCCGGCTGATATTCCGCTCATACCCGTTTTGAGAGAGTGGCTATAAACCATTTTTTAACCATCTGCCTGTCATTCTGGCTACAGAATTGAGATTGTGCACTCGCAGAAAC
The DNA here is from genome assembly GCF_041224595.1 of Donghicola sp. XS_ASV15. Classification (NCBI taxonomy): domain Bacteria; kingdom Pseudomonadati; phylum Pseudomonadota; class Alphaproteobacteria; order Rhodobacterales; family Roseobacteraceae; genus Donghicola; species Donghicola sp. XS_ASV15. Next base: position 127,102 of record NZ_JBGFGN010000129.1, on the reverse strand, counting down.
ATCATAAAGTATAGTCAAGAACTATCCGAATACTAACACATGGAAATCTTTTTCATGACGATTTTATGATGCTTTTTAGTGCGAGGTCGCTTATAAAGTGAGTATGCAATGTCTGGCGGAGGATGATGACATGCTGCGCACTATCACTCTCGGAACATCTGTTTCGGTTCAAGGACTATATGTACGTGATCTGGCCGATGGTCGTATTCTCGTACGCGTGGACAATCGCGAGATTGCTGGTCGTCCCGCAACTTACAAATAACAAGACTTACCACCACTCACACTTTTTAGAGACCCTTCGGGGTCTCTTTTTTATTTCAACCATTGCGATAGCGGAAAAAAGAAAAGCGGCCCCGAAGGGCCGCTGAGATTTCTTGGATCGTGTCTCGGATTACAGGGTGCGTTCGACTTCTTCGCGCTCGAAGATTTCGATGACGTCCTGAGGGCGAATGTCGTCGTAGTTCTCGAACGCCATACCGCATTCCTGACCCGAAATGACTTCTTTGACTTCGTCCTTGAAGCGCTTGAGCGTCTTGAGCGTGCCTTCGTGAATAACCACGTTGTCGCGCAGAAGGCGCACGCCAGCCGAACGACGTGCCACACCTTCGGTGACCAAACACCCAGCAACCTTGCCCACACCGGTAACCTTGAAGACCTCTTTGATCTCGGCGTAGCCGATGAAGTTTTCGCGGATCTCAGCCGACAGAAGGCCACTTGCAGCTGCTTTCACGTCGTCCACTAGGTCATAGATCACGCTGTAGTAGCGGATTTCTACGCCCTTCTGGTTGGCGCTATTGCGGGCCGGTGCGTTCGCACGAACGTTGAAGCCAAAGACCGGTGCACCGCTGGCTTCCGCCAGTCCGATGTCGGTTTCAGTGATCGCGCCAACGCCGGAGTGCAGAACACGAACACGTACTTCGTCGTTGCCGATCTTTTCCATCGCCTGAACGATCGCTTCGGCCGAACCCTGCACGTCTGCTTTGACCAGGATCGGCAATTCGCTGACATTCTCGTCGGCTTTTGCCTTGGCCATCAGCTGCTCCAGAGTGGTCGCGGCGCCAGCGGCAGCACGCTTCTCTTTCGCTGCGCTTTCGCGGTATTCCGCAATCTCGCGCGCCTGAGCTTCGGTTTCCACAACGTTGAGAACGTCGCCAGCTTCGGGAGTGCCGTTCAGACCCAGAACCTCAACCGGAACCGAGGGGCCAGCTTCGTTAACACGGTCACCTTTGTCATTGATCAGCGCGCGGACTTTACCCCACTGCTCACCCACAACGAAGATATCGCCGCGTTTCAGAGTACCCTTCTGAACCAGAACGGTGGCAACGGGACCGCGGCCGACGTCCAGCTTCGCCTCGATCACAGCACCTTCGGCAGCGCGATCGGGGTTCGCTTTGAGTTCCAGAATTTCCGCCTGCAGCGCAATTGCGTCCAGCAGTTGCTCCAGACCCAGACCGGTTTTCGCCGAGACTTCGACGTCTTGAACTTCACCAGACATCGCTTCGACCACAACTTCGTGCTGCAGCAGCTCGGTCCGCACCTTCATGGCGTCGGCTTCGGGCTTATCGCACTTGTTGATCGCGACGATCATCGGAACACCGGCTGCTTTGGCGTGGTTAATCGCTTCGATGGTCTGAGGCATGACCGAGTCGTCCGCCGCAACTACCAGAACCACGATGTCCGTTACCTGAGCACCACGCGAGCGCATCGAGGTAAAGGCCGCGTGGCCGGGTGTATCGAGGAACGACAGAACCGCGCCGTTGTCAGTGGTCACCTGATACGCACCGATGTGCTGGGTGATGCCACCAGCCTCGCCAGAGGTCACGTTCGCATTGCGGATCGCGTCCAGAAGCGACGTTTTACCGTGGTCAACGTGGCCCATGATCGTGATGACCGGGGGACGCGATTGCAGGTCGTCGTCTTTATCTTCGAACGAGGTGATCACGTCTTCAACGTCAGCATCGGAAACGCGCACCACTTTGTGGCCGAATTCTTCGATGATCAGTTCAGCAGTATCCGCGTCGATGGTCTGGTTCTGCGTCACCATCATGCCCATTTTCATGAGCTCTTTGACAACATCAGCCACACGCTCGGCCATACGGTTCGCCAGTTCCGAAACCACGATGGCTTCGGGCAGCTGAACGTCACGGACGATTTTTTCGCGTTCTTGGTTGCCCATGGCCTTCTGACGCATGCGCTCTTGCTTGCGCTTCATCGAAGCCAAGGATTTCTGACGGCCACCTTCGCCACCAGACAGCGCCTGGTTCAGGGTCAGCTTGCCAGAACGGCGTCCGTCATTGCGACCACCTTTGTTGCGACGGTTGTCGTCTTCGCGACCGCCCTCTTTCTTGCGCGAGGGGGTTGCAGCCGGCTTCGGCGCGCCACCACCACGGCGGTTGTCGGCGCTCTGACCAGCTGCCTGAGCATCAGCAGGTGTGGCAGGCGCAGGCGCGTTACGCTTCGCGGCAGCGGCTTTTTTGGCGTCGGCAGCGGCTTTCTCAGCAGCTTTCTTGGCCTCTTCCGCTTCTTTGCGCTCGCGCTCTTCTTCTTCGGCCTTACGTTTGGCCGCTTCTTCGCGCTCACGCTCTTCGCGTTCTTTGGCTTCGATCTCGGCGCGGCGACGCTCACGCTCTTCGGCGCGACGCTTCTCCTCGTCTTCACGAGCTTTCTGATCTTCGGCTTCGCGGGCTTTCGCAGCCTGCAATGCCTTCAGGCGACGCTCCATTTCCGCGTCGGAGATACCGGCGGGACGCTTGGACGGATCGCCAAGTTTCGGGTTTGCGCCACCGGACTTTCCAGCACCGGGTTTGGGGGTGACCACGCGTTTCCGCTTGGTTTCCACCACCACATTCTTGGTGCGACCGTGGCTAAAGCTCTGCTTCACATTGCCAGAGCGTCCACCCGCTCCGCCACCGCGAACACCCAGAGTCTTCTTGCCGTCGTTATTGTTGTCGCTCATCTAGCTGTTTTACCCTTCCCGGCGGCCCATTCCGCCGTCTTGCGCGCGCAGGCCTTTCAATCTTGTGGCTTCCTCTACAACACGGTTGCTGAGTCCGCCATACCCAAGCGCGCTATGAATCACAGTTTCCCTACCAAAGGCTGCCCCCAACTCGTCTGCGGTCAGCCATCCAATGTATTTTCCCCTATGCGGGGTCGAGAGTTTGGACTTCCCTCGTGTAGATCCGTCGCAGGCCTGAAGCAGGACGTAGGCGTCCTCTTTGATCAAGAGATCCTTGACCTTTTCATAGCCAGCGACCGCCAGTCCGCCTTTGCGAGCCAGCGAGATCAGATCGACCACCCGCCGCGAAATCTGCTGCTCGACCGTTTCGGTCAGGCCCTCGGGGACCGTGACCTTGGTTTTTGCAGCGCGGCTGAACAGACCCTTGGTTGCGGCCTTGTCCAGCGCGTCTCGGGTCGAACTGACCCAGATTCCCCGACCGGGAAGCTTTCCCAGAACATCGGGGACAATCTGGTTGTCCGGTCCGACCACGAAGCGGATCATCGTTTCAGTAGACCCAACCTCTCCGGTCGCAATGCACTTGCGCTCTGGACCGTTCTCTCGGTCTTTGTCTGCACCACCACGGCTCATTCAGGTCTACTCCAGCGGCAGAGGATTATTCCTCTGCTTCGCTCTCTTCAGTTTCAGTTTCTTCGGCAGAGTCACCCACCAGCTCTTCGGGATCGACCCAACCCAGCATAACGCGGGCGGTCATCACCAGATCTTGAGCTTCGGCGAGCGAGACGTCGAACTTCTCGAGGATGCCATCATCCTTGACGCGCTGGCCGTCGACGGTGGTCCAACCACCCGCCAGTTCCCAGTCGGCACAAGTTGCGAAATCTTCAAGCGTCAGAACGCCATCATTCGCGAGCGCTTCCACCATTTGGGGGCTCAGGCCATCAAATTCAACCAGTCCCTCGTCGACACCCAGTGCACGGGCGGCGTCCAGAGACTTGGCGTTCTGAGCTTCCAGATAGTCGCGGGCACGGGCCTGAAGCTCTTCCGCGGTGCTTTCGTCCACACCGTCGATGACCAGCAGTTCGTCCACTTCGACATACGCAACCTCCTCGAGGTTGGTGAAGCCTTCGGAGACCAGCAACTGGGCAAAGAACTCGTCCAGATCCAGAGTGTCCATGAACAGCTGTGTGCGCTCTTCGAACTCTTTCTGGCGGCGCGCCGAATCGTCGCTCTCGGTCATGATGTCGATGTCCAGAGCGGTCAGCTGGCTGGCCAGACGCACGTTCTGACCGCGGCGACCGATCGCCAGCGACAGCTGCTCGTCAGGGACCACAACTTCGATGCGCTCTGCATCTTCGTCCAGAACCACTTTCGACACTTCAGCAGGCTGCAGTGCGTTCACGAGGAAGGTCGGCATATCCTCGTTCCACGGGATGATGTCGATCTTTTCGCCCTGCAATTCGTTTACAACGGCCTGCACGCGGCTACCGCGCATACCAACGCAGGCACCAACGGGGTCGATCGAGCCATCATTGCTGACAACCGCAATTTTCGCACGCGAACCTGGGTCGCGAGCCACAGCTTTGATCTCGATGATGCCGTCGTAGATTTCGGGCACTTCCATCTTGAAAAGCTCGGCCATGAACTCGGGTGCTGTGCGCGACAGGAAGATCTGAGGGCCACGCGCTTCGCGGCGCACGTCCTTGATAAAGCAGCGCACACGGTCGTTGGGGCGATAGCTTTCGCGACCGATCTTTTCATTGCGGCGCAAGACGCCTTCGCCACGGCCGATATCGACGATGACGTTGCCGTATTCTTCGCGCTTTACAACGCCATTGATGATGGTGCCCTTGCGGTCTATGAATTCGTCGTACTGGCGATCACGCTCTGCTTCGCGGACCTTCTGCAGGATGACCTGCTTGGCCGACTGCGCAGCGATACGGCCCAGTTCCACAGGGGGAATCTCGTCGACAATCTCGTCGCCCACTTGGGGGTCGGCCATGTACTGCTTGGCCTGCGCAACAGTCAGCTCTGCCTGATAGTTCTCGAGCTCTTCATCCTCGACCACGGTACGAATACGGGTAAAGGTGGCACGGCCAGTCTTGCGGTCGATGCTCACACGGATGTCCATCTCGGCGCCGTAACGGGACTTTGCCGCACGCGCGAGCGACTCTTCCATCGCTTCGACGACCAGACCGGGGTCGATCATCTTTTCGCGGGCCACAGCCTCGGCGGTTTGCAGCAGTTCCAGCTGGTTTGCGGACGTGATTGCCATCTCAGTTCTCCTCAGAGCCGGACTCGGCTGTCTCTTCTTCGATCAGGTCAAATTCGTTTTCGTCTACGACACCGGCGGCCTTGCGGGCACGCAGCATATCGCGGATCAGGTCGTCGGTCAGGACCAGCTTAGCATCGCTCAGCCAGTCGAATTTCAGACCGATGGTACCCTCGGAAATGGTAATCAGCACTTCATCCTCTTCGACACCCGCCAAAGTGCCCTTGAAGCGGCGGCGGCCATCGATGAGTTCACTGGTCTCGACCTTGGCCTCGTAGCCCTCGAAATTCTCGAAGTCCTTGAGACGGGTCAAAGGACGGTCGATGCCAGGGCTCGACACTTCCAAAGTGTAAGCTTCGACGATCGGGTCCTCAACATCCATCACAGCGGACACGGCGGTCGAAATATCAGCACAATCGTCCACTTCGATGCCGCCATCGGGCTTGTCAGCCATAATTTGCAGCAGCGGGGTGTTCCCGCCTTGTAGACGGATGCGCACCAGTTCGAACCCCATATCTTCGATAACGGGGCCGACGATTTCAGCGAGACGCCGGTCAATGGCGGTCTTTGCGATCAGATCGTTGGTCATATCAGCGTGCCTCCGGGCACAAAAAAACGGGCTCGCGGCCCGTTGATCTTTCCCGGTGGAACGTTGTTCCCAACGCGCCGCTGTTGAGCGCCATATACGCCCCCTCGCTCGCAAAAGCAAGAGGGCGCCTGATTCTTAGGTGTAGAACTCGCGATACCAGTCGACGAAACGCTTAACCCCTTCTTTCACCGGCGTGCTCGGGGCATAGCCCGTCAGGCTGCTAAGGAGGGTGGTATCGGCCCAAGTCGCGGGCACGTCGCCAGCTTGCATCGGCATGAAATTCTTTTTCGCTTCAACGCCCAAGGCATCCTCGAGCGCGGTGATGAAGTCCATCAGCTGCACCGGCGAGGCGTTCCCGATATTGACCACGCGCCAAGGGGCAACGGGGCTCAGGCTGTCGTGCTCGGAGATGTCGGCTTCGGAGGCAGGGCGCTGTGGCACCGCGTCGATCAGCAAGCGAATCCCCTGCACCAGATCATCGATATACGAGAAGTCCCGCATCATCTTGCCGTGGTTATAGATGCCGATCGGATCGCCGTTCAGCATCGCTTTGGTGAACTTGAACAGCGCCATGTCGGGGCGGCCCCACGGACCGTACACGGTAAAGAACCGGAACATAGTGATCGGCATATCGTAGAGGTGGGCATAGGAATGCGCCATCGCCTCGTTCGCTTTCTTGGTCGCGGCGTAGAAGGACATCTGGTGGTCGGCTTTCACAGTCTCCACGTACGGCATCTTGGAATTCGCGCCATAGGCCGAACTGGTGGACGCCATCAGAAGGTGCTGACAGGGGGTCGCACGGACCGCTTCGAGCAGGTTAAAGACACCGATCAGGTTGGCCTCGACATAGCTCTGGGGGTTATCGATCGAGTAGCGTACTCCGGCCTGACCGGCGAGGTGGACAATCACGTCCGGCTTCTCGTCCCCGATCAGGGTGCGCAGCGCGTTCGGCGTTTCCAGCTTTTCGCGGACCGGCTTGAACGTGGGCGACTGCTTGAGGATCTGCTCGCGGCCCTCTTTCAGTGCGACGTCGTAATAGTCGTTATGGCTATCAAAGCCGATAACCTCGAAGCCCTCTTGCAAGAGCTTCTGGCTAAGATGAAACCCGATAAACCCTGCGGAACCTGTGACCAGTGCCTTTTTCATGTGGCCCTCCTGAACAAACTGTTTCCTTCCGTGCGCCATTGAGGCCGCCAAGTCAATCAACCCAGCAGCGATCGCAGACGAACACTGTGCAGCATGTCCATTACGCGCACCAATTCAGAGGAAATGCCTGGTTCTGAGAGTGCGTGACCCGCTGTGGGGATCATCCGCAGGTCACAAAGTCCATCGGGCCAGGCCTCTTTCAGTTTCCACGCACCTTCGGGCGGGCAAATCATGTCAAAACGCCCCTGAACAATCGTCGCACCAATACCCTTGAGCTTGGGTAGGTTCTTTAGGATCTGCCCATCACTTTCCAAAAAGCCCGCATTCACGAAATAATGGTTCTCGAGCCGGGCAAAGACCCGCGCGTACTCGGCAGGCGTATCATAGAAACTGGGGCCGTTCGACGCGACAGAAGCCAGCGCGTTTTCCCAAGCCGTCCATTCGCGGGCGAACTTCACTTGCTCTGACGTGTTATCGCCAAACAGGCGCTTGTGGTAGGCGGCGATCAGATCGTCCCGCTCGTCCTCTGGCACCAGATCGACAAAGCGCTTCCATACGTCAGGCCAAAACCGCCCTGCCCCGCCACCGTAGAACCATTCGAGCTCGCCTTGCGTCATCAGGAAGACGCCCCGCAGGACCAAGTGTCTGGCGCGCTCTGGGTGCGCTTGGGCGTAGATCAGCGCGAGGGTTGCGCCCCAACTGCCACCGAACACGATCCAATCATCGATCCCCAACGTCTCGCGGATCAGTTCAATGTCCGCCACAAGATGCCAAGTGGTGTTCGCCTCGATCGACGCTGCGGGACGCGACCGGCCGCACCCCCGCTGGTCAAACAGCACCACGCGGTAGACTTCGGGATCAAAGTAGCGCCGCATGGTCGGGCTACACCCGCCCCCCGGACCGCCGTGTAAAACCAGAACGGGGATGCCGTCGGGGTTGCCGCATTGTTCGACATAGACCGTGTGGCCGTCACCGACGTCGAGCATGCGCTGGTCAAAGGGAGCCAGGCTTGGATATAGGAATTGAGCTGCGCGCATTTGGGCCGAGAATTTTCTGTTGAAAGGTCTATATGAGGCGTAGAGCCCCAGAAGACCAACAGGGAGATCAGAATGCAAGCGCAGCAGACCACCGTAGACGCCAGCGAAGTTGCAAAATTCGAAGCAATGGCCGCAGAATGGTGGGACCCGAACGGTAAATTCAAGCCCCTGCACATGCTCAACCCCTGCCGTCTGGAATATATTACCAGCCAGATCGCCGGTGAGTTTGGGCGGGATCGGTCGGCCGCAAAGCCGTTTGAAGGACTGCGTTTGCTGGATATCGGCTGCGGGGGCGGCTTGCTGTCAGAACCGATGGCGCGTCTGGGGGCAACTGTGGTCGGAGCGGATGCTGCCGAGCGAAACTTGCCCGTGGCGCGCATTCACGCCGAACAATCCGGTTTGGACATCGACTACCGCTTCACCACAGCCGAGGCGATGGCTGCTGCGGGCGAACAGTTCGATGTCGTTTTGAACATGGAAGTGGTCGAGCACGTGGCCGACCCGCAGGCCTACTTGGACGCCTGCCAGCAGTTGCTGAAGCCCGGCGGGCTGATGATTTGCTCGACGATCAACCGAAACGCCAAAAGCTTTGCCATGGCGATTGTCGGCGCGGAATATGTGATGCGCTGGCTGCCCAAGGGCACACACGAGTGGAACAAGTTCATCACCCCGGACGAGCTGTGTGCGCTAATTTCAAAGGCTGGCCTGAACCCAGTGGATCGCACGGGCTTTGTGTTCAACCCGATCACGTGGGGCTGGAGCCTGTCTTCACGGGATCTGAGCGTGAACTATGTCACCGCGAGCACCAAACCCGCGTGATTGTGGCGCGTACTGGATTTTGAGTATTTAGGGCAAAAAGAAACCTATTGGTTTTCTTCGAGACGGAGACGGAGTTCGCGCAGGGTCGGCAGGGCCGCGCGGACTTTTTCGTCACCAAGGGCGCTGACCACTTCTTGAATCATGGGCGTGATCGCTTCGAGCGCGAGATCACGGGCACGTTTTCCTGCGGGGCTGATGGCCACCATCTTGCGGCGCGCGTCGTCCCAGTCGGGGCGAATGTGCACGTAGCCCGCCCATTCCAAACGATTGAGCGTATTGGTCATCGCCCCGCGCGTGACGTGAAACGATTTTGCCAACTGTGCCGGAGACCGCTCTTCGCCCGAAAAGGCTAAATGATTCAGGACCGAGAAGTGCGAGATTTCCATGCCCTTTGGCAGAACACGCGAGAGCCGGTTGCGGGCCAACTGGTCCACGGTCAGTATCTCGCTGAACAGGGTCACTGCGAGCGCGTTGTTCTTTTCAATCGCCATCCGGTCTTTCGCGTTTAGTCTATGGGACCGCTATACGGGCGGTCATGGTCGAGCGCAGAAATGCGTGTCCGGCTTTCTGCCACTTCCTTGAGGCAGAGTTCAACATAGGTGATGGTCGGTAAATCCCCCGCTGATGCGACAATTTTGCCCCAAGGGTCCACCGCAAGGCTATGCCCGTAGGTCGAACGGGGTTTGGCGCCGCTCGAAGGGTGGGTGCCACATTGGGCCGGCGCCAGCACATATGCGCCGCATTCTATGGCTCTGGCGCGTAAAAGTGTTTCCCAGTGCGCTGCGCCCGTGACCGGAGAAAACGCAGCCGGCACGCAGATGATTTCGGCCCCAGCCTTGGCCAGATCGCGGTAGAGATGAGGAAAGCGTACGTCATAGCAGATGGTTAGACCCACAGTACCAAAAGGCGTCTTTGCCAGAACTGCGCGATCGCCAGGACGGTAGCCTGCAGATTCGCGGTAGCTCTCGGTTTCGGACACCTGCACGTCGAACATGTGAATCTTGTCGTACTGCGAAACGATGTCGCCGTTCGGATTGATCAGAAACGAACGATTCGCAAACCGGCCATCCGTATCGTGGGTCTTGAGCGCAAGCGATCCGATCAGCAGCCAAATGCCGTGCTCTACCGCTGCTGCGCAAAGGCACGCCAGCGTGGGATCATCCTCTTGGTGCCGCAGAACATCTATTTGGTGATCGCGCGAGGTCGACACACAATTGCTGACCTCCGGCGTCAGTACAAAATCTGCTCCGTTCGAGGCAGCCTCGGCGATCCGGCGCTGGAGCATCTCTGCATTGGCAGCCGGATCATCCGAAGATGTGATCTGGAGCAGCGCCGCCTTCATTCGCTGGCCAAGAGAGGATCAAGTTTGCCTGCGCGTTCAAGCTCATATAGCTCATCGCAGCCTCCAACATGGGTCTCGCCCACGAAAATCTGAGGCACTGTATGGCGACCATGCGCGCGATCCATCATCTCTGACCGGCGATCCGGTTCTTCGAACAGATTGATTTCACTATAGGACGCGCCCTTCTTGTCCAGAAGGCGCTTGGCGGCGTGGCAGAAGCCGCAGAGAGGCGAGGTGTAAATTTCGATTGGCTTCATGACGCGTTCCTTTTCCAGAATTTGAAACCCATTTAGGGTGAATGCGCAACGCGTGCGAGGGTCACGACCGAAACTTCTCGGACCTGTGAGGAATATAGCGCCTGCGTACAGGCAGCGCACGTCGCACCAGAGGTCATGACATCATCAACCAGTAGCACAGGACGATCCGTCATCTCTGCAGCGCGACTGGGGTTCACGCGGATGGCATCCTGTAGCGCGGCAAAGCGGTCCGCCCGCCCCAAACCATCAAGGGATTCGTGCCGACCGCTGCGCGTTAAGGCGTCTGGAATACACGTGAGACCGGTTTTGCGGCACAGCTCCTGTGCCAGAAGAGCGGCCTGATTGTACTGTCGCATGGCCAAGCGCCGCCGATGTAGGGGCACGGGCACGACCACCGTATCGGGGTGCAAAAGCTCGCGCGCGGCCTGCGCCAGAAGGCCTGCCACGCCTCGCGCCATGTCCGTCCTGTCTGCGTGTTTCAGCCGGAGCACGATGGAGCGGCCAATCCCTTCGTATAGAATGGCAGCCCGCCCTGCGTTCCACGGCGGCTGGGACGCCAAGCAGTCGTCGCAATGAGCGCCAAAACCCTCTTCTCCGGGCAAAGGAACCCCGCACGTCTCGCAGACCACCCCGCCAACCACATGCACCCCACGGCGGCATGTGCCACACAGGGCAAAATCCTGCCCGACCAGATCGCTACATCCCAGACAGCGCGGCGGATAAACTAATCGAAGGGCCGTTTGAATTGTCCCCTGCAGCAGACTAGAACCTTGCATATGTCGAACCCCAGATCCCTTATCGACGGGCCAGCGCGCCAGCGCCAACTTGCCCGCGCTGCACAAAACCCGCTGCTCTTTTTGCAAGAGACCGCCGCTGACGACATGCAGGATCGCCTGATGCTGGTTAACAGGTCGTTTCAGGACGCTTTGATTGTCAGCGATTGGCCCCAGTTGTGGGCAGATCGCCTGCCGGACGCGCGCGTGATCAAGCCCACTGAGACATTGGATGTCGCAGAAGGTAGTGTCGATCTGGCGATCCACGCCCTGAACCTGCACTGGGCCGAAGATCCGGTGGGACAACTGATCCAGCTGCGCCGCGCGCTGCGCCCCGACGGGATGCTCATCGCGTCGCTCTTTGGCGGTCAGACCCTGAACGAACTCCGCATGGCCCTCAGCGAGGCCGAATCGCGGGTCACAGGCGGTCTGTCCCCTCGTGTGCTTCCCATGGGCGATATCCGTGACCTTGGCGGCCTGCTGCAGCGTGCGGGTTTCGCCCTGCCTGTCAGTGACACCTTCCGGATCAAAGTCCGCTACGACAATGCGATCGCACTGATGCGCGAGCTGCGGATGATGGGCGAAGGGAACGCTCTGACAGAGCGCCTTCGCCACCCGACCCGCCGTGATGTCCTGTTCGAAGCCACCCGTATCTACCACGAAAACTTTGCCGATGCAGATGGTCGCATCCCCGCGACCTTTGAATTCTGCATTCTAACGGGGTGGGCACCAGACAGCAGCCAGCCCCAACCCCTGCGCCCCGGCAGCGCGGCTTCCCGCCTTGCCGACGCCCTGAATACGACAGAAACGAAACTGAACGATTGACCGAATGGGTTGGCCCCTTATCTCCAACCGCAAAGCAATAACAACGATTGGAACGACGCCATGTTGGACGCCCAAGCGACCGCCAAGTGCCCCGCGCATGCCCCCGCTGACCACCCCAAGGTCCAGAAGCCCAAAGTCGGCATCCTGCTCGCCAACCTTGGGACACCGGATGGCACCGACTACTGGTCCATGCGCCGCTACCTGAACGAGTTCCTGTCCGACCGCCGCGTCATCGACTACTCGCCGTTCCTCTGGCAGCCCCTGCTCCAACTGGTGATCCTGTCGACCCGCCCGTCAAAATCCGGCGCGGCCTATGCCTCGATCTGGAACAACGAGGCGAACGAGTCGCCCCTGATGACCATCACCAAAGACCAGACCGCCGCGATCAAGGCCGACCTAGAGGCTGAATATGGCAACAACATCATGGTCGATTTCTGCATGCGCTACGGCAATCCCTCGACCCAGTCAGTGGTCCGCAAGATGGTCGAGGCAGGGTGCCACAAAATCCTGTTCTTCCCGCTCTACCCGCAATACGCAGGCGCGACCTCGGCCACGGCAAACGACCAGTTCTTCCGTGCATTGATGAAGGAAAAGTGGCAACCGACCGCACGCGTCGTCGACCCTTATTTCGAGCACCCCGAATACATTGAGGCGCTCGCCCAATCGATCGAGACCGCCTACGCCAAGCTCGACAAAAAACCCGACGTTCTGGTCTGCTCCTACCACGGCCTGCCCAAGCGCTACTTGGTCAAAGAAGGCGACCCCTATCACTGTCAGTGCACCAAAACCACGCGCCTGCTCAAAGAGCGTCTTGGTTGGGCGGATACCGAAATTACCACGACCTTCCAGTCACGTTTTGGTCCCGAAGAATGGCTTCAGCCTTACACTGTCGAAGAGGTTGCGCGCCTTGCCGAAGCAGGCAAAAAGAACATCGCCGTCTGCGCCCCTGCCTTCTCGGCGGACTGCATTGAAACACTCGAAGAGATCAACGAAGAGATTCGCGAATCCTTCGAACACGCAGGCGGAGAGGACTTCACTTACATTCCCTGCCTCAACGACGATCCCGCGCATATCAAAGCACTGACCACTGTCATCCGCGAAAACCTCGGGGGCTGGCTCTAAGTCCCCTTCTTCATCTTTGTGAAAATACTCTGGGGAGTGAATTGGGGCCCCGCCCCAAGAGAGGGGCAAAGCCCCTCTGCCCTATCGGGAAAATGAAAAAGGCGGTGGAAACCCACCGCCTTTTTCTTTGTTAGTGATCTGTTCGAAATTACTTCGAAGCAGCTGCAACCAGGACAGCAACCAGGATCAGCGGAACAACCAGACCTGCCGACGACGACGAGGTGGTTGCTTCTTCCACGACTACGGGTGCTTCGATTACGGGCTCAGCCATCGAGCCAGCAAATGCAGTCGAAGCGGTGGTTGCCAGAGCGGCTGCCAGAACGAGTTTCTTCATAGTATCCTCCAGTATAAGCTTGCCGCCGCGGTTCATTGAGGACAGCGACAAGCACCCAAGACTTACCTCGTACGAATTTTCTAACCAGCTATCTTGGGCAAATGCAAACTTAACTTGTCGGAGGTTTCAATGAGTTCGCCTTGATGTCGTCAAATTAGCAACACTTGCGTTCCGACCTTGGTCAATTCGAACAGCTGCGCAATATGCTCGTTGTACAAACCGATGCATCCGTTTGACGATCGACGACCGATTTTCCGCGTGTCGTGGGTGCCGTGGATCCGGTAGTAGGTCCAGCTCAGGTACAGCGCGTGGGTGCCCAAGGGGTTTTCGGGGCCAGGCCCAATAAAATCGGGCCATTCGGGGTTACGCTCTTTCATCGCGGGTGTCGGGGCCCAGCTGGGACCGTCCACTTTTCGAATGACTTCAGTGCGACCACGACGGGTCAAATCGTCAGTCAGCGGGACACTTGTAGGGAAGAGTTTGTAAACGCTTTGGTCTTCGGACCAGTAATGCAAAGCACGACTGTCGATATCGACCAAAATTGCGCCGTTTCGTGTGTTGCTGAAATACGGCTGCCAATCCAGCGTACGAAAACTCGAGATGTTCCGGCGTACACCTTGTTCAATTGAACCTTCAAGCTCGACAGTGCCGGCACCATTTACTGCGGAAGTGCTTTGCGCCAATGCAGGTGCCGCCAATGCAGCAACGCCGCCTGCGATCCCGCTCGCCAAGAATCCACGACGCGATAGATCTTGTCCCTTGCGATCAGCCATGCTCTACCTCCGGATGATCAGATATTTTGATAATTTAAGCCATCTTTATGGTGGAAAAGCCGCAGTCGCAAATCAAACCACCGTAAACTCGCGGAGATTGGCCTACTGTGGGTTTGAAACAGCATACCCCAAGGGTTAAGGCTGTGCCAAACAACCGAGGGGCCCCTATGTTCCGCCTACTTCCAATTCTGCTTAGTTTTCTCGTCGTTCTTACCGCCTGTGCGCCTGCGCCAACTCCGCCTCGCATGGGTCCGGATGGCAAACCGTTGCCACGTCTCTACCGGATCGGCTCTGGTGACGAAGCCCGCATCCAGTACAGCGTGCTTGACTCGGTGAACGCTCTGCGCACTGCGGCGGGCAAGCGTCCCGTTTCGCTTGATGCGCGCCTGAACGCCGCCGCCGAGACCCATTCCCGTGATATGGCCGTACAGAACCGTCCTTGGCACTTTGGCTCTGACGGCTCCTCTCCGATCGATCGTGTGCGCCGCGTGGGCTACACCGGCCACTTTGTGGGCGAGCTGATTTCCGAAACCTACGAGACAGAGACAGAGACTCTGGCAGCCTGGGCCGAAGACCCGGTCACGCGCAAGGTTCTGCTGTCCGAAGACGCAAACCAGATGGGCTTTGCGTGGTTCCAAGAGAGCAACGGCAAGATCTGGTGGACCTTGGAACTGGGTGCAATCGGGCCGCTACTGGCAACGCAGTAATCGGCCCGCTCTGCTTTAAGGATAAATTGAGATCGGGGTGTCGTCGCGCACCATGGCGTAGATGTCCTCGATCTCTTTGTCCGTGACCGCAATACACCCAGCGGTCCAGTCATCGCCCCAATTGCGATAGGGTCTAGGACGCCCGTGGATAAAGATGTCCCCACCCGGCCGCTTTCCCTGCGACTTCGCATATTCCCTGTCTGCTTCGTTCGGATAATCGATCCCGATCGACAGGTGGAATTTGCTGTTCGGGTTCCTGCGGTCGATCAGGTAGTGCCCCTCTGGCGTTTTACCGTCCCCTTCGAACTGCTTGTGACCTGCAGGGGTGTTGCCCAAGTGGATGTCGTAAGCCTTGAGCACCTGCGTGTGATGCAGCAAGTACATCTTGCGCGCCTCTTTGTAGACGACAACGCGCGTGACTTCTGGTCCGTTATAGGTCTTGAACTTACTACTGCAGGCGGCCGCACCTAACAAAAGCAGCGCGCAAAGCGCCAGCTTCAAAAAACGCATGTCTCACTGCCCTTATGCTTGTTTCTGCATTCGGCCATACACGATTCATGCCAGCTTCAGTAGTAGGCCAGACCTGACTCGGGCTTATTGTGAACTCAGTTTGTCGAGTTTCTTTTCGATCGCCTCGAGCCGCGCAAGAACAGCTTCGCGATGGTCATCGGTTGCGCGTGTCTTATCCTCGGAATGGGCGTCCTGCATCGAGTTCACGATCAGACCGACCAACAGGTTCACCACGGCAAAGGTCGTCAGCAGGATAAAGGGCACAAAGAACACCCAAGCGTAGGGATAGACCTCCATCACGGGGCGGACGATGCCCATGGACCAGCTTTCCAAGGTCATGATCTGGAACAAGGAATAGGCACTCAGTGCGAGTGTTCCGAACCAGTCAGGGAACGCCTCTCCGAACAGCGTCGTCGAGATGACAGCGCCAATATAGAAGATGATCGCCATCAACAGAAATACGCTGCCCATGCTTGGCAGGGCTGAAACCAACCCCTCGACCACACGGCGCAGACGGGGCGCGGCAGAGATCACGCGCAGCACCCGCAAAATGCGCAGCGCCCGCAAAGCAGAGACCGAATGCCCGCCGGGGATCAGAGCGCTGCCCACGATGACCGCGTCAAAGATATTCCAGCCATTTCGGAAAAAGCGGATGCCGTGGGCATAAAACTTCGCCGCAAGCTCAAGCACAAAGATCGTCAGGCAAATCCAGTCAACCAATCGCACCAGCCATCCGATATTCGCCATGACGGATTCAGAGGTCTCAAGTCCCAGCACTACGGCATTGATCAGGATCACCCCGATAATTCCGTTGCGCACCGCGGGGTGCGCCAACCAGTTTGCCAACGTGTCTCTCATAGGCCTGTCCCGTTTTCGTTGCTCTTAGGCGCGATCGAAGCGCGCCGCCAGTTCCACATGGGAAGACCAGCGAAACTGGTCAACGACCTGCACCCAATTCAGGCGATAACCTGCCTTGACCAGAACGGCAGCGTCGCGCGCAAATGTAACGGGGTTACAGCTGACATAGGCAATCACGGGGATTTTGGTCTGCGCAATCTCGGCCACCTGTGCCTGCGCGCCCGCGCGGGGCGGGTCTAGGACAACAGCGTCCAGCTTCTGCATGTCGGCAGCGATTACAGGGTTGCGGAATAGATCCTGCACTTGGGCCTTCATCTTCTTCAGGCCCTTGGCGTTCCGCCACCCCAGATCGAGCGCTTGGATCATCTCGCGTACGCCTTCTAGGGCCCATACCTCGGCCTTGCGAGCCAGAGGCAGGCTGAACGTCCCGCACCCGGCAAAGAAGTCAGCGACGTAACCTGCATCACCAACTGCTTCTAGCACGGCCGCACGTAGGACATCCTCGCCGTGTCGCGTTGCTTGGAGAAAAGAGCCAGCCGGCGGTGTCGCCAGAATGCCATCGAACTCCTGCGCTGGCGGGTGGCGCAAAGCCACCGTCTCATCGTCCCAAGCCAAACGCGAGAGCCCCAGCTTTTCAGCCAAAGGACCCAGTTCCATGCGCAGCTTGTCGTCCAAAGGTTTGCCACCTGTGACCAGCACATCCAGCTTGTTCTGGGTCAGAGAGATCGTGACGCTCAGCTCCCCTTTACGACTGCCGCCCACTTTGGCCAGCTCGGCCACAATCGGGCGGGCGGCCAGCAATTCGGGATGCAGCAGCGTGCAGCCATCGATCTCGACAATCTGGTCAGAGCCGCGCACGTGGAAGCCAACCTGCGCGCCCGATTTTGTGCGTCGTGCCGAAAACACAGCGCGGCGGCGCGAAGCGGCGGGCGACGTCTCGATCCCGCGAATCGGAGCATCCAATCCCTGAGCACGCAGGGCAGTTTCGACCACGCTGATCTTCCACTTCGCCACGAAGTCATCACTGGCATGCTGAAGGCTGCACCCGCCACAGCGCTTAAACCGCGGGCATGGGGCTTTGACGCGGTCAGAACTGGGCTCGACAATGCGAGGGGTTTCCATGCGCTCGCCCGTGATGTCGCCTTCGACACGCTCACCGGGCAAGGTTAGGGGCGCGTAGATTGGGCCGGCGGCTATGCCGTCGCCATGAAGTCCCAAACGTTCAATGACAATCTCGGTCACGGGCGCGCTCCTATCGTGTGGCTGGCTGTTTGCAGGCACCTACCCGCTTCGCCACCTCAGGCCAAGAGGCCCCGCGCTTTATGCGGGGTCCAAACGCACGTGGGTATCGACCGCCTGAAGCTGCTTAAGGTCTTTGCGATAGGCACGTGCGGCCATGACAAGCGAGCGGAATATTCGGCGCTGACGCCGCGCATATATCAGATGCTCGGGGTGCCATTGGACGCCTAGGGCAAAGGGCTCTTTAATGCTTTCAATGGCTTGGATCATCCCGCCGGTGTCCCGCGCCGCTACGCGCAAGCCGTCACCTACCTTGTCGACCGCTTGGGAATGCAGCGAGTTTACGATCATGGGCTGCAAGCCGGCGATTCGCGACAGGCGCGTATTGTCATCGACCCAGATTTCCTTGCGCGGCAGGATCGTCCAGCGCTTTTCGCTGCTGGTGTAGACCCCGTATGCGTCCTGATGCAATGTGCCCCCACGGGCCACGTTGATCATCTGGCTGCCACGACAAATCCCCAAAACAGGCATCCCGCGCGCGTTGGTATCCTCGACAATCTGGCGCTCCAGCGCGTCGCGGTCGTGGTCCAGACGGGCAGAGGTCACAAGTTGGCCACCATAGATGTCAGGGGAAATATCATCCCCGCCACCAATGATGACGCCATCCACCTTGTCTAGATCGGCGGGACGGCCAGCGCCCCAGCGCACAGCTTTACCTCCGGCAAACCAGACGTTCAGAGCGACCAAGGGAAAGATCCTCCAGCCCGAACGATTGGACGTTGTTACAGCGATAATAGGGCGTGTCATACGTCACCTCACGCCAGTCCATGCTTGGAGAGAATGTCGCCAGACCGTTCGGCCCAAGGCTGGCGCGACAATGTAATTGCACCGTGCTTCTCGAGCCAGGCATCCGACAGCTCTGTCAGAAGATCATCCTTGGCGGCGACCTGTTCGACCAGCAGCCAGCGGTTCCATTCAGTTTCCAGCGACCATGCGTCTTCGTCAATCCGGCTGTCGGGCAAACGGAAGTGATAGGTCGGGCGACCAGAAATGCCATCAACTTTGTCGGCGCCGATGGAGTCGACCAGAATTTCTGGCCAGAGCGCCTTGAAGATCGGCAGCATATCGAGGCCACGGTTCCGATCAGGGCAATGTCTGGTGTAAGTTTCAACCAGCGCTCGATCTGACGGTTCAGTACCGAGCAGGATCAGCTCTTCGACCAGTGCGGTGGGATATGCGTCGGTCCAAGGCAATACGGTGCGCGTTGCCTCAATAGGGCGCGCCTCGCGCATCCAATCCTCGATCAAAGCATAAGCGAGCAGCGGCTTTAGCACGGCCGAGGGCGTGTCTTCGACAATCTCAACGTTCAGGTGAACGCCGAAACCGTAGTACCAGCCGTCCCCGCTCCCCTTAGCGCCCGCGTCTTTCAAGGCACCGAGTGCGCGGTTCAACTCACCCAGTTGTTTCAGGGTGAGTGGGTCGGTGACCATCTCGACGGGGATCACTTCTCGACCCAGTTTCAGGCCCAGATCGCGCAGCATGGACTTGTCGGCAGTGCGGTAAACGGTATCGAGATACACCTGAATGTCGCCAAGGCTCGACCCGGCGACCTTCCAATCATTGTCTTTGACGCGCTCGGCGGTGCCTCCAAGAGACTCTGAAAGAATGTGTGCGGCCTGCTCTTCGTTCAGGTCAGCAAATTCGACTTCAACGCCGATATGTCGTTCCGCACCATCTACCGTTACAGGCGCAGGCAGCTCTTGAAAGTGTAATGTCATATTTCGCCCTCGCTTATTGACCAAACCAACATGCGAAGGACGGAATTTGTTCCATGACAGTCTGTCGCAGAGTTAACCGTTTTGGGTTTCTGCTTCGATCTGCGCGCGCGACTTGCGTTGGCGCTCTGTCGCGGACTTCAGCTGACCACAGGCTGCCATGATGTCCTCGCCACGCGGCGTACGGATCGGGCTGGCGTAACCGGCTTTGTAAATGATGTCGGCAAACGCCTCGATGCGTTCCCAGTCAGAGCGCTGATAGGGCGAACCGGGCCACTCGTTAAACGGGATCAGGTTGATCTTGGCAGGGATACCCTTGATCAGTTTGACCAGACGGCGTGCATCCGCATCGGTGTCATTCACGTCCTTGAGCATCACGTATTCAAAGGTGATCCGCTCAGAGTTCGACAGCTTGGGATAGGCGCGCAGGGCGTCCAGCAGTTCGGTGATGTTCCAACGCTTGTTAATCGGAACCAGCTTGTTGCGGGTCTCGTCCTCGGTCGCATGGAAGCTAACGGCCAGCATACAGCCGATCTCTTCGGCGCATTTTGCGATCTCGGGAACAACACCGCTGGTGGACAAGGTAATGCGGCGGCGCGACAGGCTGATGCCTTCGCCATCCATCGCGATCTTCATCGCGTCACGCACGTTGTCGAAGTTGTACAGCGGCTCGCCCATGCCCATCAGCACAACGTTGGACAGCAGACGAGGACCCGCATCGCCAGTACCGACACCGGGCTGGGGCCATTCGTCCAGATCATCACGCGCCATCATGATCTGACCCACGATTTCGCCTGCCGTCAGGTTCCGAACCAACTTTTGCGTGCCAGTGTGACAGAACGAGCAGGTCAGAGTGCACCCGACCTGAGAGCTAACGCACAGCGTGCCGCGATCGGTTTCGGGGATGTAGACCACCTCAACCTCGTGACCGCCCGCGATCCGCACCAGATATTTGCGGGTACCATCCAAGGACACCTGCTTGCTGACCATCTCTGGGATTTCGATGACGAAATTGTCGTCCAGCTGCTGGCGATAGGCTTTGGCCAGATTGGTCATCGCCCCAAAGTCACGCACGCCCCACTGATAGACCCACTGCCAAATCTGGTTCACGCGCATCTTGGCCTGCTTCTCAGGCGTGCCAATCGACAGCAACGACTCGCGCAGCTGATCCCGTGTCTGCCCCACGATGTTGACTTTGCCGCCCTCGGGCAGCTTGCGGGGAATGGTCATTACGTCTTGAGTGATCGGTGCAGAGGCCGTCATTGCGCTAATCCTTTGGGCTGAGCGCGCCTTTTAGCGGATTCGTTACAAAAACACAAAAGGAACCGAACACGTGGGTGTCCGGCCCTTGTCATGGCAGTTATGCGCGGCGCGTTTACTGGTTACAGCGTGTCGCCGCATCCTCGACTGCGGCAGTAAAGCCGGTCAGCGAGAAGGTATCTGTCGTGGTCGTCCCGCGGGACGAAATGCCAACGACGGTCGCGGTCGCGCCGCGCTTCATCGCGTTGACGATTTTGTTGTCCTCGGACTGGTTGGGCAGCCAAGCCCATTCGCCCTGCGTGAACATCTCGAACTTCGTTCCGCCGATATCGACCGTCACCGTCGAGCCGTCGCGGAAGGGATAGCCCCCAGAGAACGCCACTTGCTGGCTCACACTTTGCGCGGGGCGGAAGAACACCATCAACTGGATTTCACCACGGGTCGCGTTCACTTCACGGCCGTCACGCGTGTTTACGATCGACTTAGGAATCGACACAGCCCAACATTCCGTGGGGTTTTCTCCGGTATAGACGTACCAGTCTTCTTTGGCGGCCACCTGGTTATTCGAAACCTGCTGAGCCGTCGCACCCGCAGCGCAGACAGCAAAAAGCGCCCCGAAAACACCACGCGCGAATAATGATTTCATACGTCCAGCCTCCAAGCTGACTTGCCTCTTCTTTTCGGTCTATCCTGCGCAAGAAGCGGATGCTTTTGCGCGCGGACCGTTTGCATCTCGACGACCGGACTGTAGCTTAAAACATCCTAAAGGATAAAGCCCCCATGGCGGCTTTCCGCCATCACCAAACGGAGTCGTGAATATGAACAATCCCGCCCCTTTGGCAGAGCTCTGGCGCAACGGAATTCTGGAAAGCGTGCACTACGGCCATGCGGTCATTTGCGACGGAACTGGCCAAATCACAGAGGCTTGGGGCGATCCTGACGCGATCATCTATCCCCGCAGTTCAGCCAAGATGATACAAGCGCTGCCCCTTATGGAGTCAGGGGCCGCCGACGCGGTCGGTCTCGGCACCGAACAACTCGCGCTGGCCTGCGCCTCGCACCAAGGACAATCGCAGCACACAGACCGAGTCGCCGCGTGGCTCGATACAATCGGACTCGGCGAACGTGACTTGCGCTGCGGTGTGCAGCCGCCCTCTGATACCGAAACGCGACATCGTCTGCGCGACTCTGGCAAGACGGCCTGCCAACTCCACAACAACTGCTCGGGCAAGCACACGGGCTTTTTGACCCTCAACCGGCACTTGGGCGGGCACAGCGAATACATCGACCCGACCCATCCCGCTCAAACCGCCTGCAAAGACGCGTTCGAAGAAGTTACACAGATGGAAAGTCCGGGTTACGGGATTGACGGATGTTCTGCGCCGAACTTCGCAACCTCGGTCCTTGGGTTAGCGCGGGCGATGGCCAGTTTCGCAACCGCCCACCAGCGCAGCGATACCCGTAGCAAGGCCCAAGCCCGTCTGCGCAACGCCATGTTCAAACATCCCGAACTCGTCGCCGGAACGGGCCGCGCCTGCACAGAACTCATGTCTGCGGTGACCGCGCCCGTCACCATCAAAACTGGCGCCGAAGCTGTCTTTGTCGCAATGCTTCCTGACCAAGGCCTCGGCATCGCTCTCAAAATCATGGACGGCGGCACGCGGGGTTCAGAATGCGCAATCGCTGCGCTCCTCGCCCGCCTTGGCGTTCTGGACCCGAACCATCCACTCGCCCAAGTCCGCTTGAACAAAATCCAGAAAAACTGGCGCGGAATCGACGCTGCGGTCATCCAACCGGCCAAAGGTCTGCTCGCCTGATCTTCTCCTTGGCAAAATACCCCCGCCGGAGGCAAAAAAAGGGGCCGCTCAGGCCCCTTAAATCACCGCGTCGGAACAGGCGTCTCGCCCCGATAGTCGTAAAAGCCCCGCTGGCTCTTGCGACCCAGCCATCCGGCCTCGACATATTTGGTTAGCAGCGGACAAGGACGGTATTTCGTGTCCGCCAGACCATCGTGCAGCACGTTCATGATCGCCAAACATGTATCCAAACCGATAAAGTCAGCCAGCTCCAGCGGCCCCATCGGGTGGTTTGCCCCCAGCTTCATCGACTCGTCGATGGAGCGCACGTTTCCGACCCCTTCGTACAGGGTATAAACGGCCTCGTTGATCATCGGCATCAGGATACGGTTCACAATGAACGCCGGGAAATCTTCGGCGCTCGCCGCGGTTTTGCCTAGATTTTCGACCACCTGCAGGCAGGATTTGTAGGTCTCTTCGTCCGTGGCAATACCTCGGATCAACTCGACCAACTGCATGATCGGCACAGGGTTCATAAAGTGGAAACCCATGAACTTCTCGGGGCGGTCGGTCCGGCTCGCAAGCCGCGTGATCGAGATCGAAGAGGTGTTTGACGTCAGGATCGTGTGCGGCTGCAAATGCGGCACCAGATCCTCAAAAATCGCAACCTTCACGGTTTCACGCTCGGTAGCCGCCTCAATCACCAAATCGGTCTGGCCCAAGTCCTTTAGCTGAAGGGTCGTCGCAATCCGGCCCATCGCTTCTTCACGTTCAGCTTCGCTGATCTTCTCGCGGCTGACTTGGCGATCCAAATTTTTGCGCACGGTCGCGATGCCACGGTCCAACGCTTCCTGGGAAATGTCGTTCACCAGCACCTCGTAGCCCGCAAGCGCACACACGTGTGCGATGCCGTTCCCCATTTGGCCTGCCCCGACAATACCGACTTTTTTCACTTCCATAGAAGAGTCTCCTGTGGTTTCCGCCAGAGGATGGACCGCCCCTGACGCCCATGCAAGGGCGGTTACCACCCGTCTAGCACATAGATTTTTTCATTGCTGCAACCACGCCGATCACGATTTTTTCTTGCGCGACCGTGTAGAGCCAGCCCCCCACACAAGGAAAAAGGCCCGCCAAGCGGCGAGCCTTTGATCCGTTTCATAAAATCGAAGCGATCAGAGCTTTTCGGTCAGCTCAGGGACAGCTTCGAACAGGTCAGCGACCAGACCGTAGTCTGCGACTTGGAAGATCGGGGCTTCTTCGTCTTTGTTGATCGCGACGATGACCTTGGAGTCTTTCATGCCCGCGAGGTGCTGGATCGCACCCGAGATGCCGACAGCAACATAGAGTTCCGGCGCCACGACTTTGCCGGTCTGACCAACTTGCCAGTCGTTCGGCGCAAAGCCCGAGTCCACGGCGGCGCGCGATGCGCCAACAGCCGCGTTCAACTTGTCTGCCAGCTTTTCGATCATGGCAAAGTTCTCTTCGGAACCGACGCCGCGGCCACCCGACACAACGATGCCAGCCGAGGTCAGCTCGGGACGATCACTTTCGGCCAGCTTGTCTTCGACCCAAGAGGACAGGCCCTTGTCGCCCGCGCCCGAGATGGTCTCGACCGCTGCCGAACCGCCCTGACCTGCTGCGTCAAAAGTCGAGGTCCGGATGGTGATGACTTTGGTCGCATCCCCAGATTTCACGGTCTGGATCGCGTTGCCAGCGTAGATCGGACGCTCGAAAGTATCCGCATCGACGACTCCAATGACGTCGCTCAGGATCATCACGTCCAAAAGCGCTGCAATGCGGGGCATCGCGTTCTTAGCTGCCGCGGTCGAAGGCGCAACGATGTGGCTGTAGTCACCAGCCATCGACAGCACCAGATCCGCCAGGTTTTCTGCCAGATCGTGGCCATAGGCCGCGTCGTCAGCCACCAGAACCTTGGCTGCACCGTCCAGAGTGGCCGCTGCGGCGCCCGCATCGGCAACACCTTCGCCAGCCACCAGAATGGTCACATCGCCCATCGCCTTGGCGGCGGTCAGGGCCTTTGCGGTTGCGTCAACGGCCAGTGCGCCGCCCGCAACTTCTGCGATCAGAAGAACAGCCATTATACAGCTCCTGCTTCTTTGAGTTTCGCCACCAGCTCGTCAACCGAACCCACTTTGATGCCGGCTTCACGCGCCGCAGGCTCACCGGTTTTCACGATGGTCAGGCGGGGGGCGGTGTCGACGCCGTAGTCTGCTGCTGTCTTCTCATCCAAAGGCTTCTTCTTTGCCTTCATGATGTTGGGCAGCGACGCATAGCGCGGCTCGTTCAAACGCAGGTCAGCGGTGATGACTGCGGGCAGCTTGACGCTGATGGTCTGCAGTCCGCCATCCACTTCGCGGGTGACTTTCGCTGCATCGCCGTCGATCTCGACGTCCGAAGCAAAGGTCGCCTGACCCCACCCCAACAGCGCCGACAACATCTGGCCGGTCGCGTTCATGTCATTGTCGATGGCTTGCTTGCCACACATCACCAGACCGGGTGCTTCTTCCTCGACGATCTTTGCGAGGATTTTCGCAACAGCCAGTGGCTCGATGTCGGTGTGGACATCATCTGCTGCGGTCACGAGGATCGCGCGATCCGCGCCCATCGCCAGAGCTGTGCGCAGGGTTTCCTGGCTCTGTTTCACACCGATCGAGACAACAACGATCTCGTCGGCTTTGCCGGCTTCCTTTAGACGGATGGCCTCTTCGACGGCAATCTCATCGAAGGGGTTCATCGACATCTTTACGTTTGCGAGATCGACACCCGAACCGTCCGCTTTTACGCGAACTTTCACGTTGTAGTCGATCACGCGTTTGACAGGCACCAAAACCTTCATTTGCGTGTCTCTCCCATTGAGTTCATGGACACTCTACCGTGCCCTTATCCCGTTCGTCTCAGCCTTGATAACGGTTCAGGTCAGGCCGAAACAGAGCAAAAACGTCACGTTAGCGCCATCGGACGCCGCGTTTCGAATGATTTATGCTGCGCCGCAATGCACATGGCGAGTCGTCCCATGGTCCTATGCGACGAATCTGCCCAGTCCCGCGCTTTCTGCTTTGCCTAAATACTCATCAGCACAGGACGCACCGCAGCCGCGACATTCAACGATTGGCGCCCGGCACCCACAAGACATCGCCCGCGCCGTTCTGGTTGGCCGCCCGCGACGCAACAAAGAACCAGTCACTCAACCGGTTCAAGTATTTCACAGCAGCGGGGTTCACCTCTCCGACACCAAACAGCTCGACGGCCAAGCGCTCTGCGCGCCGCGCAACGGTGCGGCATACATGCAGGTGCGCCGCCAAAGCACTGCCACCCGGCAGGACAAAGCTGCGCAGAGGGGCCAGATCAGCGTTCATCTCGTCGATTTCCGACTCCAGACGCGCGACTTGGGCATCGACCATCCGCAGCGGCGGGTATTCGGACTCTGCGTCCTTGGCCATGTCAGGCCGGCACAGATCGGCCCCCAGATCGAACAGGTCATTCTGGATGCGCATGAGGCGCTCGTCCATGATCCCCTCGGCATTCAAACGCGCGACACCGATCACGGCGTTCAGCTCATCCGAGGTGCCATACGCCGTCACACGCAGCGAATGCTTGGCCACGCGGCTGCCATTGCCAAGCGCGGTTTCACCCGCGTCCCCGGTCTTTGTGTAGATTTTGTTCAGAACAACCATCACTGCCCTCCGAATTTCTGACGGATGTATACGAAGCCGACGATCAGAATCACCGCTACGAATTGCGCTGCCACGCGATAGCGCATGATGCGGTTGGCGTGCTTGCGGTTAAAGTCGCCGCCCTTGGCGAAGCTTCCGATGCCGAACATCAAGATGCCCAGAACGATCAAGCACGCGATCGCGACGACGTAAAACAGTGGATCATTGGCCATAATAGGTTCCTTTGATGTTTCCCCGCAGATAGGCGGTTTGCGTCAAAAAGCGAACACGCAATTTGCCTCAGCCTCCTGCGGTCACCCTGTCCAAAAGTCGTGTGGGCAGGATACGCCTAAGGATGTTTCCGATATAGGTCGGAGTGGTCACGAAATAGCGCGGGTGCGGCTTCTCTGCTTCTAGCGCATGGATCAGCTTCTTGGTCACCGCGCTGGCGGGCAGTTCGAACTTGTCGGGGCCTCGGTCCTCGTACAAGCGCTTGCGCAACTGACTGCGGTACTGATCCGCACGCGGTGAATTTTCCCAGTCGATCCACTTCTCGAACTTCGGAATCGCGTTCTGCCGGATCCTAGAGGTGATTGGACCGGGCTCTATCAGGATCACATGAATGCCGCTGCCGCGCATCTCCAGACGCAGTACATCAGTCAGCCCCTCCATCGCGAACTTGCTGCTGACATATGCCCCGCGCCACGGCATCGCGACCAGCCCAAGCACGGAAGAGCAATTCACGATCCGCCCGTGCCCTTGCTTGCGCATGATGGGCAGCACTAGTTGCGTCAGGTCATGGGGTCCAAAGAGATTGGTCTGGAACAACTCTTCCAGCCCGCCGCGCGGTAGATCCTCGACTGCGCCGGGCAGTGCGAAGGCACCATTGTTATAGAGCGCGTCCAAAGTGCCGCCTGTCGCCTCCAGCACCTCTGCCAGCGCGCTGCGGATTGAATCCGGATCAGCATAGTCCAGTTGGGGAGAGTCAAAGCCCTCGGCCTTCAGGCGTACGCAATCTTCGGCCTTGCGGCAGGACGCGAACACCCGCCATCCTCGCGCCTTCAAATCATGCGCTGCGGCGTAACCGATGCCGCTGGAACTGCCTGTGATTAAAATAGAACGTGCCGCCATGTAACCTCCAAAACCTGGCGGCACCATGACGGCACGATCCGAGGGAATCAATGCGTGGCTTACTGTGCAGCTTCGCTAACAAGCCAGTCCGCCATCCAGCCGATGCGACCTGTAGATACAACCTGCAGTTTGAGCCAACCGTTGCCGGGGGTTTGCAAAACTTCGACTTCGTCACCGGCACCCAGACTGGACACCACACTGAACTGTGTTCCAGGTCCCTGACGCATGTTCACGCGACGTCCGGTTACCTTACGAATATCTCGGGGCGACACTTCGGTATCAGTCAGCGCAGTATCGACCGCGACAGCCGGCATGACAGTCGCATCAACGGCCGTCACTTCCTTCATCAATGCAGGGGTGTCCGCTGGAATGTCCATGCTGGCAAGTGTGATATCCACCTGTTTCTTTGGCTCAGGCTTACGCATTCCCATCATTGGGATATCTGGAACGATAGCTTCGGCTTCCACCGTTTTCAGCGGGGTCAGATGCTGCACCTTGGCGGTGGCTACCTGCGGTTGGAAATTGCTTCCACCGCTCAACTCGTAAAGAGCAAATGCCAAAAATGCAAAAGTCACGACGATTAAGCGCCACATTGTTATATTACCTAGATTTAATGAAATTCGAAAATTCAACATATAATACCGGAAATGGTTCCATTTTACTCGCAGATAATTTTTACAAATTCATTGCGTGAATTCCTGACCTGCGAAGAATTCTACGCGCTTTACCGTCCCTCGGCGGCGCTGTACTACAACTGCCATGAGCGACATCGACGACGACACAACACCAGAGCAGCCCCGTTCCTCGACCGAGCCTTTACGCCGGGCGCTGGGGTCGCGATACCTGCAATATGCGCTGTCCACTATCATGCACCGGGCCCTGCCCGACGCGCGTGATGGTCTGAAGCCTGTGCACCGCCGCATCCTGTATGCGATGCGGGAACTGCGGCTCAGCCCGAACGGACGCTTCCGCAAATCATCCAAGATTTCGGGCGACGTGATGGGCAACTATCACCCCCACGGGGATGGCGCGATCTATGACGCGATGGCCCGACTAGCGCAGGATTTCAACGTCCGTTATCCGCTGGTCGATGGTCAGGGCAACTTTGGCAACATCGACGGGGACAACCCTGCGGCGAGCCGATACACAGAGGCCCGTCTGACCGCCGCCGCCGAAGCCCTGCTGGAGGGACTGAACGAAGACGCCGTCGATTATCGCGACAACTACGATGGCACGCTGCAGGAACCTGTTGTACTGCCCGCAGCCTTCCCGAACCTGCTGGCCAACGGCGCCAGCGGTATCGCGGTCGGCATGGCGACCAACATTCCGCCCCACAACATCGACGAGCTGGTCGCTGCATCCTTGCACCTGATCAAGACGCCGGATGCGCGGGACGAGACTCTGCTGAACTATGTGCCCGGACCGGACTTCCCGACCGGCGGCATCATCGTCGAGCCCAAAGAGAACATCCTCAAGGCCTACGAGACTGGCCGTGGATCCTTCCGCCTGCGCTGCAAGTGGGAAGTTGAGGATCTGGGGCGCGGCACTTGGCAGATCGTTGTAACCGAAATTCCTTATCAGGTCGCCAAGTCCAAGCTCATCGAAAAGATCGCCGAAGTAATCCAGACCAAGAAGGTTCCGCTCTTGGCTGATGTGCGTGACGAGTCGGCTGATGACATTCGCCTGATCCTCGAGCCACGGTCCAAGAACGTCGATCCGGAAATGCTCATGGGCATGATGTATCGCAACAGCGATCTGGAAATCCGGTTCAGCCTGAACATGAACGTGCTGATCGATGGCGTGACGCCCAAGGTCTGCTCGCTCAAGGAAGTTCTGCGCGCGTTTCTGGATCACCGCCGCGACGTGCTGCAACGCCGCTCGCGTCACCGCCTGGCCCAGATCGACAAGCGTTTGGAAGTTTTGGAAGGCTATATCATTGCCTTCCTCAACCTTGATCGCGTGATCCAGATCATTCGGACCGAGGACGATCCCAAAGCCGTCATGCTCGCCGAAGATTGGGGTGGCGGCGTCTTCCTGAACGAAAATCAGGTCGAAGCAATCCTCAACATGCGTCTGCGCAGCTTGCGCAAACTCGAGGAAATGGAGCTTCGCAAAGAGCGTGACGATCTGCGTCTAGAACGCGAAGGTCTGGTCGAACTGCTTGGCAGTGACGAACTGCAGTGGGCCCGCATTGCGGAACAACTGCGCGAAGTGCGCAAAGAGTTTGGAAAAAAGACTGCTCTTGGCGCCCGCCGCACCCAGTTCGCCGAAGCGACCGAAATCGAAGAGGTCCCGCTGGAGATGATGATCGACCGCGAGCCGATCACTGTCGTCTGCTCCAAAATGGGCTGGATCCGCGCGATGAAGGGCCATGTGGCGCTGGACTCGAAGCTGAAGTTCAAGGACGGCGACGAAGGGCGTTTTGTCTTCCACGCGGAAACCACAGATCGCCTACTGGTTCTGGGAACGAATGGCCGCTTCTATACCGTGTCGGCAGCGAACCTGCCTGGCGGACGCGGCATGGGCGAACCGCTGCGTCTGATGGTAGACCTTCCGAATGACGTCGAGATTGTGGACCTGTTCATTCACAAGCCCGGTCGCAAATTGCTGCTGGCCTCTAGCGCGGGTGACGGTTTCATCGCCCCCGAGGACGATCTGGTCGCGCAGACCCGCAGCGGCAAACAGGTGCTGAACGTCAAAGGTGACGTCCGCGCCAAGATCTGCAAAACCGTCGATGGCGACCACGTGGCGGTCGTCGGCGAGAATCGCAAGGTTCTGGTCTTTGCAATCGAAGAGCTGCCCGAAATGTCCCGCGGCAAAGGCGTCCGTCTCCAAAAGTACAAGGATGGCGGGCTGTCAGATGCCACCACCTTTACGCTGGCAAATGGTCTGTCGTGGAAGGACCCCGCAGGCCGCACACGCACAGAAAACGACCTAGCGGAGTGGATCGGCAAACGGGCGACCGCAGGGCGTATGGCCCCGCGCGGCTTCCCCCGCGACAATACTTTCACTTGATGATACGGCGCCTTCGGGCGCCGTTTACGTTTCAGCGCCCCAATTCCTGAAGCATCGCAATCAAGGTCTTTGCCCCCTCCTCCAGAACCTCTGGAGCAAAGGCGGTGTAGCCCAAAACGAGCCCCTGCCGCGGCTCTGGCTGAGTGCTGTAGGCCGACAAAGCCCGCAAGGTCAGCCCCACTTTGGCCCCCGCCGCAGCGATCACCGTATCATGCACGCCCCTCATCCGAGGCCCCAAAGTGCAGCACAGGTGCATCCCCGCATCCTCGGCGTGGGCAATGATCCAGTCTTCGTGTCCGGCCAAAGCGTTCCGCAGAACCTCTTGGCGTTTGGCATAGGTCCGGCGCATCCGGCGCAGGTGGGTCGAGAACCCTCCGCTCTCCATGAACCCCGCCAAAGCAGGCTGTGGCACGACAGAGGCCCGCGCTCCCGTCTCTGCCATCGCGCGGAACAGACCCGGCAAAGTGTGTTCCGGCGCCACCAAATACCCTAAGCGCAAAGCAGGGCTCAGCAGTTTCGAAAAGCTGCCCAGGTAGAACACGCGCCCTGCCCGATCCAGACTTGCCAAGGCCGGCAACGGCTGCCCACGATAGCGGAATTCACCGTCATAGTCGTCCTCAATGATCCATGCGTTTGACTGGCTGGCCCACTCCAGCGCCGCCGCGCGCCTCGCCAAAGGCAGGGTCGCACCAGTTGGGTACTGCCGAGACGGGGTCAAAACGGCCAGCTTCGCGCCCTCGGTCGGGGCATTTGCGATATCCAGCCCTTCGCCATCTACAGGGCAGGCTCGAACCTTCATTCCAGCACGGATCAGAGCCGCGCGCATTGGGGCAAAGCACGGGTCTTCGATCACCACAGGATCACCTGCCGCCAAGAAAGCGCGCGTGATCAATTCAAATCCCTCTGTCGCGCCGGACGTGATAACCACCTGCTCTGGTCGTGCTTGGATGCCGCGCCATGCGGACAGATGCGCCGCAATCTGCGCGCGCAAGGGCATCCAGCCCATCGGGTCCGGCACTCCCGTCAGCGCGGGGTGGGGATAACGCCACGTCCGCTCCAGATGCCGCGCCCATTCCACATGGGGGAAGCTCTCTAAATCCGGCAACGCGGGCTGGAACGGGCGCAAGGGTGGAGGCGGCGGCGCGGGCGGCGTACGCAACTGCTCTGGCGGCAAAGCAGGCATGTCGGGCAGATCGTTGACCACATACGTTCCCGCACCGCGCCGCGTTTCCAGATAGCCCTCTGCAATCAACTGATCGACCGCAGTCAGCACCGTGATCCGCGAGATCGACAGTTCTGCCGCCAGCATCCGGCTCGCTGGCAGGCGCGCACCCGGGGCGGCTTTGCCTTGCTGGATCATGTCGCGCAGCGCCTCGGCGAGTTGGACGTGCAAAGGCGTTGCGGCCTCGCGGTCCAGAGACAAAGCAAACAGGGCGGCCTGAAAATTGGATATACTATGTGCGGATTTATTGGTCATTTCGATAGGTCCAATATCGCGCTACTCATCAGGCAACAAGACAGGAATAGACCCATGACCCCGACAGAGCGCACCCGCCTGCGCCGCGAGCACCAGCGCGGCAGCTACGACCCGCAGTCCATCTACGACATTTTAGACGCCACGACCCAATGCAGTGTCGGGTACACCATTGATGGCAAACCCTACGTCACGCCCACCTTCCACTGGCGCGAAGGTAACCATGTATACTGGCACGGCAGCTCAGCCAGCCGCATGCTCCGCAAGACAGCTGATGCCGAGGTATGCCTGAGCGTTCAGATTATTGACGGCTATGTCATGGCGCGCTCTGCGTTTCACCACTCGGCCAACTATCGGTCCGCGACCCTGTTCGGCCGCGCGTTCAAAGTGCCCGAGGAGGAGAAGGCCGCGCGTCTTGATGCCTTTGTTGAACACCTGTGGCCCGGCCGGACCGAGGTTCTGCGCCCCATGCAACCGCAAGAAATCAAGGCGACGACAATTCTGGGTCTGGAAATCACAGAAGCCAGCGCCAAGGCCCGCTCGGGTCCGCCGGTCGACGATGACGCCGATTATGACCTGCCGATCTGGGCCGGTATTATTCCGATGACCCAAGTAGTAGGTGCTCCGCTCGCGGATCCACGCAACTTGCCTGACCTAACGGCACCGGATCACATCCTCAATTTCACGCCTGATCGAACGTCAAAGTGATTTTTGTTGAAACATCTGGCACAATGCGATCGTTAACCAGTCACACGGGCTAGCGTAGCCCGCCAAAGGAATGTGCGAGATGTTTAAAGAATTCCAAAACTTTATTGCCCGCGGCAACGTGATGGACATGGCTGTCGGTATCATCGTTGGCGCGGCGTTTACCGCAATCGTCCAGTCGATTGTTGCCGACCTGATGAACCCGATCATTGCACTCTTTACCGGTGGTATCGACTTCTCGGGTTGGTTCTACTCAATGGACGGCAACGAATATGTATCCCTTGAAGCCGCCAAGGAAGCAGGTGCGCCTGTTTTTGCAATCGGTAGCTTTGTGATGGCTGTTATTAACTTCCTGATCATCGCCTTCGTGGTGTTCATGATGGTCAAGGGTGTGAACCGAATCAAAGAGTCTGCTGCGAAAAAAGAAGAAGAAGTCGCCAAACCCGAGGAGAAACCCGTCACTCCACCGGACATCGCACTTCTGATGGAAATCCGCGACTTGCTGAAGAAATAAAAAAGGGGCCGGTTCATCAACCGGCCCTTAGTCTTTGGATCGGTCAGAAGGACCGCCAAATTCGGTGAACATCATGCAAAGGCGGAAAGTAAATGGGCCTGCAACCGGAACCCGTTTCGCCCGCATTCTTCATACTACCAAGGAACGACGGCACATCGCTTCGAATTCGCTGTACCCTGTCTCTGAAATGCGGCAATTTCTTCGCCAAATCTAAAATTTGACGCAAGAATCTGGATCAGATGACCCTCGACCCGACAGATCGCCGCATCCTTCATACCCTGCAACGCCGCGGGCGCATCTCGAATGCCGAACTCGCCGATGCGATCCACCTGTCGGCCTCGGCCTGTCACCGCCGCGTGCAGAGGCTGGAAGAAGACGGCTACATCAAGGATTACGTCGCCCTTCTGGACGCACGCAAAATGGGCGTGCCAGCGACCGTATTCGTTGAGATCACCTTGCAGACACAGGCCGACGACGTGCTAGAGGCCTTTGAGACCGCCGTCAGCCGCGTACCCGAAGTATTGGAATGCCATCTGATGGCAGGCAAAGCGGACTACATCCTGAAAGTCGTTGCCGAAAACACTGAAGATTTCGCCCGCATCCACCGCCAGTACCTGACCCGCCTACCCGGCGTCGCACAGATGCAAAGCTCTTTCGCCCTTCGGACGGTGTTCAAGACCACCGCCCTACCGGTTTAATCACCCTTGCCGCGCCACCAACGGCGCAGACGTGCACCGATGCCGTTGGAATAAGTGTCTACGGGCTGCATCTGATCCTCTTCGCTGTCGAAGACGGGGTCCAGACGGCGCGCCTTGAACCTGCGCCAACGGGCAAAAATCGCAAGGAACAGGACAGCCAGAACGATCAGAATAATGATCGAGGTCCACGGGATGACGCGGACATCAGGACCTGCCACGACCTTGAGGCTGGTGGCGTTCGGATAGATCGAGATGAACTCGTTGCGCCAACCGTAGTGGCGGATCGCGACCCAAGTGGGGTTCGCCTCGTTGCTCTTGGAAATCAGGTCACTGGCACGTGCCTGCAGGTTCGCAGTGTCGAACTTAAAGTAAGGCGGCCAGCCCCAGCCGGTATCCTCGTTGCGATAGATCATCGGCTCGCCATCCTCGCGGAAGGCCTGGATAAAGAACACATCGCGCGAGGCCGACAGCGCCTGCTGCTCCGTCTCTGGCGAGGCCCAGAAGTACTGGTTCACATTGGTGAAGTCCTGCCGCTTTTCATAGGTGTCGGTGATCCGAACAATGTCCGTCTGTGGCAGTGTGTAGTGCAGGAACCCAGCCACAAGCACCCAGAATAAAATGGTAATCGTCCAACGAATGTAGGCCAATGTCAGAGCCTCCGGAAATGTCTTTGGCGCCACACTGACGGTCAGGGGCGCCAAAGTCCAGTGGGGTTAGCCCACCACGTTGGTCTCGGGACCGTAGGGATAACCGGTGATGTTTTCCGCGCCATCCTCGTTGATGACCAAGATATCATGTTCGCGATATCCACCCGCACCCGGTTGATCGTTCGGGATCGTCAGCATCGGCTCCATGCTGATCACCATGCCGGGCTCCAGAACGGTGTCGATATCCTCGCGCAATTCCAGCCCTGCCTCACGGCCATAGTAGTGCGACAGAACACCAAATGAGTGCCCGTAGCCAAAGGTCCGGTACTGCAGCAAATCTCTCTCGGCAAAGAAGGCGTTGATCTGATGGGTGACCTCGGCACAGCTGACACCCGGTTTCAACAGGGACATCCCGTATTCATGGGCAGCCACGTTGGCCTCCCAGATTTTCAGGCTGGCGGAGTCCACTTCCTGCACGAACAACGTCCGCTCTAGCGCAGTGTAGTAGCCGGAGATCATCGGGAACGTGTTCAGCGACAGGATATCCCCACGCTCCAGCACGCGCCCCGTCACAGGGTTATGCGCGCCGTCCGTGTTGATCCCCGACTGGAACCAGACCCAAGTGTCCCGATATTCCGCATCAGGAAAGCGATTGGCGATCTCCAATTCCATGGCATCACGGCCCGCCATTGCGACATCGATCTCGCGCACACCTGCCTTGATCGCATCACGGATGGCATAGCCCCCCACATCGGCGACCTGCGCCCCATGCCGGATCAGAGCAATCTCGGCGGGCGACTTGTGGAACCTCTGCTTCATCACGGCGGCAGCAATCGGGACGACTGACGCGGGCGACAGGAAGCCCTTCAGTTTCTCCATACCCTGCAGTGTCAGGTGATCTTCTTCATAGCCAATCGCCTTGCCCGAGCCAGACAGCTGCGCGATCGTGCGCCAGAAGTTATCCCTTTGCCAGTCGGTGTAGGTGATGGTGTCGCCATAGCAGCGGCGCCACGGTTGACCCGCATCAATCCCTGCACTGACAGTCACGCTCGTTTCGGGCGTGACGACCAACCCGTAGGGCCGGCCAAAGGCACAGTACAAAAATCCAGAGTAATATGCGATCGAGTGCATGGACGTGAACACTGCCACATCGACCCCCAGATCAGACATAATCCGGCGCAGTCCGGCTAAACGGACCTCATACTCTTCGGTAGCAAAGGGAAGAACGGCTTCGGTGCCGTTGTGAAAGCGATAGTTTTCGGGACGGTCCAATTCAGACCTCCTTTTCCTCAAAAGAAGGTCCCGGCGTACAGGACGAACAAACGCGTCTTGGTGGGCGACGCCATCGCCCCGCGTTACGCCGGAGATTGCCAGATTTCCTCATCCTGACAAGCCCTCAAACACCGCCCCACACAGATTTTCGCAGCCCGTTCACTTCGCCTGCGCACCGTGCGGCTTCTTTTTGCAAGAAATACTCAATGGCGCGGCAGTCACCTCAAAGGTTGTCTTCGACACGGAAGCCCTGCGGGATGCCATCGCGTCCCTCCAGCACCAGATCTGCCATGACCCGCGCCACGCCGGGTGCCATGCCAAACCCGATCTTGAATCCGCCATTCGCAATGAACTGACCATCCGCATCGGGCAATGCCCCCAGCATCGGCGCACGGCTCTTGGCCCGCGGACGGACACCAGCCCACCGCGCCAGAACAGGGGCTTCCGCCAACTCGGGCAAGGCTGCCCGCGCGCGTTCAATCACCGTCTCCAGCTGATCATCCACCGTGTCCGGCGCGTCAAACTCCCGCTCGCTGGTTGATCCGACCGCCACGGTCCCATCCGCATGCGGCACGATATGCAAACTATCCGCATAGAGTTGCGGCAGACCGCTTCGGTCGAGATCGAACAAGGCCGCCTGCCCTTTGACCCCATTCCCGACCGACTTGCCGTACTTCTCGGACAAGGCTTTCAGACCCCACCACCCCGTCGCATGGATGACAGCGCCCTCTTCGGGGCCCTCGGTCACGATTTCTCCGCCCTTGGCCTGAACAGCCGCGACAAGGGCATCGCAGGCCTGCCGCGGATGCATCCGCCCACTTAATGTGTCGTGGATCAAGTAGCCCGTCGCAGACACTGGTGCCCAGTCCCCCGCTTCGGCCCTTGGAATCACGCGCCAGACGGCTTGTCCTTCCCATAACTCGGCGGCAGACACCTCACGCGCTTTGGCCAATGCCAAGGCACGGTCGTCCGCAATCGGCTGCAACCGCCCGTCCCGCGCATGGCCAGCAGACAAGCCCCCCGCCTCTTGGACCTCTGCCCAGAACGCCCCCGCAGCGAGCAGTGAACGAAACTGAAAGTCCTTTTTTGCATTCCAGTTCTCTGGCGTATGCGGCGCGAGCGCCCCTACAATTCCGCCTGAACTCCCAGCCCCCGGCCCAAAAGGATCAATGACACGCACCTTGGCCCCGCGCCGCACGCATTCCCATGCGATCGCCAGACCAAAGGCGCCCGCCCCGTACACTGTGATTTCGGCCATTGCCAAAACTCCGACTTCCCGCCAATTCTCGGCTATTGCCCCCTTCGCTAAAGGATTTTTCCATGCAGAGCCAGAATGCTGCCGAGCTGGATTGGCGCGATGGCACGATCCCAGTGTCTCGCCAGTTCGACGATCCCTATTTCTCGATCGAGAACGGCATGGCCGAGACAGCCTATGTGTTCTTGCAAGGCAATGGCCTACCTGACCGTTTTCGGCCTGACTTCCATATCGCCGAACTGGGGTTTGGCACGGGTTTGAATCTGCTGATGGCACTGTCCCTCTGGCGTCGGTCGGGACAAACGGGCCGCCTGCATTTCACCACCTTCGAAGCCTTTCCCATGGCCCTGCCCGATATGATGCGGGCGCTGGCTGCATTCCCCGATATCATGCCCTTGGCCGAAGAACTGTCAGATCAATTAGGCACGCCTCGGTTCGAGACCGCTGATCTGTCGTTCACCATGGTCCAAGGCGATGCCCGCGAAACCCTGCAAAATTGGCAGGGTGCCGCAGATGCGTGGTTCCTTGACGGATTCTCACCGGCCAAAAACCCCGAACTCTGGGAAGCATCACTGATGACCGCAGTCGCGCAGCACACGAAGGCAGGCGGAACCGCAGCCACTTATACTGCCGCAGGCTTTGTCCGTCGCAATCTGACCGAAGCAGGCTTCACCGTCGAACGCATCCCCGGCTACGGCCGCAAACGCCACATGACCATCGCCCACATCCCAGAGGCCAAATGACACAGCAAAACACCCGCCTCGGCATCGCACTGATGGTCCTGACCACCTTTATCTTTGCGGTGCAGGATGGCCTGTCGCGCCACTTAGCGGAAAACTACAGCGTCTTTATGGTCGTTATGATCCGCTACTGGTTCTTTGCCGCCTTCGTGATCACCATCGCGACCCGCAAAGCAGGCGGCCTTCGCGCGGCTGCCGCTACCAGCCAGCCTCTGGTCCAAGGCTTCCGCGGTCTTCTCCTCGCGTTCGAAATCTGCGTCATGGTCACGGGCTTCGTCTACCTCGGCCTCGTAGAAAGCCACGCCGTCTTCGCCACCTACCCACTGCTGGTCGCGGCCCTCTCTGGCCCCGTACTAGGCGAATCCGTCGGATGGCGCCGCTGGTTGGCCATCGCCATCGGCTTTGTCGGCGTGCTCATCATTCTAGAGCCCGGCTTCGGCGTTTTTTCTCCTTACGCTCTCATCCCTCTGGCCGCTGCCTTGATGTTCGCGCTGTATGGTCTGCTGACCCGCTATGTCGCGCGCAAAGACAGTTCGGCGACCAGCTTCTTCTGGACTGGCACGACTGGCGCGGTTGCAATGACCGCGATCGGCATCTGGTTCTGGGAACCGATGACAGCGCCAGATTGGGGCTGGATGATCACGCTTTGCCTAACAGGGGCAGCAGGCCACTATACTCTGATCAAAGTCTACGAGGTCGCCGAAGCAAGCTCGGTCCAGCCCTTTGCCTACCTGCAACTCGTCTTTGCCTCGACCCTCGGCATTCTGGTGTTCGGCGAAACCATCCGCCTGAACGTCGCCATCGGAGTCGCAATCATCCTATGCGCAGGGCTCTTCACCCTCTGGCGGGCACAACAGCAGGCACAAAAGGGTTAACCCAGCTTCTTTTTGCCCCAAATACTCAAATTCAAAAACAAAGCGAGCGGCCTTTGGGCCGCTCTCATTTTACCAACTCATTGCGCGAGTTCCTGACTGAACGGGATCGGCAAAGGCTCTTTGCCCAACCGCGCGCGATAGATCGGCAGACTTTCGGTCACGCGCATCACGTAGTTCCGCGTCTCGTTGAAGGGGATCATCTCTACCCAGTCCACCACATCAATCGCCCCAGCTCTTGGATCACCAAACAGTTCAATCCACCGAGCCGGACGACTTGGACCTGCGTTATAGCCCGCTGCCATGAACATCGGATTGTTCCCAAAGTCTCGCGATAGCTTTGCCAGATAAGCAGCCCCCAGCGTCGCGTTATAATTAGGCTCGGACAGCAGCGCACGCTCGCGGAAGGGCACGCCTTTGACCTCTGCCATTGCCTGTGCGGTGCGCGGCATCAGTTGCATTAAGCCACGCGCACCCACAGGGCTAACCACCCAAGGATCAAACTCGCTCTCGCGCCGTGCAATCGCCAACGCCCACTCGGGCGAAATATCCAGCGATCGCTTCGCTATCGGGTGCAGCGCATAATAGGCCCGCGGCAGCACGATCCCGCGCGACGCTGCCTCTTTGCCCGCCATCACAGCCAGATGGGGCTCGTTCATTGCGAGCATCGCATCCCCAAGAGCGACCAGCTCCTGCTCGGACAGTGTCTCGGCCATCTGAATCACGAACCGTTCAGCCAAAGACCGCTCGTTCGCCGCGATCAATACACTCGCTGCCTCGAATAGAGACGAGCCAACAAAGGCCGAGCTGGTCCAGTTAGGATCAATCGGACCACCGGCCAAAGCTTCATCAAACGGCAGACCAGCACGTTCCGCCGCCAGTAGTCCATAGAAGCTCGTCTGCTGTGTACCCGCCGTTTCGAAAGCAAGCTGCGCGGCGGTCATATCCCCCAGCGCCTCGTAGGCGCGGCCAATCCAGTACCCTGCCCGTCCCTTGGAAATCGGGCTATCGACGTTCATGGCTAGCGCTTTGAAGTGCTCGAGTGCCTTGGCGGGATCCTGCAGGTAGCGCAGGGCAACGTACCCCGCGAGCCACTCCAGATCCGCCCAGTTCGACCCACCGGTCAGATGGTGGCTGGACGCCAGACGATATGCGACCGAAGGCGTCCCCTCGCGCAATTCGCGGCGCACAAGAACACGGCGCAGATAGGCCCAGTTTTCAGGCTGACCTAGCAATTCGACTCGCTCTGACCGCTCAAGCAACAGGTCACGGGCACTGTCGGTGTAATTCTTGTCGAATCGCCATTTGAAACGATCATGGCTCAGACCGGCATCTCCACCTAACCGGTTGGGCACTGCGGCGATCAGGGCATCCACGTCGCCTTTGTCCGTCTGCAGCGCGATTCGCGCAGCTGCGAGAGCGCGCCAATCCTCGGACACCAGCGCCATCATCCGCCCTGCTTCGGGATAGGCACCTTCCCAAAGCAGCATGTTCATCCGTGCCGTGTGATACTGACCTAATAGGTCTGCGTACCGCTCGAGAAACGCGTCATGCGCCTCTGCATCCATATCCAGCGTGAGCCAAGCGCGCACCAATACAGCATCCGCCGACGCGCGATCCCCCGAGGCTGTCAAAGCTGCCGCATAGGCCAGTGCACCGACGCCTGTCTCAGGGGTATGTGATTGAAAAAACTGCAAGGTTTGAGCAGCGTCAGCCTGATCTGCGATGATTTCTTCAGTGCGCTTCTTCAGCAGGGGAATGCCCGGCCAATCAGATCGACGCCCCAAAAAGTCCAGCACCAGATCCGCATTACCTTCGCCAGACCGCAGGTAATGCCACAGGACAATATCCGTCCCGACCTGTCCGTCCTTTTGGGCAAGGGTCAGTGCGCTGGACCAATCTTTGGCGCGGACCGCATCCAAAGCAAGGTCCATGGTGTGCGGCGGACGCAAGTCCGCCAGCGCAACAGTCGGGATCAGAGCCGCGCAAAAAACGGCACCGGTCCACCAGCGTTTCAAGATATGGGTCATGCTGCTCAGCCACTTTTTCATTTAAACCTACCAGTGATCGGCCTGTTCGCAATTCACAAACTTGGCAAGGCCACGTCGCCTTGGTATGGGGCGCTGCACAGATGCAGCCCGCAGTGGGTCCGCACGATTATTCTAAAGGAGCGTGTCATGTTCAAAGGTTCTATTCCTGCCCTAGTCACGCCGTTCAAGAACGGCGAGCTGGATATGGAGACCTTGAAGAAACTTGTCGACTGGCACGTTGATCAGGGCAGCCACGGTCTGGTGCCCGTCGGAACCACCGGCGAGAGCCCGACCCTGAGCCACGAAGAGCACGAAACCGTCATTGAAGAGGTGGTCAAAGCCGCCGCTGGCCGCATCCCCGTGATCGCAGGCGCGGGCAGCAACAACACCCGCGAAGGAATTCGTCTGGTCCAGCACGCCGAATCGGTTGGTGCGGATGCGGTTCTGGTTGTGACCCCCTACTACAACAAGCCGACCCAAGCGGGCATGATCGCACACTTCACCGCCCTGCACGAAGCCTGCGCGCTGCCGATCGTGATCTACAATATTCCCGGCCGCTCGGTCATCGATATGAGCCCCGCAACCATGGGTGAACTGGCCAAGTTGCCGCGCATCATTGGCGTCAAAGATGCAACCGGCGACATCAGCCGCGTCAGCAAGCAGCGCGCGTCTTGCGGTGCGGACTTCTGCCAGCTGTCGGGCGAAGATGCGACTGCGCTTGGCTTCAACGCACATGGCGGCGTCGGCGCGATCTCGGTCACCGCAAACGTCGCGCCAAAGCTGTGCTCGGAGTTCCAAGAGGCGACACTGGCAGGTGATTACGCCAAAGCGCTGGAGTATCAGGACAAGCTGATGCCCCTGCACGAGGCGATCTTTATCGAGCCGGGCGTTTCGGGCGCGAAATACGCGATGTCCCGTCTGGGTCTGTGCGACGAAGAAGTCCGCCTGCCCCTGCTGCCGATCAGCGGAGAAACCCGCGCCAAGATCGACATGGCGATGGCACACGCCGAACTGATCTAACGTTTTTGGGCCACTGCCTCGCGCCACTCACCCGGCGCGAGCCCTTCCAAAGACCATTCACCGACTTTTGCCCTGATCAGCCGCAGTGTGGGATGCCCCACTGCGGCTGTCATGCGTCTGACCTGCCGGTTTTTACCCTCGGTGATCGTCAGTGCGATCCAGCTATCGGGCACGGACTTGCGCACGCGAATCGGCGGGTTGCGCTCCCACAGGCCTTCGGGTTCGTCCATCAGTTCGCATTGCGCGGGGCGGGTCAGGCCATCCTTCAGCTCGACCCCTTTGCGCAGGGCGGCGATGGCGGCTGCATCGGGGATGCCCTCGACCTGCGCCCAATAGGTCTTGGGCATCTTGTTCTTAGGGTTGCTGATCCGCGCCTGCAGCTTGCCGTTGTTGGTCAGCAAGAGCAGCCCTTCGCTGTCTCGATCCAGTCGCCCCGCGGGATACACCCCCGGCACTCGAATGTAGTCGGACAGCGTTGCCCTTGGGCCGTCCGCATTTCCGCGATCGGTGAATTGGGTCAGAACGTCATAGGGTTTGTTGAACAAGATCAAGCGCGTCATGGAATTTGGCCTACAGCGGGGAACGCGGCCATGCAACGCTTCTTGGATTTCGCGCGTTAGGCCCCATATGCCCATTCCCAAGAGTGGACAGCCCCTCAAGACCCCTGTAACACAACGCGACCATGGCCAATAAACAAACCAAATCTGACCCGAACTACAAAGTCATCGCCGAAAACCGGCGTGCCCGCTACGACTATGCCATCGAGAATGACATAGAATGCGGTCTTCAACTGTATGGGTCCGAGGTGAAATCCCTGCGCCAAGGTGGCTCAAATATCGCTGAAAGCTATGCCAGCGTCGAAGATGGCGAGTTGTGGTTGATCAACAGCTATGTCGCCCCCTATGAGCAGGCAAAGACTTGGGGTCACGAAGAGCGGCGCCGCCGCAAATTGCTGGTCTCGCGCAAGGAAATGGCCGATCTATGGAATCTGACACAGCGCAAGGGCATGACGCTTGTTCCGCTGGTGATGTACTTCAACCACCGTGGCATCGCGAAGCTCAAAATCGGGATCGCCAAGGGTAAGAAGAACGTCGACAAACGCGCCACAGAGGCGAAACGCGACTGGAATCGCCAGAAGAGCCGTTTGCTGAAACAGAACGGTTGATACCTGCCATCACGCGAAACTGTGGAAAAACGGGGCCTTTTCGGTCTGGTCTGCCCCCTTCGGTGCTTGCAGCAGACCCCTGCCACGCGTTACAGAACACCGTATTTTCTAGGATCGCTGTCTTCTGAGGGAGGGTGAGGTATGGACAACCCCAAAGTGATTGTCTCGACCGAGTGGCTGGCTGCGCACCTGCGTGACCCTGATTTGCGCATTATCGATGCTTCTTGGTACCTGCCTAATATGGGCCGCGACCCCAAGGCAGAGTACGAAGCGTGCCACATCCCAAAC
This sequence comes from Donghicola sp. XS_ASV15, assembly GCF_041224595.1. Lineage (NCBI taxonomy): Bacteria > Pseudomonadati > Pseudomonadota > Alphaproteobacteria > Rhodobacterales > Roseobacteraceae > Donghicola > Donghicola sp. XS_ASV15. The sequence continues at coordinate 84,215 of NZ_JBGFGN010000129.1, read as the reverse complement.
GCCCGTTTCTTTGACATCGACGAAATCAGCGACCAGCGGTCGGACCTACCGCACATGGCGCCCCCCGTGGAAAAGTTCATGTCACGCCTGCGGGCAATGGGCGTGGGCGACGGCCATCAGGTCGTTGTCTATGACGGCATGGGCCTGTTCTCGGCTGCGCGCGTATGGTGGCTGTTCCGCCTGATGGGCAAGATGGACGTTGCCGTTCTGGACGGCGGTCTGCCCAAGTGGGTCGCAGAAGGCCGCGAGACCGAAGACCTACCCCCCATCCTGCGCGATCGCCACATGACCGTGACCCGCCAGAACCAGATGGTCAAAGACGTGACCGAGGTGTCCTCGGCTGCGAAACTAGGCGACTGGGTGATCGTTGACGCCCGCGCCGCCGACCGCTTCCGCGGCGAGGTCGAAGAACCCCGCCCCGGTCTGCGCGCCGGCCACATCCCGAATTCGCGGAACGTCTTTTTCAAGGACGTGCAAAACGCTGACGGCACCATGAAGTCGCCCGACGCGCTGAAATCCGTCTTCGAACAAGCAGGCGTCGACCTGAGCAAGCCTGTCATCACCAGCTGCGGTTCGGGTGTGACCGCAGCCGTCCTGAACCTCGCGATGGAGCACATGGGCAAGACCGATCATGCCCTGTACGACGGCTCCTGGGCCGAATGGGGCGCATTCCCCACCCTTCCTATTGCCACCGGAGAGGCATAATGTTTTCCAACCTCAAACCCCAACCCGCAGATAAAATTCTGGCGCTGATGGCAGCGTACCGCGAGGATCCTCGCGACCAGAAGATCGACCTTGGCGTCGGCGTTTACAAAAACGCCGAGGGCGTCACCCCCGTGATGCGCGCAATCAAGACCGCCGAGAAACAGCTGTGGGAGGTTGAGACAACCAAAGCCTATACCGGTCTTGCCGGTGATCCCGCATTCTCGGACGCGATGATCAATCTGGTTCTGGATGGTGTTGTTGCCCGTGACCGTATCGCAGCTGTTGCGACCCCCGGTGGCACCGGCGCGGTCCGTCAGGGCTTCGAAGCGATCCGTTTGGCCAACCCCGACGCCCGCGTCTTTGTGTCGGACCCCACGTGGCCGAACCACCTAAGCATCCTGAAGTTCATCAACATGCCCACCGTCACCTACCGCTACTTCGACGAACAGTCGGGCGGGGTGAACTTTGACAGCATGATGGAAGACCTGAACCAGCTGCAAAAGGGCGACGTCGTCCTGCTGCACGGCTGCTGCCACAACCCGACCGGCGCGAACCTGACTCTGGACCAGTTCCAGACCGTCGTGGACAAGCTGAACGAAGTTGGCGCTGTTCCCATGATCGACATCGCCTATCAGGGCTTTGGTGACGGTCTGGAAGAGGACGCAGCCGTCACCCGTCTGGTTGCCAAGAGCTGCCCCGAGACCATCATCGCAGCCTCGTGCTCCAAGAACTTCGGTGTGTACCGCGAGCGGACCGGCTGCCTGATGGCGATCTCGGAAACTGCAGCGCAGACTCCTGTGACCCAAGGCACTCTGGCCTTCCTGAACCGCCAGAACTTCAGCTTCCCGCCCGATCACGGTGCGCGTCTGGTGACCATGGTTCTGACAGACGACACCCTGCGTACCGAATGGCAGACAGAGCTGGAAGAAGTCCGTCTGTCGATGCTGGGGCTGCGCGAACAGCTGGCCAACGAACTGAAGCGTTTGTCGAACTCGGATCGCTTTGACTTCGTGGCGCGTCACCGCGGCATGTTCTCGCGTCTGGGCCTCTCGCCCGAGATCGTCGAGAAGATCAAAGCAGACTTCGGAATCTATATGGTTGGCGACTCGCGTATCAACATCGCCGGCCTGAACAAAACCACCGTGCCTTTGCTCGCTGACGCGATCATCAAAGCTGGCGGCTAAAAAATTATTGGGAACCTCTTGGTTGCGGAATGCATTCCATTATCTGAATGCATGAAGCACATGTCAGGAGGTTCCCATGTTTACCCGCGAGAGTCCGTCGAACGGCCCGAACAGCCCCAAGGTTGTCGGCTTTTACGAAAAGGTCACGGGCTCGGTTCAATACATCTGTATCGACGAAGCGACCAAGAAATGCGCCGTGATCGACACGGTTCTGGATTTCGACCCCGCCCACGCCCGCACCTCGACCAGCAGCGCACAGACCGCACTAGACTATATCGAAGCGAACGGCCTGACGCTGGAGTGGATCCTAGACACGCACCCACACGCCGACCACCTAATGGCCTCTGCTTGGCTCAAAGAGCAGACAGGCGTGCAGACCGCGATTGGCGAGAAAACTCGCGACATCGCTAAGCTGTGGGCCGAGTATTACAACTTGCCCGATGCCTTTGATCCCGAGCGGGACTTTGACCATCTGTTTGCAGATGGCGACACCTTCAAGATCGGTAATCTGGATGTCCGCGTCATGCTGTCCCCCGGCCATACGCTGGGGTCCATCACGTATATCGTGGGCGATGCGGCCTTTGTGCATGACACGTTCATGTACCCCGATAGCGGGACAAGCCGCGCAGACTTCCCCGGTGGATCGTCCAAAGATCTGTGGGACTCGCTCCAGGCCATTCTGGCGCTACCAGACGACACCCGTCTGTACATCGGCCATGACTACCCGCCCGTAGGCGATCGTGAAGACCCCGCATGGGAAGCGACGGTTGCTGAGCACAAGGCCAACAACAAACACCTGAGCGGAGGCGTGACCGAAACCGAATACCGGAAGGTGCGCGACGAGCGGGACGCAACGCTCAGCTTGCCGACCCAGATGATGTACGCTCTGCAGGTCAACCTGCGCGGCGGCCGCTTATTGCCGCCCGAAGATGACGGGCGCCAGTACTTTAAAATTCCAGCGAACTACTTCTAAGCAAGGACTGACCATGCAAACCGAAAATACTGAAAACGGCGTTCTCGAAACGTGGACCGTGGACGAGGTGCAAGCCGCCTTCGATAAGAACGAAATTGTTCTGATCGATGTACGCACCCCGCAGGAATACATGTTCGAACATGTCGAAGGCGCTTTGCTGATGCCGATGGCCTTCTTCGATGCCAAGAAGCTGCCGACTCAGGACGGCAAGCGGATCGTATTCCATTGCGGATCCGGTATGCGGAGCGAAAAGGTGGCGCGCGCCGCGCTGGACGCTGGCATGACCCCAATTGCACACATGGGCGGCGGCTTTGGCGCGTGGAAGACCGCCGAGAAGCCTTACATGGGAACAGACATGGCCAGCGGCGCCCCTCAGCGTAAGCCTAACGCATAGGATCAGACACAAAGAAATCGGGCGCCACTTGGGCGCCCGATCTGTTTTCCGATGATCGAAGATCTGATTAGAGCTTCGAGAATTCGGGATAGGCTTCCATGCCCAGTTCCGCTTTGTCGAGACCGTTGATCTCTTCTTCTTCGGTGACGCGCAGGCCCATGACCATGTTCAGGATGAACCAGACAACGCCCGAAGCAACGACGGTGAAGATTCCAACAACTACGATGCCGTAGAGCTGTGCGCCGATGGTTGCGTCGCCGTTCGACAGGACAACAGCGATGGTGCCCCAGATGCCGCAGATCAGGTGAACAGGGATCGCGCCAACAACGTCGTCAATCTTCAGCTTGTCCAGCATGGGCACCGCGAACACTACGATTACGCCACCGATCATGCCGATGATGGTTGCCAGACCCAGAGTGGGGGTCAGGGGCTCTGCGGTGATCGAAACCAGACCTGCCAGTGCGCCGTTCAGTACCATGGTCAGGTCGACCTTTTTGTACAGAACTTGGGTCAGGATCAGGGCTGCGATTGCGCCGCCAGCTGCTGCTGCGTTGGTGTTCGAGAAGATGCGCGATACGTCGGTTACGTCACCAACAGTACCCATTGCCAGCTGCGAACCGCCGTTGAAGCCGAACCAACCGAGCCACAGGATGAACGTACCCAGAGTTGCGAGGGTCAGGTTCGAACCGGGCATGGGAACAACGCGGCCATCTTTGGAGAATTTGCCGATACGGGGGCCAAGGATCAGCGCGCCGGTCAGAGCGGCCCAGCCACCTACCGAGTGCACAACAGTCGAGCCAGCGAAGTCGAGGAAGCCGTTTGCGTCCAGGAAACCACCGCCCCATTTCCACGATGCCTGCAGCGGGTAGATGATGCCGGTCAGGATGATGGTGAAGATCAGGAAGGGCCACAGCTTGATACGCTCGGCCAGGGTGCCCGAAACGATCGATGCGGTCGCGGCGCAGAACATCAGCTGGAAGAAGAAGTCCGAACCGGTCGACGCGTAGCCGTAGTCGTCAGCTGCATCGCGGGTGATGCCAACAGCTTCGAGGATCGCGACGCCCCAGACGCCGGACAGAACGCCGTCAACGGCCCAGGTGCCCAGCGGGTACATCAGGTTGTAGCCGATCAGGTAGTAGAAAATCGCGGAGAGCGAGAAGAGCGCAACGTTCTTGGTACACTGCATGGCAACGTTCTTGGAGCGAACGAGGCCTGCTTCGAGCATTGCAAAGCCAGCAGCCATGAAGAATACGAGGAAACCGCCAACGAGGAACAGCAGCGAGTTCAGGATAAAGATGGAGTCAGAGCTGGCATCAACGCCGGGGGTGGCGTCCTGAGCCAGACCCAGAGTCGGCAGAACAGCAGCAGCTGCAGCCAACGGAAGGATTTTGTTCAGTTTCATTTGACTATTGGTCCCTAGTTACGCGCTTACAGAGCGTCTTCGTTGGTTTCGCCGGTGCGGACGCGGAGGGCGGCCTGCAGGTCGAGAACGAAAATTTTGCCGTCACCGATCTTGTCGGTCTTGGCGGTCTTTTGGATGGTGTCGACAACTTGGTCTGCCATCGAAGCTGCACATGCGATCTCGAGCTTGATCTTCGGCACGAAATTGACGGCATATTCTGCACCACGGTAGATCTCGGTATGTCCCGACTGGGAGCCGAAGCCTTTGATCTCGGTTACCATCATGCCGCGCACGCCGATCGAAGTCAGTGCTTCACGGACCTCTTCGAGCTTGAACGGTTTAATTGTTGCAATGATGAATTTCACCTTGGTCCCCTTTGATTGGCAGACGTTGCTGCGGGTTGCTCCGGCAGAAAGGCGAGAATCCGCCCTTGCAACAAGTCGGAGAGGGATCATTAGGGGTGGTTTAAGGGCATGATTGATGAAAATATGTGCACAAATTCAAAAATGCACAATTATTGATCAAAATATGAATGATCAAACCTTCTTGATGGGGTCTACAATGCACCCTTTTGAAGGTAAATTAGCCGCAAAACCAAGCAACGAGCAGACCACCATGGTAAATCGTCCTCGCGGGAGCGGCAGACTTGTCGCTGACAAACGCAGTTCTCAGTCTCGGTCGGCCCCCGCCAAAAAGAAAGCCGCCGCGTCGAAAACCCCAAACAAAAAGGCGCGAAAGCCCCGTTCGACCAAGAAACGTGGTCTGATTTCGGGCATCGTGCTTGGCTTTTTTGGATTGATTTGGCGCGTGCTGTGGGGATTCGGTTGGCGGATCGGTATGGTCACTGCGCTGCTGATCGGCGCGGGGGTACTCTATATCTATACAACGCTGCCACCTGTCTCCGAAGTTGTGGACGGGCGTGCGCGCGGCTCTGTCACCTTGATGGACCGCAATGGTGCAGTGTTTGCGTGGCGGGGCGACCAGTTTGGCGGGGTAATCACGGCGGACACCGTGTCACCCTATCTGCGTGACGCGATCGTCGCGACAGAAGACAAACGCTTTTACTATCACATCGGCGTAGACCCCATCGGCATTGCAAGCGCAGTAAAGATCAACCTGAGCGAGGGCCGCGGGCCACTGTCCGGTCACGGCGGTTCGACCATCACCCAGCAGACCGCTAAGTTGCTCTGTCTTGGTGTGCCTTTCGACCCGAATTCAGGCATGACCGAAACAGAGTACGAAAGCGACTGCCGCCAGACGACTCTGTGGCGCAAGGTCAAAGAGGCAATCTTTGCCATGGCGATGGAGGCCAAATACTCCAAAGAAGAGATTCTGACGATTTATATGAACCGCGCCTTCCTTGGGGCGGGCGCGCGTGGTTTCGAGGCCGCATCGCAGCGCTATTTTGGCAAATCTGCCTCGAATGTTTCGCCTGCCGAATCGGCCATGCTGGCGGGGCTGCTGAAGGCTCCGACACGGTATGCCCCGACGAATAACCTTGAACGGTCACAGCAACGGGCCAAAATCATCGTCGGCCTTATGGAAGACCAAGGCTATCTGACCGCCTCGCAAGCCAACACCGCGATCAACAGCCCTGCACAACTGTCTGAGGCTGCCGAAGCCAAAGCGGGCGGGTATTTCGCCGACTGGGTGATGTCTGACGGACCAGAGTTCTTTACCCGCGAGACCACCGAAGACGTCATTATCAAAACCACGCTCGACCAGCGCATCCAGAAAGCCGCCGAAGATGCGATGAAGACCATCTTTGAAACCAAGGTCAGCGAAACATCCAAAGCGCAGGCCGCCATCGTCGTGATGAGCGCTGACGGCGCGGTCCGCGCGATGGTGGGCGGACGCCGCACCCAGGTCAGTGGTGTGTTCAACAGGGCCACCTCGGCCAAGCGTCAAACGGGCTCTGCCTTCAAACCCTTTGTCTACGCGACGGCGCTGGAATTGGGACATCACTGGAATTCGACGGTCGTGGACGAACCCTACACGATCGACATCCCGGGCTCTGGTCCTTGGTCCCCCGAAAACTACACACGCAAGCATTATGGCCGCGTAACACTAGAATATGCGCTGGCAAACTCTCTGAACATTCCTGCGGTCAAGGTCTCTGAAGCTGTAGATCGCGAGAATGTCCGCCGGATCGCATCCGACTTTGGCATCCAAAGCGATCTGGCCGAAGGACCTGCGCTGGCCCTAGGCGCGTCAGAGTCGACCCTGATCGAAGTTACTGGAGCCTACGCAGGTATTCTGAACGGTGGGTCGTCGGTTAAACCTTACGGCCTGACAGAACTGCGACTTCTCGATGATGACGCCCCGCTGATGGATACCGAAGGCGGCATCGGAGAGCGTGTAATCCGCGAGGATGCGGCGCGCGAGTTGATCTATATGATGTCTAAAGTGGTGAGCGAAGGCACTGGCACACGTGCTCGGCTACCGGATGGCCGCGAAGCTGCGGGCAAAACCGGCACCACATCTGCGGCGCGCGATGCATGGTTTGTCGGCTTCACTGCTGATTACGTTGCGGGCGTCTGGATGGGCTATGATGACAACACCCCGCTCAAGGGCGTGACGGGCGGCGGTCTTCCTGCTGAAATCTGGCGCGAGACCATGACCCGTGTCCACGACGGGATGCCCACCAAACCACTGCCGATGCTGCGCCCTGCGCCCGAGCCTAACGTTGCCCAAACACGCGAGGTGCCTCGGGCCGCGCCGCGACCGGCGCAAAACCCTGTCGATGCTGTGGATACAGTTCTTCGGGATGTCCTGAATTCGATCTTCGGCGGGAATTAACCAGCTTCGGTATCGAGTTCCGCATCCTCTACCGGAAGCTCTTCCGCTTCGCCTTCGGGCGCGGCGGGCTTTGAAGCTGGGTCGGCGGATACGGCGGGCTCGACCGTTTCCTCAGCATCCTCCCCACTCACGACTGTCGCGTCTTCGGGTATAGATTCCGTTACTGGATTGGCGGAGTCGGGGTCTGGGCACGAGTCGTATTTGAACGCGTATCCATCCCACACCATGATCAGTCCGCCATCAGCGCCGTTCAATATCATAGAGCGTGCGGACCATTCGCCTTTTTCAGAGGTGCAGCGCATTGTGTACAGCACTGCATCCATGTCGTTCACGGGAACGGGGTCCACCATCTCGCAGGTGGCGTCGACACCATAGAAGACATCATCCTCGATCTTCAGAGCGCCACCGTCTACGCCAACGAGCGCACAGTCCGAATCTGCGGCTTGCTTGTAGATGCCGTCAAAACCTGCCGAAGCAGTAGTTGCAGCCCCGCAAAGAGCTGCCGCTACGAGAGTGGGTCTGACCATCAGCCTGCCCTTTGAAGATCCGCAATCAGGCTGTCGATGCTACCGCCGCGACGATCCAGCATTGCGCCGATCTCTTCTCGTTCGGTCAACAGAAGGTTCACACCTTCGATGAACATGTTGAAAAACAGGTCTTTGCCCGACTTGTCCGACACAAGGAAGGTCACATCGAAGGGAGCAGAACCAGGCAGGTAGGCCAGCGTTTTGACCTCGTAAAAGCTCTTGACCGCTTTGGTCTGTTGCACCTCGAGTCGTCCGCCCATGAACTCGCGGAACCGCTTGCCGTATTTGCGCGAAATATAGCCCGTGAACGCGTCGGTAAACGACCGCAATTGAGAGGCACTGGCCGAGCGGGCTGCAACACCCAGAGTATAGCGAGCAATGGTCGGCACATCCGAATAGCGGACGAAAATGTTCTCGAACTGCTTGATCATCGCAGCTTCGGATTGACCCGAAGCAATGACAGAGTTGATCTGGCCGATAACACTGTTGATCAGCTTGGTTGCGCCTGCTTCGGTCAGGGCGACCGCGGGCAGAGCCGATACAAAGGTCAAGGCCGAAGCGCCGAACAGGACGTTCCGGCGGGTAATGGAATTATTCAGCATAAGGGTCCTCGTAAGGATCGAAGTATATTTCACTCTCGTCCGCGCCTTCGGCACCTTGCCCCAGCTCGAACCGTCGATTCTGAATATAGAGCAGCTTCGCCTGAGCGTAACTATCGGCGCTTTCATAAAGAGTTGAACTGATCGTCTCGTCATAGCGGTAGCGGGTGTCCAAACGGTCAGCAACATTCAGGCTGCGGCGCGCTGCGGTAAAGGTAAGTGGGGCAACCAAAGTCACGGGGTTTATCACAGCGTCAATGGCTTTGCCGGTCAGGTCACGTTCGGTGGACGGCCCCATGAGAGGCACTTCTAGGTAAGCGCCCTCTTTGAAGCCCCAGACATGGAGCGTCTCGCCGAAGTCGGTGTCCATGTTCGACAGACCCATCTTGCTGGCCGGATCAAGCAGGCCCGCAAGACCAAAGGTCGAGTTGATGACGAAGCGAAAACTACTGTTCAACGCCAGCTCACCATCCCCCTGAAGCAAACCGTTCAATGCTTCGGAAGGCAGCGTCAAGTTATCCGCGACGTTGGAAATCCCCATCCGCACCGGATTGGGTACGACGGTGCCGTAAGTGACCGCCGCGGGGCGGATTAGCGAAGTATCCAAGCCTTTGGATAGGCCGTGAACCTTGCGGTTCAGAGGCTCATAGGGATCGGCGACCAACTCTTGGGGTTCAGGCGATGCACAGGCCGTCAGGAGACCCAATGCACAGACGGCAAACATAGGCGCAAATCCTGCGCGAGCGCGTTTGAATAGATCGGGTGTGGGCACGGGTCTTCCTGTCAAATAAATCCGAGGCATCAACTAATCAAAAATTTCCGAAAGCCTAGAGCGTCACACGCTTTCTCTGGCAATTGTGTTTTAATGACTACGGTTCTGGCTACCAAACTGGCACAGTTGTTCAATCTATCAACTAGCGGTTTTCCCGTAGTCACGCAGCCAAGTTTGACGGTGGTCGCGATGAAGTGATCAAAGCTGCATGAAATAGCGTCACACACTTACGAAAGACTTCGCGTGCACTGCGCCTTAAATTTCGGAAAAGCGCGCGGATACGACTGAAGTGGGCTATCGCAACGGAATGTTCCCCGCTAGCGTCCGCGCAAACGCACCAAAAGGAACGGACTATGACCGGAACCATTGAAACCCGTCTTGGCGAACTTGGAATCACCCTGCCCGACGCCCCCGCACCGGCCGCGAATTATGTCCCCTTTGTTCAGGTTGGCGATCTGGTTCACATCTCTGGCCAGATTAGCTCGGATGAGAACGGTCTGATCACTGGCAAGCTGGGTGCAGATCTGGACACCGAAGCAGGCGCAGCAGCAGCCCGTCGCTGCGCGCTGAGCCTTCTGGCCCAAGCCAAAGCTGCGTGTGACGGGGATCTGGACCGCGTTGTGCGCTTGGTCAAATTGGTCGGTTTCGTGAACTCGACCGCAGACTTCACTGAGCAGCCCAAAGTCATCAATGGCGCCTCGGACCTGATGGTCGAAGTGCTGGGTGAAAACGGACGTCATGCGCGTTCGGCAGTCTCCGCTGCCAGCTTGCCCCTTGGCGTAGCCGTCGAAATCGAAGCGATTTTCCAGATCCGATGACCCGCCTTGATCCGCGCTTTCTGGAGCGCCCCATCGCCCATCGAGCCCTTCACGGGATGGGGCGACCAGAAAACAGCGTCGAGGCGATCGAAGCCGCCTGTGACGCAGGATACGGAATCGAGATTGATTTGCAGCTCAGCGCAGACGGTCAGGCGATGGTCTTTCATGACTACGACCTGCGCCGCCTGACCAAAGCCACTGGCGCGATTCGCCATCATACAGCGGACGAGTTGCGCAATATTCATCTGGTCGGTGCGCGCTCTGGCATCCCGACTTTGCCAGAGGTTCTGGACCGGATCGACGGACGCGTTCCACTGCTCATCGAGATCAAGGACCAGGACGGTGGCCTTGGCCCAAAGGTCGGCGAACTGGAAGAAGCCACAGCAGAGGCCCTGAAAAGCTACTCCGGGGCTGTCTCCGTGATGTCATTTAACCCGCATTCGATCGCGCGCATGGCCTCTTTGTGCCCTGACATCGCCCGAGGGCTAACGACCTGCGACTATGCCAAGGACGATTGGCCCTCGGCCACAAAGGACCGCCTGCAAGAGTTACAGAAGATGGAGGACGTGACTCGTTTGGGGTGCAGCTTTATCAGCCACGACCGCCGCGATCTGAAGAACCCGAGAGTGGCTGATCTCAAATCACAAGGCATCCATGTTTTGTGCTGGACGATCCGCTCTGCACAACAAGAGGCCGAAGCGCGCACCGTTGCGGAAAATGTGACCTTCGAAAACTACGCCCCCGCTTGAACCTGCACGGGAATAGACCACCTTTGGCAGCGGGGGTGACCACATGAGAGAAACGATTGAAATCCGCATGTTGTCTTCGGTCTCGGACCTGACCGAAACCGAATGGGATAGTTGCGCCTGCCCCGAAGCAGCGGATGGCGGGCCACCGATTGACCCGTTTACCACATGGCGATTTCTGTCGGCACTCGAACAGAGCGGCTCTGTCGGCACAGGCACCGGATGGGAACCGCATTATCTAGCCGCCTATCTTGGCGAGATGCTCATTGGTGTCGCACCGCTTTATGCCAAGGGGCACAGTCAGGGCGAGTACATCTTCGACCACAACTGGGCCCACGCTTATGAACGCGCAGGCGGTCGATATTACCCAAAGCTTCAGATCGCCGTGCCATTCACCCCCGCCACCGGCCGCCGATTCCTTACCCACCCAGATTTTGCCGAAAGTGCGCGTTCCGCCTTGATGCAAGGCGCTATGCAGATCGCAGAGCAGAACCGCCTATCCGGCGTTCACGCGACCTTCTGCACCGAGGACGAGGTTACGACCGGTGAAACTCTGGGCATGATGGGCCGCAAGAGCCAGCAATATCACTGGCTAAATGACGACTACGAGAGTTTTGACGGTTTCCTTCAGAGCCTTTCGTCTCGGAAACGCAAAAATATTCGCAAGGAACGCGAGCGTGCCAACAGCTTTGGTGGCACTGTCCATGTTCTGACGGGAGATGAGATCGCGCCAGAGCACTGGGACAGCTTCTGGCAATTTTACCAAGATACCGGCGCGCGCAAATGGGGAAGCCCCTACCTGACCCGCGCCTTTTTCGACATCGCCCACGAGACGATGCGAGATGACATGGTTCTGGTCTTGGCCGAGCGTGACGATACCTATGTCGCTGGTGCGCTGAACTTCCTCGGGCGCGAGACGATCTATGGCCGATATTGGGGCTGTATCGAAGACCACCCCTGCCTGCACTTCGAACTCTGCTACTATCGCGCGATTGATTGGGCAATCGAGCACAAGCTCTTGCGGGTCGAGGCGGGCGCTCAGGGTGATCACAAGCTCGCCCGTGGGTACATGCCAACGGTCACACATTCCCTGCACTGGTTGCGTGATCCGGGGCTTGGCCGAGCGGTGCAAGAGTTCCTAAGCGCCGAAGCCGCAGCCATCGACGAAGAGATCGAAATTCTTACGGAATATGGCCCGTTCCGTAAAACCCACGTGGAGGAGAAGGAATGACTGACCAACTCACTGAAACTGAGCGTTCGAAAGCTATGGCTGAATTAGAGTCCGAAGGGTGGACCCTGAACGACGCTGGCACGGCCATTGAGCGCCGGTTCAAGTTTCCCGACTTTCCCAACGCCTTGGCGTGGATGGTCAAAATCGGCGTGGCCGCCGAGAAAATGGATCACCATCCCGAGTGGTCAAACGTCTATAATCGCGTTGATGTCCGACTGACCACCCATGACGCTGGCGGGCTAACGGCGCTCGATATCCAGCTTGCGCGGATCATGAACGCTCAGTGAATCCCGTCTACAAACCGCGTCAGCGCCCGTGCAAATGTGTCTGGCTCTTCGAGATGCGGGCTATGACCACTTTCCGAAAAGCCCAAGGCCCGCGCCTGTGGCGCGCGCTTCAACAGCCATTTCCGCAACTCGCTGGGATAGACTTGACTATGCACCCCATAGCAGATCAACCACGGAACACGGATTGCGCCGATGGCATCCCGCTCGTCAGTCTTCATCATCGAAGCCCACATTGACTGCATGAGGCCGGGGTTCTGTCCATTGATCATGGATTGGGCCGCCTTGATCCTGGCAGGCTGATCCGGAGCATCGCCGCTGAACATGCCACTCGCGATGGCCTCTGCACGCTTGGTCCAGTCACTGCGGTAATTCGGATCTGCGGCCTCTTTGCGAGTCGCCCTGAGCAGGCCAAGCTGCCAGTCAGGCCCGTTCGCAATCTTGGGAGACATATCGACAGTGACCAACCCGGCCACACGATCCTGTCCAAACCGCGCCAAATACCGCCACGCAACTAGCGCGCCCATAGACCAGCCGACCAAAATGACGTCCTTCAACGCCAAATCTTGGATCATCTTGTCCAGCATCTCGGCGCTACGCGGGATGTTCGCAGTCAAATGGCGGCTGTGTCCATGACCGGGAAGGTCAGGAGACAAACAGCGAAATCGCGGGACGAGCCTGCGCGCCTGCTCGTCAAAGACCGACCCGTCCATGGTCCATCCATGAAGGAAAATAATCGGTCGGCCAGAGCCGGCATCTCGAAAAAACGGAAGGTCCACGGGAAATATCGCCACACTTTATGCAATAAACTTGCGGCATATTTATAAACCTAGGGCCGAGAAGCCAGTCCTGAATTGGCGATCAGCCAGATTTTTAGAAAAGATCTTTGACCGCATAGCCCAGATACGCCAACCGAAGCAAAGTACGGCGGTGTTTGGATAGCGGAAACTGGCGGGGCGGATACTGCACAAAGTCCGGCAATCCTTCGAACGGCTGACCTGCCATCTGCTTGCCAATGACTGCTCCAGCATAACTGCCCATCGCAACGCCATTGCCGTGCCATCCCATCGCAGCATAGAGACCGGTTGTGTCAGGCAGCGCTCCGACAAAAGGCACAAGAGAGGGCATCAAGCACACAAGGCCCGACCACATGTGGGTCGCTTCGACATGTTTCCACGCTGGGAACATCCGGTCGAAGTGCTGACGCATCCGCCGCTGTACAGCCTCTTCTGCACGAGGAGAGGAGGTCAAACCACCGCGCATCCCAAACAGGAAACGATCGTCCGGAAGCCGCCGGAAATAATGCAAGAGCGTCCGCGTGTCATAGGCCATTAGATCACTGGTCCAGCCCTGCGCTTCTTGTTCGGCACGCGTCAGAGGACGGGTCACCATCACCGAAGATTGCGCAGGTAAATACCGCCCCGCGAGCCAGTCCGGCAGATTATCCCGACTGTAGCCATTGGAGGCGATCAGAACCTTGTCCGCCTCGACCCAGCCATCGTTTGCCGCTGCCCGCCAATTCAGGCCCGATCTCTTCAACTGCGTCACCGGGGACTGGCCGTAAATGCTGACGCCAAGAGTTTCCGCGTGCGCGGCCAGCCCCTCGGCATAACGGCGGGGGTTCAGTCCAAACCCAACAGGCGTGTGTACACCGCCGTGAATCCCAGAGGCTCGAATACCTCTGGAACAAAGTTCTTCGGGACCGAGCACATTCTGGTGCGCTTTTGCCAAGCGTGCCATCGATCTGGCTGAGTGAGCGAGAATGATCTCACCGTCTGAGTGGCGCTCCACGTCCAAAGCCAAGTCGGCAATCCGGCGCCCCACAAGGTCGATCGCAGCGACCTGAGCGGCATCCCACTCCTGCAACGCGGTTTCGCCGTAATGCTGCGAGATCGTGGAATCCTCGGCCTTTGCCCCGCCCATGCAGCAGAAACCGCCGTTCCGACCCGATGCGCCCCAACCGGGCCATTCCGCCTCTAGCACAACAACCGAAGCACCGCCCTGCGCCAGTTCAATCGCTGCATTCAGCCCGACAAAGCCTGCGCCAAGGATAACAACATCCGCTTGGTGGGTGCCACGCAAGACCGGCCAGGATCGCTGCTTTACTGAGGTGTCCCAATAGCAACCATTCCGCACCGCGTCGGTGTAGGCGTAATCCTCGAAGACGCGTGACATCAGGTGCGCTCGGCAGCGCGGGCGTCGGCTTCGGCGCGGGCGATGTTGCGTTTGCTAATGATCGATGTGGTGATCACGCCCACGGTCACAATCCCGATCATGATGGTAGACAGCGCGTTGATCTCGGGGCTGACCCCCAGACGCACCGAACTGAAGATCTTGATCGGTAGGGTTGTGGCCGACGGACCAGCGGTAAAGCTGGCGATGACCAAGTCATCTAACGACAGGGTAAACGCGAGCAGCCAGCCAGAAATAACCGCCGGCATGATGATCGGCAGAGTGACAAGGCGAAAAGCTTGGAACGGGGTGCAGCCCAAATCCAGGGCGGCCTCTTCTAGCGACTTGTCAAAGCTAACAAGTCGCGAACTGACGACGACACTGACGTAGCACATGCTGAACGTGGTATGGGCGAGAACAATGGTTAACACACCGCGGTCCAAGCCAATGCCGATGAACAAGAGTAGAAGCGACAGACCGGTGATGACTTCGGGCATCACAAGCGGGGCGTAGATCATGCCGGAAAACAGCGTCCGGCCAAAGAACCGACCGCCACGCACCATGATATGCGCCGCCATCGTCCCCAGAACGGCGGCGATGGTCGAACTGATCACACCGACTTGCAAGGTCACCCATGCAGCGTCCAGAAACGCCTCGTTCTGCATCAACTCGCCGTACCACTTGGTCGAGAAGCCCGCCCAAACCGTCACGAGTTTGGATTCATTGAATGAATAGATCACCAAGATCAGCATGGGCAGATACAGGAACGCGAACCCCAGCGTCAGGGAGGTCAGGTTGAACCAGCTGAAACGTCTCATCCGTCTGCCTCCCGCTGCTTTTGCTCGTTGCGTTGAAACAGGATGATCGGGATCACAAGGATCGCCAGCAGGATCACCGCCACCGCCGAGGCCACGGGCCAATCACGGTTGTTAAAGAACTCTTCCCACAGGACTTTGCCGATCATCAGCGTATCCGATCCGCCCAAGAGCGACGGGATCACGAACTCGCCAATCGACGGAATAAAGACCAGAAAACACCCCGCAATGATGCCGGATTTCGACAGCGGGAAGGTCACCAGCCAGAACGCCTGCAGGCGGGAACACCCAAGGTCTTCGGCCGCTTCGAGCAGGCTATCGTCCATTTTTTCCAGCGCGGAATAGATCGGCAAGATCATGAACGGCAGGTAGGTGTAAACGATCCCGATATAGACGGCAGTCGTGGTGTTCATGATCACCAGCGGCTCGGAAATGATGCCGGTCCACAGCAGAAACTGGTTTAGGAACCCTTCGTTCGACAGGATGCCCATCCACGAATAGACGCGGATCAAGAAGCTGGTCCAGAACGGCAGGATCACCAGCATCATCAGAGTCGGACGCCATTCGGATGGCGCACGGGCCATGCCGTAGGCCATCGGATAGCCCACACACAGCGTAAAGAAGGTCGCGACAACCGCGATCTTCAGGCTGCTCAGGTAGGCTTTCCAGTACAGGTCGTCTTCGGTCAGGAAGACGAAGTTCTCGAAATCCAGTTGGCTAAAAAAATCTTTCAGCCCGGCCCAACCGGCGCTGGGATCCAGCTGAGGCAGATAGGGCGGGATTGATAGGTTCAGATCAGACAACGAAATCTTTAGCACAATCAGGAAGGGGACCAAGAACAGCCCTAAGAGCCAAAGATACGGCAGCGCTATGACAATGTAGCGGCGCATCACTTAACCCTCCAGCACCGAGCCGCCAGTCTTGGTCCAGCTGACCCAGACTTGATCCTCCCACGTGTAGGGACGGCGGCTGATGCGACGGGTGTTGGCCATCTGCGACTTGATCACTTGGCCTGTCGGCAGTTGCACGTGATAGGTCGAGAGGTTCCCCAAGTATGCAATATCAAGGATTTTGCCCTGCGCCGCATTCACGGCATCTGCAGGGCGCTCGGGACTGATCGTCACCTTTTCGGGGCGGATCGCGTAGTAGACCTTTTGCCCCGCAGTGATGAGACGCTGGGTCTGCGCAGTGATGGCCTGCTGTCCTTCGGCCCATTCGATCTGGACCGTTTCGTCAATCGCCGCGCTAGAGCGGCCCTCGATCAGGTTCACGTCCCCGATAAAGTCCGCCACATACGCGTTGTCGGGGAATTCATAGATGCGGTCGGGGGTCGAGACCTGCATCACCTTGCCTTCGTCCATGACGGCGATGCGGCTGGCGACGGTCATGGCTTCTTCCTGATCGTGGGTCACGATCACGAAAGTAGTGCCGGTGTTTTCCTGAATATCCATCAGCTCGAACTGCGTGTCTTCGCGCAGTTTGGCGTCGAGCGCGCCAAGGGGTTCGTCCAGCAGAAGCAGCTTGGGCTCTTTGGCCAAGGAACGCGCCAAAGCCACACGCTGCCGCTGACCGCCGGAAATCTGGTGCGGTTTCCGTTTCGCGAATTTCTGAAGACGGACCATCCGCAGCATCTCTTCGACACGGTGGTGGATTTCGTCCTTGGGCTTGCCATCACGGCGCAGGCCAAACGCGATGTTTTCATAGACTGACAGGTGCGGGAACAGCGCATAGCTCTGGAACATCATGTTCACGGGGCGCTGGTTCGGCGCGATCGGCCCCATGTCCTGTCCGCCGACATAAATCTTGCCTTCGGTGGGGGTTTCGAAACCCGCCAGCATCCGCATCATCGTGGTCTTGCCGCAGCCCGACGGACCCAAGAGTGCAAAGAATTCCCGCTCGTAGATATCCAGCGTTAGGTTGTCGATTGCGGTGAAATCTCCGAACCGTTTGGTGACATTTTCAAACCGGATCAGCGGCTTGGCAGCGGGATCATCCCAAGGGGCGAAAATCGGAGCACCGTTGGCGGGCATGAATAACCTCGGCGAATGGTCGAAAAACAAAAGGGGGCGCGCAAGGAACCCTGCGCGCCCGAAACGTCGGTCTTAGTTGCCCGATTTGATCTTGGTCCACATGCGGGTCACGGTCCGCTGCAGCTTCGGATCATAGGGCGAGAAGGTGTAGAGGTTTTCCAGCGTCGCCTCGTCAGGATAGATCGCGGTGTCGCCAATCACGTCTTCGATCAGGTACTCTTGCGAGGCTTTGTTGCCGTTCGCGTAGTACACGTAGTTCGACGCCGCAGCCATGTTCTGCGCGTCCATAATGAAGTTCAAGAAGGTGTGCGCACCTTCGGGGTTCGGCGCGTCGGCAGGAATTGCCATCTGATCGAACCACATCAGCGCACCCTCTTTGGGAGCGTGATAGGCCACCTCAACGCCGTTATCGGCTTCGGCGGCGCGGTCGCGGGCCTGCAAGATGTCACCCGACCAGCCAAAGGCGACACAGATTTCACCATTGGCCAGCGCGTTGATGTATTCCGACGAGTGGAACTTCTGAATGTAGGGACGCACGCCCATCAGGACCTCTTCGGCCTTGGCGATAACGTCCGCGTCCTTGCTATCAGGGTTCTCACCCAGGTAAGCCAGTGCCGCGGGGATTACCTCGGTCGGAGCGTCCAGGAAATAGACACCACACTCGGCCAGCTTTTCCATGTTCGCGGGATCAAAGATCAGCGACAGGCTATCGATGGGCGCGTCATCCCCCAGAACTTCGGCGACTTTGCCAGTGTTCGTCCCGATGCCTGTGGTGCCCCACATGTAGTTGATCGAGTACTCGTTGCCGGGGTCATATTGTGCGGTACGGTCTTTGATCACGTCCCACAGGTTATCCGCGTTAGGCAACTGCGACATGTCCAGCTTCTGGAACGCACCTGCCATGATCTGACGCTGCAAGAAGCTGCCGGTCGGGACCACGACGTCATAGCCCGAACCACCGGCCAGCATCTTGGTTTCCAGAACTTCGTTGCTGTCGAACACGTCGTAGACCAGCTCGAGGCCGGTCTCTTCTTCGAACTTGGTCAGCAGCTCTTCGTCGATATAGTCGGACCAGTTGTAGACGCGGACCTCTTCGGCCATGGCCGATGCTGCAGTAATCGCAAGCACTGCGGTGGTGGTCGCAAGTTTGAATGTCATGGTACTCTCCTGTTGGGCATCTGACGCTTTTCGCGCCTTGTAGAGAATTTGATCAAGTTTTACCCCATGTGGCAACGTTTCATTATTCCCACATCTCCAGTAAACTCATAAGGCTGGATACGACGCAAGCGGCACAACACAATTTGGAAGGTGATTAAGAATTGAGCAGCCCTGACCTCCCGAACGTCAAAAGCGCCCCACTCCCCGCCCATGAGGTCGCATACCGATCTTTACGAGAAAAGGTCTTGTTCGGAGAGCTCGCCCCAGGGCAGCCTGTGACGATTCTGGGCCTGACCGAACAGTTGGGAGCCGGCATGACTCCGGTGCGCGAGGCCATACGCCGCCTGATCGCCGAAGGCGCGCTGGATCTGCAGGGAAACCGCCGCGTCTGCGTCCCCAGATTGACCTGCAACTCCGTCGAAGAGCTGGTTTTTGCGCGTCTCGCCCTCGAACCGCGGCTGGCGGAGCTGGCTTGCCAAAAGGCTGACGATGCGGCGCGTGACAGTCTGGCGACCATCGACAAACAGCTGGATTCGGCCATGCAGCACGGGGACATATCGGGCTATCTGCGGGGCAACTACCAGTTTCACCACCGGCTCTACGATCTCGCAGATGCGCCCATCCTGTCGTCCATGGCGGATAGCATGTGGTTACGGTTCGGACCATCCCTGCGCGTGGTGTGCGGTCGGTACGGCACCGTCAACCTTCCGGACAATCACAAGATTTTGCTGACTGCTATGGCAGCAGGCGACGTCAAAGGCGCCGCCCGAGCGATGCGCGACGACATCGAACAAGGCATGAATCAGCTGGCAGAGAGCCTCGGGGCCTCTGATTCGATTTGACAGTAAATAATTTGATCATATTCTCATCTTAACAGCGGCGCTGCGGCGCCCGTCTCCCCCTTTGTCAGGACGAGGATCGTTATGGTCGAGATTTCCAACCACATGCCCACAGCCGAATTGCAGGCTCTGGACGCAGCGCACCACATGCACCCCTTTTCGACCCAATCGGGCTTCGCGAAAAAGGGCGCGCGGGTCATCACGCGAGCGCAGGGCACACGGCTATGGGACTCCGAAGGGGCTGAAATTCTGGACGCGATGGCGGGCCTGTGGTGCGTCAACATCGGCTACGGCCGCGATGAGCTGGCCGAAGCCGCCTACCGCCAGATGAAAGAACTGCCCTACTACAACACGTTCTTCCAGACGACCCACGTGCCGGTCATCGCCCTGTCCCAGCGGCTGGCGGAACTGGCCCCCGGTGATCTGAACCACGTCTTCTATGCGGGCTCTGGCTCCGAGGCGAACGACACAAACATCCGCATGGCGCGCTTTTACTGGGCCCAGAAGGGCAAGCCGGGAAAAAATATCATCATCAGCCGCAAGAACGCGTACCACGGCTCGACCCTTGGTGCGATGTCGCTGGGTGGCATGAGCGGGATGCACGCCCAAGGCGGCGTCGTGCAGAACGTGCACCACATCGACCAACCCAACTGGTGGTCCGAGGGCGGCGACATGTCCCCCGAGGATTTCGGCATTGAACGCGCACAGCAGTTGGAAAAAGCCATTCTGGAACTGGGTGAAGACCGCGTTGCGGCCTTTATCGCTGAACCCATCCAAGGCGCTGGTGGCGTGATCGTCCCGCCGGACAGCTATTGGCCCGAGTTGAAGCGCATCTGCGACAAGTACGAAATCCTGCTGATCGCGGACGAAGTCATCTGCGGCTTTGGCCGCACCGGCAACTGGTTCGGCAGCGAAACCGTAGGCATCCAGCCTCACATCATGACCATCGCCAAAGGTCTTTCGTCGGGCTACGCGCCTATCGGCGGCTCGATCGTCTGTGACGAAGTGGCCGAAGTCGTCGGCGGCGACGAGTTCAACCACGGCTACACCTATGCGGGCCACCCGGTCAGCTGTGCCGTAGCGCTAGAAAACCTGCGCATTCTGGACGAAGAGGGCATCGTGACCCGCGCCCGCGAAGAGATCGCGCCCTACCTGAAGGAAAAGTTCGAAGGTCTGACCGAACATCCCATGGTCGGCGAAGCCAAGATCGTGGGCCTGATGGGCTCTATCGCGCTGACTCCGCACAAGGAAAGCCGCGCCGCCTTTGCCACGGATGCAGGCACCGTCGGCTACATGGTCCGCGAGCGCTGCTTTGCGAACAACCTGATCATGCGCCATGTGGGCGACCGGATGATCATCTCTCCGCCGTTGGTCATCAGCAAAGAGGGCGTGGATCTGCTGATCGCGCGCGCTTGGCAATCGCTGGACGAAGCCATGGTGCAGGTCAAAGCAGACGGCCTGTTCAAACCCGCCTAAGACATTAAAACGCTGGCCCTTGCCCAGAGGCCAGCGTTTTTCATTCTGCCGCGTCGAGCCCCAAGAACCCGCCCGACTGCCGCGCCCACAGCCGCGCGTAGGCCCCGTTGTGAGCCAGCAGCTCGGTATGGGTGCCTGCCTCGGTCACCTTGCCATCATCCATCACAATGATCCGGTCCATCCGCGCGATGGTCGACAGACGGTGGGCGATTGCGAGCACGGTCTTGCCCTCCATCGCATGATCCAGAGCGGTCTGGATCGAGGCCTCAACCTCACTATCCAACGCGCTGGTCGCTTCGTCGAGGATCAGGATCGGTGCGTCCTTCAGAATGGCACGGGCCAGTGCGATCCGTTGGCGCTGCCCGCCCGAGAGTTTCACGCCGCGCTCCCCGAGATAGGCGTCATAGGCTTCCCGCCCCGCGAAATCTTGTAGGTGTTGTATAAAACCGTCTGCCTCGGCCGCCTCGGCGGCGCGTTTCATCTCGGCATCGCTGGCGTCGGGTCGACCGTACTTGATGTTCTCGCGGGCGGAACGATTGAACATCGCCGTGTCCTGCGTGACCATCCCGATCTGACTGCGCAGGCTCTGCTGCGTGACGTGCGAGATATCCTGACCGTCGATCAAAATGCGCCCGCCCTCTGGCTGATAGAGCCGAAGAAGAAGCGACACCAAGGTGGACTTCCCTGCGCCAGAAGCTCCGACGACACCAATCTTCTCGCCCGCGTTGATGGTCAGTTCGATCCCTTGAACACCGCCTCGTTCACGGCCATAGGCGTATTTCAGGCCGTCAATGCGGATTTCTCCGCCCGTCACAGACAGGTCCTGCGCGCCAGGCGCATCTTCGATCCGACGGTGCGGGGTCAGCGTACGAATGCCGTCCTCGACCTCGCCGATGTTGCCGTACATGCCCATTAGTGTGAAGCTGACCCAGCCCGTCATCTGCGCAATCCGCAGTGAAATCGCCCCGGCCGCGGCAATATCCCCCGCCGAAGCCTGCCCCGACCGCATCAGCAGCAGCGACGCGCCAATCAGCAGGACGGGGAGCACACCGGCCCACGACATCAGGACCAAGC
This sequence comes from Donghicola sp. XS_ASV15, assembly GCF_041224595.1. Lineage (NCBI taxonomy): Bacteria > Pseudomonadati > Pseudomonadota > Alphaproteobacteria > Rhodobacterales > Roseobacteraceae > Donghicola > Donghicola sp. XS_ASV15. Next base: position 62,217 of record NZ_JBGFGN010000129.1, on the reverse strand, counting down.
GGAATTTCGCAGACAAGTACCCCATATCCAGAGCCTTGCCGCGAAAAACCTCCATCGCCGACAGGGCGGCTCGATCTTCGTGATGGTCGTGGGCGAAGAGCTTGACCGTTTTTACGTTGGTGATCGTGTCGACCACCTGCCCTGTGACCATCGCACGGGCATTAGCGCGGTCCTTGGACATGGCCCGCACGCGCGGGATGAAATAGCGGATCAGGGCAAAGTACCCGATCAGCCAGACCGTCAGCAGGCTGGCAACGCGCCAGTCTATCGCCCCTAACAAGGCCACCGACCCGAACAGGGATGACAGCGCGAACGCCACTACGTTGATGAACTCTGACACAACTTCGGTCGTCGCACGGGCGGTCTGCATCTGCTTTTGCGCCAGCCGCCCCGCGAAATCGTCATCAAAGAATGACACCTCTTGCCCCAGCACCCAGCGGTTTAGCCGAGAGAGCACCAAGGGCATGACATTGGGCTGAATAACAATACTGTTTGCCGCCGCCGAGAGACCAAACGTGATCGGCCGCAACGCCAAGAAAAACAGCAGCGCACCAGCGATAACCGCTAAATTAACCGGCTGGAAGATATCACCAGAGGCTGCAGCCGTGTCGACCAACATCCCCAGAACCAGAGCAGACCCAGCCTCGGTTGCGCCCGCCAAAGCGGACAGCGCAAACGCACCGAATACGGCGGGCCACGCTCCGGCCAGCGCCCACTTCATGAACGCGCCCAAGGTTCGGGGAGGCGGCCCACCCGCGGGTTTAAATGAATCGATCCACTGAGATAATTTCAGCATTCACTGTCCTTTGTCGTCGGATCGCTGGCTAGGAACCCGCCCGATTGGCGCGCCCATAGGCTGGCATAGAGCCCGCCTTGCGCCAGAAGCGCGTCGTGCGAGCCTTGTTCATGAATACGCCCCTGATCCAGAACAATAATCCGGTCCATTTGCGCAATTGTCGAAAGCCGATGTGCGATCGCGATCACGGTCTTGCCATCCATCAGCTGGTACAGCGTGCTCTGGATGGCGGCTTCGACCTCACTATCTAGGGCGCTTGTGGCTTCGTCCAGCACGAGGATGGGTGCGTCCTTCAAGATGACGCGAGCCAGAGCAATGCGTTGGCGCTGACCGCCTGACAGTTTTACGCCGCGCTCGCCCACGTGGGCGTCGTAACCGGTGCGGCCTTCGGCATCCTGAAGGCCAAGGATAAACTCATGCGCCTCGGCCCGTTGCGCGGCCATGATCATCTGCTCTTCGGTGGCATCGGGGCGCCCGTACAGAATGTTGTCGCGGACCGAGCGGTGCATCAGACTGCTGTCCTGCGTGACCATCCCGATTTGTCGGCGCAGACTGTCTTGGGTGACCTGCGCGATATCCTGACCGTCGATCAGAATGCGCCCTCCTTCGATATCGTAGAACCGCAAGAGCAACTTGATCAGGGTCGATTTGCCCGCGCCGGAGCGCCCGACGATCCCGACCTTTTCTCCCGCTTTGATCTGAAGGGACACGTGGTCAAGGCCACCCTGCCCTTTGCCGTAGTGATGGCTCAGGGATTGAACCTCGATCCGGCCACTGTTCATGTGCAGATCTTGCGCGCCCTTCGCATCACGCAAAGCTAGTGGCTGCGCGATCGTCTCCAGTCCTTCGTCCACGACGCCGAGCTGCTGGAAGAAGCTACTGATCGCCCACATGATCCAACCCGTCATCGCGTTGAGCCGAAGGGTTAACGCAGTTGCCGCTGCAACAATCCCGACCGAGGCTGACCCTGCAGTCCACAGATACAGCGCCCATCCGACCACGCCGACAATTAGCAGGCCATTCAGGGTCATCAGCATCAGATCCATAATCGTGTAGAGCCGCATTTCTTTGAAAAACGCCTGCCGCCCTTCTTCTATTACCTCTTTGGCGTAGTCGAGTTCTTGATCATGATGGGCGAACAGCTTGACCGACTGGATGTTCGTGTAGGTGTCGACTACGCGGCCCGAGATTCGCGTGCGCATGTCGGCAGAGTATTTCGACGCGGGCGCAACCCGCCGCATCACCCAGCGCACCAACAGCAGAAACAGCCCGACCCACGCCAAAAGCGGCAACACCAAACGCCCGTCACTATCAGCCAGCAGGATCGCTGCACCCACAACATATGCCAATGCAAACGCGATCGCATCAAAGATCTGGAACACAGCCTCGCCTGCGGCAGGGGGTGCTTGCATGATCCGGCCCGCAATCCGGCCCGCGAAATCATTCTCGAACCAGCCGACCGACTGGCGCAAAACATGCTTGTGCGCCCGCCACCGAAAGGCAGTCCCGAAGTTCGGCAGGATCGCGTTGTTCAGCAGCGCCACATCCAGAAACTGAAGCAGAGGCCGCAAGATCAGGATAAAGCCCGCGACCGCCAAGACTTGCAGCCCTTGGCTCTGCCAAAACGTGGCGGGATCACCAGACAGCGCATCCACCAGATGCCCCATGTAATAGATCAGCCAGACCTCGACCCCAGCCACAATGATCGCCGTCAGCGCGGCCCACGCAAACACCGCCCGAAACGGGCCAGACAGCCACCGCAGATAATCCCGCACCCGCCGAGGGGGCTGGTCAGGCTCCGTATACGGAGCATAAGGATCAACGAGTTTCTCAAAAAACCGCATCATGGGATCACCGCCTTGCTAATGTGCGAGGATGTAGCGCCCAAAGATGATGGTCACATGTCGATTATTCGGGGCTGTTCAAAAGCTCTTCGCGCGTGGGGGAAAACTGCGCCTCTATCCAGTGTTTTTCAAGTTGCTTTAGACGCAGACCCAGCTGTGCGCCCTGATAGGCAGGCATCAAATCAGCCGCTTTGACAGGGAATTTAGCTGCGGCGCCTGCGGCGACGGCGGGGCCATCCGTCATCGGCACCCCCATGAGCGCCGCCCGCAAAATCATCGCCTGCAGGCCCCGCTCTGCTCCCAAGCGATACCCGATTTCGTGTGCTGGTGCGCCTTCGGTCGCGGCGTCCCGCAATTCAGCGAGGGCTCGCGCCTCGGCCTTGGACAAGCGCAAGCGGGTGGCCGCCTCGCAATTTCCCAGCGATGCGAGACGGAGCATTGGATCGGAGGGCAACCCTGCCTCGGCCTCCAGATGGACGAGCGGCCCTAAGGCGGTCGCATCCGCGCCTGGCAAAACTTGCATCAGCACACCAGATTGCGCCATTGCGGCGACTGCGCGTGTCGGCTCCACTGCCGTCAACAGTTTGCGCATCTCAGCGCCAAGCCGCTCTGCCGCCAGTTTCGAGATTCCGTCAGATAATTCGGCACAGGCCGCCAGGCCGTCAGGATCGATCCCCAGATCTGGATTGCCGTACCACGCCGTAAAGCGAAAGAACCGCAAGATACGCAGGTAGTCCTCTTGGATGCGCTGATACGGGTCACCAATGAACCGAACGTGCCGCGCTTTTAAATCTGGCAATCCGCCCAAGGGGTCCGCGATCACGCCATTCCGATCTGCATAAAGCGCATTCATGGTAAAATCCCGCCGCGCAGCGTCGTCGTCCATCGTATCGGCAAAGGCCACAACGGCATGGCGGCCAAAGGTCTCGACATCGCGGCGAAAGGTCGTGACCTCGTGACCGATCCCATCGGAAACAACTGTGATGGTGCCGTGTTCAATACCGGTGGGGACAGGCTTGAGCCATGCCTTCTGCGCCAGTTCCATGACGGTTTCGGGTCGCGCATCGGTGCAAATGTCGATGTCATCCACCGGCGCATTGATCAGAGCGTTGCGAACACAGCCTCCGACGAACCATGCCTGATAGCCGGCCTCAACCAGCATCGCGCACACCGCTTGGGTCGCGGGACGCTCTAGCCACGGGCCGGAAAGTTTCATGTGAAACGCTCCGCCAAGCCGCGCAGAACGCGCGCTGTCGCGCCCCAGATATAATAGGGCCCGTAGGGTACGGCAAAATAATAGCGGCGAGACCCGCGCCAACGTCGACCATGGACCATGAAATTCTCGGGATTGGTCACGTGCTGCATCGGCACGTGGAAAACCTCTGCCACTTCGCCCAGTTCAGGCACCGGATTGAACCCGCTTCTTAGCACTCCGATGATTGGCGTCATGGTAAACCCTGTCACGGTCTCGTGCGGGGGCAGCGCACCCAGAACCTCCACAGAGTCCCGAGGCAATCCGATTTCTTCGTGCGCCTCACGCAGAGCAGTGGCGACCAGATCGGCATCTGTTTCGTCCTGCTTACCACCAGGAGCTGCGATCTGACCGGGATGATGTTTTAGGGCCGAGGACCGCTTGGTCAGCCAAAGCCGTGCACCCGAAGGAGACGCCTCGAACGCGAGCAAAACGGCGGCGGGGCGCAGTTTGCGACCTTCGGGCAAGACGACCTCTGGGTTGAGGTCGAAATCAGAGGACGGCGCGGCCTCTTTGGCCAGCGCCGCCGTCAATGTTGTGATCAGATCAGTCCTGCTGCTCATCAGAGCCGCCTTCGGGCTGCACAGCATCCTTGCCGACTGTCGCGGGGTCCAGATCGTAATGCGCGCCGCAGAACTGGCAGTCCGCTGTGATCCGGCCATCGTCTGTCAGCATGTGTGTCAGATCCTTGGCGGAATAGATCGACAGGGTTTGACGCACGCGTTCCTCAGAGCACGTGCACCCAAACTTCACGACCTGCGAGTCAAACACGCGCGGCTGCTCTTCGTGGAACAGTCGGATCAGTAGATCGGTGGGCGAAACAGTGGGGCCAATCAGCTCCAGCTCTTCGACACTGTCGAGCAGGATGTTCGCGCGGTTCCAGTTCTCTTCGTCGTCCCCGTGGACCAGATCGCTGGCTGTCAGGGTGCCGCCTTCGCCCGAGCCGCCTTCGCCACTGGTGAAGGGCGACGCTTTGGGCATGTGCTGCAGCATCACGCCGCCGGCACGCCAATACTCACCACGACCGCCCGGTTCGACCGAACGGCCAAAGTTGATCGAAAAGCGGGTCGGCAGCTGTTCGGACTGGGCAAAGTACCCTTCGGCGGCCGCAGACAGCGAGGTCGCGTTCAAGGGCGCAATGCCTTGGTAAGGCTGCATGTCGGGGCCTTGGTCAATCAGAACGGCGAAGTAGCCCTGCCCGATGTGATCAATCGGCGCCAAGGCGTTATCGATCCGATCTTCGTCATAGCTGGCATAGGCACGAATGCGGGCAGGCTCGCCCTCTTCTGTCGGACCATAATAATCCGTCGCAATCATCCGCACAGGGCCCTTGGACTGTACCTGCAGAGACAGCTTCCAACGCAGCTTGATGGTCTGGCCGATCAAAGCGGTCAGACACGCCATTTCCGCGACCAAAGCTTCGACCACGGGCGGGTAGTTGTGCTGTTTCAGAATGCCATCGAGAACGCCGTCCAAGCGGGCCACCCGGCCACGCACATCAGCGTTGTCCAACTGGAACGGCAATACCGTGTCGTCCCATGCGATTTTGTTTGCAATCATTTCAGGGTATCCTTACGCGCTTGGGGGATGGCATACCGCGCCCATATAAGGGCTACAAGCGCCTGTCCAAGGGGGATGGGCGTGATGCATCCCCGATTTGCAAAAACACATGGATCTGAAATGCGTAGATTTGGCGAGCCCCGCGACCTGACTGATACTTACACCAGACGCCCCGGAGCTTATGCGATCCTGATCCGCGACGGGCAAATTCTGCTGACATTTCAACAAAGCCCAGAGCCAGAATTTCAGCTGCCGGGTGGCGGGATTGATCCGGGCGAGACCGCGATCCCTGCCCTTCACCGCGAAGTTTACGAAGAAACCGGTTGGAAAATCTCGACCCCTCAGAAAATCGGGACGTACAAGCGGTTCTGCTACATGCCCGACTACGACATTCACGCCGAGAAAATCTGCTCGATCTACATTGCTCGTCCAACCCAACGCGTCGGTCCCCCGACCGAAGATGGGCATTTCGCGTTTTGGCTGCCCTTGGCCGAGGCTCCAGCGCTACTGGCCAACAGCGGGGATCGGTTCTTCCTCGATCGGGTTCTGAGACGCATCTGAGCCAGACATCTGCCAGAGGATGGCAGAGATGTCGTCCTCGAAATCTTCGGACCCTTTGCGCGCAGCCAAATGCCACATCAGAGCATCCAGCGCTGTTTTGGGTGACTGCGCCGACAACTCGCACAGCATTGTCCCTGTCGCCTTTTCACCCAGCATGATGCCGCTTTGATCTGCGCTTTCTGAAATCCCATCCGACAGAATCCACAGCCGATCGCCCGGCCGGAGTATGGTCTCAATCGACTCGTATTCAGCAAGGCCGATGAGACCAACCGGCATACCGCCTTCGCCTAGATATTCTACGTTCCCCTCCGCACGCAGTACAATCGGGTGCGGATGCCCCGCTTGGCAAAGCTGTAGCCTCCCTGTTTTCAGGTTCAGAATCGCAAGGACCATTGTCGCGTAGTGGTCCGTGCAAATCTCTTTCATCAACCGCTCATTCAAGTAGGCGACCGCATGGTGGGGTGCCCTCGTTTGATAGCCGCTCGGCGTTTTTTCAAAGGCAACGTTGGATCCAAGATGCCCGGGCGACAGATATGCGGCCAGCCGCGCCGTCATCAACGCACTGCTGATTCCATGACCCGACACATCGATTGCGTACATCAGCACTTCGTCGGGGCCCGAAGGGACAAAGCCAACCAGATCTCCGCCAACATGGCCGGAGGGGCGCAACATCAACGCAATTTGACCCAGACCGAAATCACGGAACCTCTCTGGCACGAGTGACTGCTGAAGCTGCCGCGCTTCTGTCAGTTCTTGCTCTTGTGCTTCGTAAAGGTGCTGCAACTCTTTGAGCGCACGCCCAAGTTGCCCATTTTGCTCGTGCAACTGTTCCTGCATACGCAAGATCCGCTCGCCCGCAAGAAGTCGCGATTCCAGTTCTTCGATATTGACCGGCTTGTTCAGGAAATCATCCGCCCCGCAATTAAGCCCTTCTGCGACTGCGCCTTTCTCGCTTCGCGAGGTCAAAAGAATGAAGTACCCATATCGCTCTGTGGCGAGCCGCCGGTAGGCGCGGCAAAAACTGAGCCCATCCATACCTGGCATCATCCAGTCACTCAGAATAATGTCAGGGGGCGTTTCTTCGCAAAGACGCAGCGCAGTGGTCCCGCATTCGGCCTCAAGGACCTCGTACCCGCGTTTGGTCAGCATCGCGCGCAGTATTCGACGCTGGAGCGCACTGTCATCGACCACAAGAATTTTGAACGGCCGTTCGGTTGTCGGCTGTGAACTGCCTAAAGGGCGTACATCAGAATTCATCTCGGTTGTCCCGTTTCCCACAGGACTCAGCTACTCGCAGAGGCAGATTAATCAGAGGTAAAACATAAAATCCGGTGGTTTTGAGCCGATCATTTACTTGAAAGTAACGCACATCATGCGATGCTGATTTAGTTGAACAGGGGCAACTATAATGATCGACTGGAATCGGATTAACGAACTTCGGGACGAAATCGGACCCGAGGATTTTGCCGAAGTGGCGGAGATGTTTGTATCCGAGGTCGACTCGTCTATCGACAGCCTGCGGACCTCTGCGAACATGACAACACTGGCCGAGGACCTGCACTTTCTAAAAGGCAGCGCGCTGAATCTCGGGTTTGCCGATCTGTCTACCCTTTGCCAAAATGGGGAGGCTGTCGCACGCTCGGGAAACCCTGAAGATGTTGACCTCACAGAAATCGTAACGGTTTACGAAAAATCTCGCGAAGAATTTCTAAACAGCGCCCTGGTCAAGGGCGCTGCCTGATCAGATCAGGAATTGCGCGAGCAGATCGTCGTTGGTTATGTCTGTGTAAACAAACCCCGCAGCGTCCAACTTGGCAAAGAATCCAGCGAAATTGCGCGCATCATCCGTTTCGATCCCGATCAGGACGGAACCAAAGTTGCGCGCTGACTTCTTCAGATACTCGAAACGCGCGATGTCATCCTTGGGGCCCAAGAGGTTCAAGAACTCTTTCAAAGCACCCGGACGCTGGGGGAGTCGCAGGATGAAGTACTTCTTGACGCCAGAATAACGCTGCGCCCGCTCTTTGACCTCTGGCAGACGCTCGAAATCAAAGTTTCCGCCCGAGGCGACACAGACCACAGTTTTCCCGCGAATCTGATCGCGGATGTCCGCTAGAACGTCGATCGCCAAGGCGCCCGCAGGCTCCAGCACGACCCCTTCGACATTCAACATATCGAGGATGGTAACGCAGATCCGATCCTCTGGCGCGGCAAAGACTCTGTTCACCGGCAGATTCTTCAGAATCTCAAAGGGCTTGGCGCCGATCTGGGCTACCGCTGCGCCGTCCACAAAACTGTCCACACGTTTCAGCTTCATCGGGCGGCCCGCTTTGAGCGCTTCGCTCAAGCTCATACCGCCCAGAGGCTCGACCAAGCTGTAATCCGTGCTTTCCCCAAAATAGTTGTACACACCCGAGGACAGGCCGCCCCCGCCCACAGGCAACACGATTTGATCAGGAGCGCGACCCAAGGCTTTCTCGATCTCGACTGCCACACTGGCCTGTCCCTCGATCACGTCGGGATCGTCAAACGGTGACAGGAAATGCGCACCTGCCTCGGTGCAATAAGCCTGCGCTGCGGCCAGAGTATCGTCGAAATAATCCCCGATCAGCCGGATCTCGACCGCATCCCCGCCAAAGGTCCGCGTCTTCATGATTTTCTGCTGCGGGGTGGTCACAGGCATATAGATCACGCCTTTGACCCCGAAATGACGGCACATGTAGGCCACGCCCTGCGCGTGGTTGCCCGCACTGGCACAGACAAACACGTTGCTGTCGGGATTCGCCGCCAGCACCTTGCGCATGGAATTCAGGGCGCCGCGGATTTTATAGCTGCGGACAGGGCTCAGATCCTCGCGCTTAAGCCAGATATCGGCATCGTAGCGCTTGGACAGGTAATCGTTACGCAGCAAGGGTGTTGCGGGGAACACCTCGCGCATGGCGGCTTCGGCGGCTTGGGCCAGAGTGCGAAAATCGGTCATGCCGATATCTGTGGCTCAACCGCCGATCCCGCGCAAGCCGTCAATCTGCCAGAGGGCGCTCTTGGACAAAGTGACCGTAGAACGTGGTCAGCAGGCTGACTGTCACCAGGGTCAGGAACCAGCTGGCAGCGATCTGCGCCAACAGACCAAGGAACGGGATCAGCGATCCGATAAGAACCACTGGAATTTGGATCGCCAGCATCAGCATGAATTGCAGCAGAACCAGCAGGATGATCGAGCTGAACAGCCCGCGGGTCTGGTGCCATGCTTCGCGAATGGACAGCGACTCGCCAACGGCTACCGCAGGCAGGATGGGGCAGAGACGATAAAACAGTGCGCCGACAAACAGCATGCCCGCTAACCCAAAAAACACGGCAATTGGCGGTGCGAATACTGCAGTGATCGTGACGGACAGGCCTACACACAGTGCCGCTGCAATCACAATTGCCATGATCAGCAGCGATTTGCCAAAGTACTGGCCCACCGCTGGGGCGTTCCACTGGGGCAACCAACCGTTCGGCATTTCTTCGAGCAGGACATAACGATGCCACGCGACGGCGATCCACATGCTGATGATGATGTAAGCTGCAATCAGCACGATCGACAGCAGCATGTTTGTCGGGGACATCCCGAATTCCCCATTGGCCATCGCGTCGCCCATGCCACCTTGGGGCATCTGGCTCGAGATCGACAGATCGAACACGGCGATGATCAGGTAGAGCACGCCAGAGATCTTCAGCGCCTCGCGCCAGTTGCGCGCCACTATCAGCACCGCGTGTCGAAACAACATCCAAGCCGTCATATGCTCACCTTTAACTAGAAGTCTGTGCCTTGAATCGCGTGGATCATCTGGCCGGTCAACAACTTCACGCACGATTTCCGCGCGCAGTAGACCGGAAAACACAGGATTCTAGCGGCTCAACTTGCCCCCGCGCAGAAAACCCGCTATCGGCCCATTGTCCGATTAAAGGGGAATTCTTCATGTCCGCGCCCAAAAAAGTCGTCCTGGCCTATTCCGGTGGCCTTGATACCTCGATCATCCTGAAATGGCTCCAGACCGAATACGGCTGCGAAGTCGTGACCTTTACCGCTGACCTCGGTCAGGGCGAAGAGCTGGAACCTGCTCGCCAGAAAGCCGAGCTTCTGGGGATCAAGCCTGAAAACATCTATATCGAAGATGTCCGCGAAGAGTTCGTTCGTGACTTTGTCTTCCCCATGTTCCGCGCAAATGCGGTCTACGAAGGCCTGTACCTTCTGGGCACCTCGATCGCGCGTCCGCTGATCTCGAAGCGTCTGGTCGAGATTGCAGCCGAGACCGGTGCTGACGCTGTGGCACACGGCGCGACCGGCAAGGGCAACGACCAAGTTCGTTTCGAACTGGCCGCCTACGCGCTGAACCCCGACATCAAGGTGATCGCGCCCTGGCGCGAGTGGGACCTGTCCAGCCGCACCAAGCTGATCGAGTTCGCTGAAAAGCACCAGATCCCGATCGCCAAGGACAAGCGCGGCGAAGCGCCCTTCTCGGTTGACGCGAACCTCTTGCACACCTCGTCCGAGGGCAAGGTTCTGGAAGACCCCGCAGTCGACGCACCCGATTACGTCTATCAGCGCACCGTCCACCCCGAGGACGCCCCCAACGAGCCCGAATTCATCGAAGTAGGCTTCGAAAAAGGCGACGCCGTCAGCATCAACGGCGAGGCCATGAGCCCCGCTACCATCCTGACCAAGCTGAACGAACTGGGTGGCAAGCACGGCATCGGCCGTCTGGACCTGGTCGAGGGTCGGTTTGTTGGCATGAAGTCGCGCGGCATCTACGAGACGCCCGGCGGCACCGTCCTGCTCGAGGCACACCGTGGCATCGAACAGATCACTCTGGATCGCGGCGCAGCCCACCTGAAGGACGAGCTGATGCCCCGTTATGCAGAGCTGATCTACAACGGCTTCTGGTACTCGCCCGAGCGTGAAATGCTGCAAGCGGCCATCGACAAGAGCCAAGAGCATGTCGACGGCACCGTGCGTCTGAAGCTGTACAAAGGTTCTGTGCGTACTGTCGGTCGCTGGTCGGACAACAGCCTCTATTCCGAAGCGCACGTGACCTTTGAAGAGGATGCAGGCGCCTACGATCAGAAGGACGCGGCAGGCTTCATCCAGTTGAATGCGCTGCGTCTGAAATTGCTGGCCGCCCGCAAGCGCCGCAACAAATCGTAAGTGCAGGACGCACCGTCAGTCTTGATTTGGCTCGCTTCGGCGGGCCATTTCTTTTTCTGAACTCATCAGTTTAGAGGTTTCCTAATGAGCACCACGCTCCAAGACATTGCGGACCGCGTCGCGCCCGTTCTGGCCACCAGTACAAATGAAAAAAGCCTGAAGATCGACTGCGGTGCGGACGGCATTATGGTGCTGGACCGCCAAGAGGTCGCGATGGAGGACCGCCCCGCGGAATGCACCATCAAAATCTCGCTCGAAAACCTGAAAAAGCTGCTCAAGGGCCAACTGAACCCGATGACTGGCGTGATGATGGGTAAAATGAAAGTCAGCGGCAATCCGTCCGCCGCAATGGAACTGGCCAAGTTCCTGAAATGAAAAAGGGCCCGCCTAAGCGGGCCCAATTCGTCTCATCGAGTTGTGGTTATTGCGCGGTGATAACCTTCATAACCAGTTTGTCGTCGATCTTGATCGGGCCATCTTCTTTGGCACCAAGGGTGTATTCAAACACACCGGTCGACATGCCACCGTCTTCGCCATGGACCATCAGCATCAGCATATCGCCAGTCGCGACATCTTCTTGCAGGATCGCTGCAACGTCGGTGTTCTCACCTTCGCGCAGGGGGGCGTAGCCGACGACGGGACCCGGCTTCATTTCCGAGTCAGTGCGGTGAACAACCATCCAGCCGTTCGCAGGCGCAATCACGCTAGAAGCGGAGACGACGCCGTTCTCAACGCTCTGATCTGCTGCGTCCACCATAGGAGCCATCCCATGGCCCGCGGCAAAAGCGGTGGTTGCGGTGATCGATACTGCGGCAGCGTAAACAAAAGTCTTCAAAGGAATGAACCTCCCAAATGGAGAAAGCAAGTTTTGCCTTCTTTCAATTAGGACAACGTTCTGTCCCCCCAAAAAGGATCCAAATGAAGCGATCACAGCACATCACGTAATTGCGAGTAACCTCTCGCGCATCGCCAAATAGTGGGGCATCGCCCCGTCCACGAGGTGCTGCAATTCATCTGGCACCTCCGGCAAGGGACCCTCTTCACCCGCAAACCCAGTAGATTTGTGGACCGCCCCGTACCAATGGGCCGCCCATACGCCGTCGTCTGGATGCGGCCCTGCTGGCCACGACAGCATTTCAGGATCAAACGGCAAATGAATCGCGTCACAAAGCGCATGTAGTGCAGTCTCGGGGTCACGCCGAATATCCGCGCTGTCCACAACAATTGCAGGCATACCTTTTTCCGTGAGCTGCGTGCACAACTCGTGCTGCTGCACGAAGCCGATGCTATCGAGCGTCACGTTGTCATACTTCGCGGAAAAGCTCGCAACGACCCGCGCAGGATGGCGGATCAGAAACACGTTGGTGCACTCTTCGATGAAATTTCTGGGAATGCCGTCTATCATGTGCTGCGACATATGCTTGTGGTAAACGTGCGGTTTCGCCGTCGGGGCCAAAAGGCCAGAAATGACCTGATCGGGATCGGTGGGCTGGCTGGCAATGATCTGGTCCCCCATCGGATGGATCAGACCCGTTTTGGCCAAATACGCGGCATAGAACGGTTCATCCACAGCGGTAAAATCCTCTCTGTGGCCAAAAGCGTACATCATCGCGGTGGACAAATTGCGGGGGCCGGACCAGACAGCGAGCCTCATTCGCCTGCCTCCTTGGCGACCAAAGCTTTGTAGAGATCTCGGATACTCTGGGTCATCGGCCCCATCTCGCCAGTACCGATCTGCCGTCCGTCAATGGACCCGACGGGCGTCTGAGCCCCGAACGTGCCGGTTAGGAACGCCTCGTCCGCGCCATAGGTCTCCACCAGACTGTAATTGCGTTCAAACACGGGGATGCCCGCCTCTTGGCAAACCTGAATCACCTTGGCCCGTGTGATGCCGTTCATGCAGTAGTCACCTGTGCTGGTCCAAACCTCGCCCTTGCGGACGATGAAGAAGTTGCAGGCGTTCGTGGTGTTAACAAACCCATGGACGTCCAGCATCAGCGCCTCGTCCGCGCCTGCCTTTTCCGCCGCGATACAGGCGAGGATGCAGTTCAGTTTGGAATGGCTGTTGAGTTTCGGGTCTTGGGTCATCGGCAACCCGCGCTGATGCGGCACGGTTGCAAGCCGGATGGGACGCGGAATTTTGGGCTGCGAATGCTCCATGATGATCACCACAGTCGGCCCCTGCCGGGACAGCGATGGGTGCTGAAACGGGCGCGTCTTGATCCCCCGTGTCACCATTAGGCGGGCGTGGGCATCGGTGTGCATGTTGTTTGCGGCGCGCGTTTCTTCCAGAGCTGCGAAAACCTCGGCCCGCGTCATTCCGATATCGAGATCAATGGCGAGCGACGCCTCGAACAGGCGGTTCAAATGATCATCCACAAAGGCCCACTTGCCATTGTACAGGCGCAACCCCTCCCAGATGCCATCCCCCAGCATAAAGCCGCTGTCGTAGACACTGATCAGCGCCTCGGCCTTGGGCTTTAGGGCACCATTCACGTAGATCAGGATCTCTTCGTTGCGGGGGTCGTCCTGCGATTGGTGGGTCGAGACGTGGTCTGTGTCGGTCATTCTGCGCGCCTTTTCCATATCGGTTTGGCCGCAGACTGATCTTGCCTCCTGACGAAGGCAAGTGGCTGTACATGATGAATAGACCGAAACGATCTGATCAGCGTTGGCTGGACCCGAATGAGGCATCCTGAACCTCTTTGAGATCAGGGATAACGTCCGCTGTACCCAATCGCTGGACCATCAATGACGCTGCGCGCTGCGCCAAATCGATTGCCTGCGGAATGGTCATTCCGCGGTCCAAACTAGCCATAACATAACCGGTAAAGGTGTCGCCCGCGCCCGTGGTATCAATGACTTCGGCGGGGTAGCTCGGGAATTCAGTAACCTCGTCGCCATGATGCCATGCGCAGCCTTTGCCGCCCTTGGTCACGATGATATCAGCGATCAGCAGATCAGAGAGCGTCGTGTTCATTTCGCCCTCTAACTGCTGCGCCTCAATCTCGTTCAGGAACAGCAGATCAGCAAGAGGCGCGACCTGTGCGGCATCTTTGGCCACAAAAGGCGCAGCGGCATATGCGACCTTCATCCCCACTTGCTTGGCCATATCAGTCGCTTCTTGCAGGCCGTTGGTTTCGTTCTGCATAAGCAGCCAATCTTGCGGCCCGCCTTCGCAGATCGCGGCAGCAATCATTTGTTCGGTGAATTCAACGTTTGCGCCGGGCAAGATGAGGATGCTGTTCTCGCCCTCTGGATCGACAGAGATGATCGCGTGGCCAGTCGGCTCGTCCAGCACCGAGATATGGCGCGTGTCGACCCCATACTCCAGCAAGCGGTCGCGCGCCCACGCGCCGTCCTCGCCAATAGCTCCGATGTGAAACACGCGCCCCGCCGCACGGGCGCAGGCCACGGACATATTCGCACCTTTGCCGCCCAAACCGCGGGTCACAGAGCTGGCCGCAAGCGTTTCGCCAGGTTGGGGCAGATGCGGGACTTGGTAAGTGTAGTCCGCGTTGATCGATCCAAGATTGAAAACGGTCATATGCGCCCCCTGAAGCGATGATCTGAAACGCATAAAACGCCCGCGGGGGGCGTTTTACAATGGTTTGCGCTATGTTTCTAACTTAGCCGACTTTGCAGGCCGCCAGAAGCGCCATGTTCAGAATGTCAGTCTCTGTCATGTTGGTCGAGCAGATTTGGATCGACTGATCCACGCCGGTCAGGATCGGTCCGATCACAGTCGCGCCACCCATTTCCTGCATCAACTTGACCGAGATGCTGGCCGAGTGACGGGCAGGCACGACCAGAATGTTCGCGGGCCCCGACAGACGGCTAAAGGGATAGGCCTCTGCTGATTTCGGGTTCAAGGCCACATCCACGGTCATCTCACCTTCGAATTCGAAGTCCACGCCGCGCTCTTCAAGCACTTTGGGCGCCAACGCCATCTTTTCTGCGCGCTCCGAGCGTGGATAGCCAAAGGTCGAGAAACTGACGAACGCCACACGGGGTTCAAGGCCCAAGTGACGTGCCACGCCAGCACCGCGCTCTGCAATGTCAGCCAGATCGCTGGCTTCGGGCCATTCGTGGACCAGCGTGTCACCGATCAGTACGATTTTACCATTGCGCAGCAGCGCAGTGATACCAGCCGCACCATGTTTCGCATCTGCATCGAACACGTGGTTGATCAGCTCAAGCACGTGGGCCGATTTGCGGGTCGCACCGGTGACCAGACCGTCGCCGTGACCGTGCGCCAGCATCAGGGCCGAGAACACATGGCGATCACGTGCCGCGAGGCGGTGGATGTCGTGACGGTCGTAACCTTTGCGCTTCAGACGCTCATACAGGAACTCTTTGTAGGTCTCGAGGTGACGGGTGTTCGCCGCGTTCACGATTTCCAGTTCGCGAACTGCATCGCCCATGCCTGCGGCTTCGAGCTTCTCCTTCACGTCTGCTTCGCGGCCAACGACCAAGGCTTTGCCCAGACCCGAACGCTGGTACTGCACAGCCGCGCGTAGAACTCGGACGTCGTCACCTTCGGCAAAGATCATGCGGGCTTGGGCGGCTTTGGCACGTGCGTGGATGCCGCGCAGAATGCTGGCGGTCGGGTCCATGCGACCCTTGAGCGAAACCTCGTAGGCGTCCATGTCGATAATCGGACGACGCGCCGCGCCGGTGTCCATACCGGCCTTCGCCACTGCGGGCGGAATGCGATAGATCAGACGCGGGTCGAACGGGGTCGGGATGATGTAGTCACGACCAAACGACAGGTTGCGGCCATAGGCCAGCGCCACTTCGTCCGGAACGTCCTCGCGGGCCAGTTCAGCCAAAGCTTCGGCGCAGGCGATCTTCATCTCGTCGTTGATGGCGCGGGCGTTGATGTCCAATGCGCCGCGGAACAGATAGGGGAAGCCCAGAACGTTGTTCACCTGGTTCGGATAGTCACTGCGACCAGTGGCGACAATCGCGTCAACGCGAACTTCGTGCGCCTCTTCCGGAGTGATCTCGGGATCGGGGTTCGCCATGGCAAAGATCACGGGGTTGTCCGCCATCGACGCCACCATGTCAGGGGTCACAGCGCCCTTGACCGATACGCCAAGGAACACGTCCGCGCCGTTCATCGCCTCTTCCAGAGTGCGAAGGTCAGTTTTCACCGCGTGGGCGGACTTCCATTGGTTCATACCCTCGGTGCGGCCCTGATAGATCACGCCCTTGGTATCACAGACGATGCAGTTCTCGTGACGCGCGCCCATGGATTTCAGCAGCTCGATACAGGCGATGCCAGCCGCACCCGCGCCGTTCAGAACGATCTTCACATCCTCGATCTTCTTGCCGCTGATGTGCAGGGCGTTGATCAGGCCGGCGGCACAGATCACGGCGGTGCCGTGCTGGTCGTCGTGGAAGACGGGGATGTCCATCTCTTCTTTCAAGCGCTGCTCGATGATGAAGCATTCGGGCGCCTTGATATCCTCGAGGTTGATGCCGCCAAAGGTCGGGCCCATCAACTTCACGGCGTTGATGATGGCATCGGGATCTTCGGTATCCAGTTCGATGTCGATCGAGTTCACGTCGGCAAAGCGTTTAAACAGAACCGACTTGCCTTCCATCACGGGCTTGGACGCCAGTGCGCCAAGGTTGCCTAGACCCAGAACCGCGGTCCCGTTCGAGATCACCGCGACTAGGTTGCCCTTGGTGGTATAGTCATACGCGACCTCGGGGTTCGCAGCGATTTCCTCGCAGGGAACGGCCACACCGGGCGAATAGGCCAGCGATAGATCGCGCTGTGTGGTCATGGGAACGGTCGCAGTCACCTCGAACTTGCCGGGGGTGGGGTTCAGGTGAAAGGCCAGAGCCTCTTCGCGGGTGACTTTATTCTTCGACATTCTCAATTCCCTCAGTGGAGCGCGTAGGTCCCTAACCCCTTGTTTCGGCTGTCTCAACAGTCGGCCACAATGGTTGCGCTAACAAACGCGTATTCCCTTCATTCGATTTGCGATTTCGCAGTTTATCTCGAGATGTTCAACACATAATTATCAGAAATGATCTATTTTTGTAATTAAGTTACCCTGCGGGTGTATCTAATGTTTTGCCTTTTGGCGCTGGCCCTGACAGGGTATCCCCTCTGGAAACGGGACCAGAGTTAACACGACCAGAGGCAGCATGGCAGCAACCGGCGTTACGCCGATGATGGCGCAGTATTTGGAAATCAAAGAGGCTCATCCGGGGTCTCTGCTGTTCTATCGCATGGGCGATTTTTACGAGCTATTCTTTGACGACGCCGTCGCCGCGGCAGAGGCGCTGGACATCGCGCTGACCAAACGCGGCAAGCACGATGGCAATGACATCCCCATGTGTGGCGTGCCTGTCCATGCGGCCGAAGGGTATTTGCTGACCCTAATCCGAAAGGGCTTCCGCGTCGCGGTCTGCGAGCAAATGGAAGACCCTGCCGAAGCCAAGAAGCGCGGATCGAAGTCTGTCGTGAAACGCGGCGTTGTGCGTCTGGTGACTCCTGGCACATTGACCGAGGACTCGCTCCTAGAGGCGCGCCGCCACAACTATCTGGCGGCCCTGACCGAGGTACGCGGCGAAGTCGCTTTGGCTTACTCCGATATCTCGACCGGAGAGCTGCGCGTGGTGTCCCTGCCCGAGGTTCGCATTGGGCCGGAACTGGCGCGTCTGCTGCCACGCGAGGTTCTGCTTTGTGATAACAAAGAAGAAGACTGGGCCGAACTGATCGAGGATAACGGCGCCGCGCTGACGCCCTTGGGCCGCGCCGCGTTTGACAGCACTGCCGCCGAGGGGCGCCTATGCAAGCTCTATAAGGTCGACACGCTCGATGCCTTTGGCACCTTTACTCGTGCCGAATTGTCCGCATTGGGAGCGATCGTCGAGTATCTGGACATCACGCAGAAAGGCACCCTGCCCCTGTTGCGCGCGCCCGTGCGCGAGGCCCAGGACCGTGTGGTGCAGATCGATGCCTCGACCCGCCGCAATCTGGAACTGACCCGCAGCCTATCAGGTGGCCGTCAGGGATCGCTGCTGTCTGTCGTGGACCGCACGGTGACCGCCGGTGGCGGCCGCCTGCTGGAGCGTCGCCTGTCGGCCCCGTCCCGCGTACTGGATGAAGTGCAGCGCCGCCAAGAAGCCGTTGCCTATGCCGTCGATCATACGACCACGGCAAATCAATGGCGCGAGAGCCTGCGCCGCGTGCCCGATCTGGACCGCGCGCTGTCCCGCTTGTCGCTGGATCGCGCGGGTCCCCGCGACCTGACCGCTGTTCGGAACACCATCACCCAGTCTCTGGATCTGGCAGAGACCTTGTCGCAGTTGGACCTGCCCCCGCTGCTGTCCCAATTGACGGTAGACATGGCCCAGCAAGAAGAGCTGCTGGATCTGCTAGATCAGGCACTGATCGCGGAGCCACCTCTGTTGGCACGGGACGGTGGTTTCATCGCAGCCGGGTTTCATGCCGAACTCGACGAAGCCCGTACCCTGCGCGACGAAGGCCGCGGAGTCGTCGCGGGCCTGCAAGCCCAGTATGCCGAAGAGACCGGCATCTCGAGCCTGAAGGTCAAACACAACAACGTCCTTGGCTACTTCATCGAATGCACCGCGACCCACGGTGAAAAGATGCTGGGGATGGGCGAGCGGTTCATCCACCGTCAGACCACGGCGAACGCCCTGCGCTTTACCACTGTCGAGCTGTCCGATCTGGAAACACGCATCCTGAATGCTGGTGGCCGCGCGCTAGAGATCGAGAAGCGCCTGTTCGAGGACCTGCGCCAAGCCATTCTGGAGCAAGCCGCCCCGCTGGGGTCGATGGCCCGTGCCTTAGCCGAGTTGGACCTAACGACTGCTCTGGCCGATCTGGCCCGCAGCGAAGATTGGTGCCGTCCTGTGATCGACGACAGCCGGACCTTCCGCATTGATGCAGGCCGGCATCCTGTGGTCGAGGCCGCTTTGAAATCAGACGGTGATCCCTTTGTCGCGAATGACTGCGAGCTGTCCCCACGGGACGGTGCCGCGATCTGGCTGCTGACCGGCCCGAATATGGCGGGTAAGTCGACATTCTTGCGGCAGAACGCGCTGATTGCTTTGCTGGCGCAGATGGGCGGGTTCGTTCCTGCGCAGTCCGCGCATATCGGTCTAGTGAGCCAGATTTTCAGCCGTGTGGGTGCGTCGGACGATCTGGCTCGTGGTCGCTCGACCTTTATGGTCGAGATGGTGGAAACGGCTGCGATCCTGAATCAGGCCGATGACCGGGCACTCGTGATCTTGGACGAGATCGGGCGCGGCACCGCGACCTATGATGGTCTGTCGATTGCTTGGGCCACGATGGAGCACCTGCATGACGTGAACCGCTGCCGTGCCCTGTTCGCAACCCACTATCACGAAATGACCGCCCTGACCGAAAAACTGGACGGCGTGGAAAACGCGACTGTCAGCGTCAAGGAATGGGAAGGCGAAGTTATCTTCCTGCACGAGGTCAAACGCGGCGCAGCGGATCGGTCCTATGGTGTGCAAGTGGCCCGTCTGGCTGGCCTGCCCGCGAGCGTGGTCGAACGGGCACGAGTGGTTCTAGAGGCGCTGGAAGAAGGCGAACGTCAAGGCGGCGGCTCCAAGCAAAAAGCCTTGATCGACGACCTTCCCTTGTTCGCTGCGATCCCACCGGCAGCCAAACCGGCTCCGTCACCTGCTCTCGAGATGCTGGAGAAAATCCATCCCGACGAGTTGACCCCACGCGAAGCGCTGCAGCTCCTCTATGAACTCAAAGAAAAGGCCCGCCAGTAACGGCGGGCCTTTTGGCATTCCAGAGGTGCGCTGAAAATCAGGCGGGGTTCGACGACACACCAACCTGAGCGGCACGCAGAAGACGGTCGTGCAGCATGAAGCCGACGGCGCTGACCTGAATGATCTCGCCCTTCTTGGTGTTCGGCACGGGAGCCTCGAACATCGCTTCGTGGACGTTCGCATCAAACTGCGCGCCAACGGCGGGTTCGATGACGACAAGGCCGTGCTTCGAGAAAGTGTTGTTCAATTCGCGCAGCGTCAGTTCAACGCCTTCGATCAGAACTGCGTTGTCCTCTTTCGAGGTTTCCTCGGCGGCCTTCAGCGCGCGCTGCAGGTTGTCGTAAACCCCCAGCAGATCGCGGGCCAGACGGGTGCTGCCATACTTCTCGGCATCACGGCGGTCCTTGTCGGCGCGCTTGCGGGCGTTCTCAGCCTCGGCCAGTGCGCGGACGTAGCGATCTTTGAAATCGTCGCGTTCCGCTTTCAGGGCGTCAAATGCCTCGCCCTTGGCAGCTTCTTCGTCGATATCGATCAGCTCTTCGTTTTCATCTTCGCCATACAGCTCTTCTTCCAGAGCTTCGACATCATCAAGGAAGTCTTCGTTCTTCGGCTCAGCCATTCCTTACCTCTCAGTCCGGTCAGAGATCATGCGCCCTACCAGCTGCGCTGTGTAGTCCACAAGGGGCACGATCCGACCATAGTTCAAGCGCGTGGGTCCGATGACCCCGACCGCACCAATAATCTTTCGGTCAGCGTTCATATAAGGAGAGACGACCAGAGAGGAACCCGAAAGTGAAAAAAGTCTGTTCTCCGAGCCAATAAAAATGCGCACGCCTTCGCCTTCTTCGGTCAGTTGAAGGAAATCGGCCAAATCACGTTTGCGCTCCAGATCGTCGAACAGCACGCGGATCAGTTCCAGATCGTCTTGACCCGTCTCTTCAAGCAGATTCGCACGGCCACGGACAATCAGCCGTTCGGGTCCATCGCCCTCCTCGCTCCAGACTGCAAGCCCGGATTCGACCATGGCATGGGCCAGAGCGTCGATCTCTTGGCGGCGGGTGCTGATCTGGTCGCGGACATCGCGCCGCAGCTCGGACAGGGTTTTGCCCTCTGCCAGCGCGTTCATGAAATTCGCGGCCTCGCGCATGCTGCTGGGGGTCTGGCCTACAGGCGGCGTGAAGACGCGGTTCTCAACATGCCCGTCTGCGAACACCAGAACGACCAGCGCCCGCTCGGGTGTCAGAGACACGAACTCAATATGTTTGATCGGCGCTTCGTGCTTTGGAGCCAGAACCAGACTCGCGCCTTTGGTCACCCCAGACAACGCCGACCCAATCCGGTCCAGCATCATGCCCACATCGTCACTGTTCCCGCCTAGGGTCGCGCTGATCTTTTCACGGTCCTGATCAGAGGGTGCCGTCACCTCTAGCAAACCATCCACGAACATGCGCAGCCCCATCTGGGTCGGCACGCGGCCCGCGCTGGCATGGGGACTACCGATCAGACCCATGTACTCCAGATCTTGCATCACATTCCGGATCGTCGCAGCGCTGACCTTTTCGTTCATAGTACGCGTTAGGGTCCGGCTACCCACCGGATCGCCGCTTTCCAGATAGCCTTCGACCACACGGCGAAAGACCTCGCGCGAGCGGTCGTTCATCTCTTCGAGAAGTTTTCTGCCTTCGTGCATTTGCATCTCCTTAGGACGCACTAAAATTCGCCTGAAGGAAATCGTCAATCGGGGTTGCCACCCTATCCGACGCGGGCGTATGCCCGACGCAACAATTACAGGGGAATTATTATGCGACCTTCTGGACGTGATCTAAACGAGATGCGCGAAATTTCAATTGAAACCAACGTGACCAAGCACGCCGAAGGCTCTTGCTTGATCAAAGTTGGTGACACGCATGTGATGTGCACCGCAACGTTGGAACCCCGCGTGCCCCCGTTCATCAAAGGCTCGGGTCTGGGTTGGGTCACCGCGGAATATGGCATGCTGCCCCGCTCGACCAGCTCGCGCATGCGCCGCGAAGCGACCACCGGCAAGCAAGGTGGCCGTACTGTAGAAATCCAGCGCCTGATCGGCCGCAGCCTGCGCGCTGGTGTTGACCGCGTCGCCATGGGCGAGCGTCAGATCACCATCGACTGTGACGTGATCCAAGCAGACGGTGGCACCCGCTGCGCGTCAATCACCGGCGGTTGGGTTGCCCTGCGTCTGGCGGTCAACAAACTGATCAAGGCGGGCGACATCAAAACTGATCCGCTGATCTCTCCGGTCGCGGCGGTTAGCTGTGGGATCTATGCGGGTCAGGCAGTCCTAGATCTCGACTACCCCGAAGACTCCGCAGCCGGTGTCGACGGCAACTTCGTCATGCTTGGCAACGGCCAGATGATCGAGACCCAGATGTCGGCGGAAGGCGCAACCTACTCGCGAGAGCAGATGAACCAATTGCTGGATCTGGCGGACAAAGGCATCGCCGAACTGGTCGCAGCCCAAGAGGCCGCCTGCGCATGACCCGAAAATTCGAAGGCGATACGATCCTATTCGCGACCCACAACGCCGGTAAGCTGGAGGAGATGCGGGCCCTACTCGCTCCCTTCAACATCACCGTTGTCGGCGCCAAGGAAAAGGGTCTGCCAGAACCCGAAGAGACCGGCACAACCTTTGTCGAGAATGCTCGCATCAAGGCCCACGCCGCCGCGAAGGCCACCGGCCTACCTGCCCTGTCCGACGACAGTGGCATTGCGGTGGATGCGCTGGACGGTGCGCCCGGTGTCTATACCGCCGACTGGTCCGAGACTCCGAATGGGCGCGACTTTGTCATGGCGATGACCAAGACCTACAACCTACTTGAAGAAAAGAACGCACC
Organism: Donghicola sp. XS_ASV15; assembly: GCF_041224595.1. Classification (NCBI taxonomy): domain Bacteria; kingdom Pseudomonadati; phylum Pseudomonadota; class Alphaproteobacteria; order Rhodobacterales; family Roseobacteraceae; genus Donghicola; species Donghicola sp. XS_ASV15. The sequence goes on along the minus strand of NZ_JBGFGN010000129.1, from coordinate 39,353 downwards.
AGAGCCTCGCACATGCCGCTTCTGTTGCACGTTGGTTTTAGCGTGGCCCGATGGCGCCGATGACGTCTTTGAAGGTACGATCGAAGGGCAGTTCGTTTGGCCCATGCGCGGTGCCGAAGGTCACGGCTACGACCCGATCTTTATGCCCAACGGCTACGACATCACCCTCGGCGAGATGGACCCCGCCGACAAAAACCGCATCAGCCACCGCGCCGATGCGTTTACCAAGTTCGTGGACGCCTGCTTTGGCTGAGGACTGGCGCAACGGGGGATTTAGCCTCTACATCCACTGGCCGTTCTGTATGGCCAAATGCCCCTACTGTGATTTCAACAGCCACGTCTCTCAGTCCATCGACCAGAAGGCGTGGCTGGATGCCTACCTGAAAGAGCTTGATCGCAACGCAGCCCGCACCCCTGACCGGGTGCTGAAATCAGTGTTCTTTGGTGGCGGCACCCCCAGCTTGATGGACCCTGATGTGGTCGCCGCGATCCTAGAACGGGTCGGCCAACTTTGGACGAGCGCCAACGATCAGGAGATCACTCTCGAAGCAAACCCGACATCAGTCGAAGCTGGCCGTTTTCGTGCCTATGCCGACGCTGGCGTAAACCGTGTCTCAATGGGTCTACAGAGTCTGCGGGACGACGACCTGCGCCGCTTGGGTAGAATGCACACGGTCGCCGAAGGTCAGCGCGCGTTCGAGATTGCCAAGGAGTGTTTCGGGCGTGTCAGCTTTGACTTAATCTATGCGCGCCAAGATCAAACCGTCTTTGCGTGGAAATCCGAACTCCGCGAAGCACTCTCGTTGGCGGCCGACCATCTATCGCTCTATCAGTTGACCATCGAGGCCGGAACAGCCTTCGGCGACCGATATGAAAGAGGCAAGCTGCGAGGCCTGCCCGAAGATGATGACGCCGCCGAGATGTACGAAGTCACCCAAGAGATCTGCGCTGAATTTGGCATGTACGACTACGAAGTTTCGAACTACGCGAAACCAGGCGCCGAGAGCCGCCATAACCAGATCTACTGGAACTACGGCGACTATGTCGGTGTCGGACCTGGTGCGCACGGTCGGCTAACTATAAATGGCCAACGCCATGCCACTGACACGTGGAAGCAGCCTCAGAAATGGTTAGATGCCGTCGCGGCTGGAACCGGTGAGAATTTGGTCGAGCCTGTATCTGCGACTGAACAAGCCAACGAGTACCTGATGATGGGCCTGCGCCTGACAGATGGCATCGATCTGGAGCGATTTAATCAAATTGGAGGCAAACCTCTCAATCCGCGCACATTGCAAGAGCTGGAAGATATGGGGATGATTAAAATCGAAATGCCCTATCTTAAAGCTACGCGTGCGGGTCGGCTGGTCCTGAACGCAGTTATCGCGGAACTCCTACTGGATTAACAACATGCGGCCTATCTGGTTCACACTTGGCATCTTCTGCATGGCACTCGGCCTGATCGGGGTCGTCCTGCCTCTGCTGCCGACGGTTCCGTTTATGCTGCTGGCTGCATTTTGCTTTGCCCGATCATCCGAGCGGATGCATGGCTGGCTGGTGAACCACCGCGTCTTCGGCCCCGCGATCGAAGACTGGAATCGCAGCGGCGCGATTAGCCTCACAGGAAAACGCGCCGCGACCGCCTCTATTGCGGTCGTCTTCTCGATCTCTGTTTTTATGGGACTGCGACCAACGATCTTGGCCATTCAGGCCGTGACACTTGGGGCGGTTCTCATCTTTATCTGGACCCGCCCCAGCTATTAACTTTTATTCCACTGCGCTCAAGCGGCGGCAGATTTCGTCCAGCTGATCTAGGTTGTTGTAGCTGATGACGATCTTGCCCTGCTCGGTTCCTTCTTTGTGCTCGACCGAGACTTTCATCCCGATTGCCGCCGACAGATCCCCTTCCAAAGCTTTGGTATCCGCATCTTTTTCACCCGCAGGCTTGGGCCCAGAACGCGGTTTAGGCGCAGTCTCGCCTTGTGCGGCCTTCTTAACCAGACGTTCGGTGTCACGCACTGACATGCCACGAGAGACGATCTGCTTTGCCAACTCCGACGCGTGGTCACTCGTGATCAGGGCACGCGCGTGACCCGTCGTCAAGCGACCATCCGCCAAATGCTCGATAACGTCTTCAGGCAATTGTAGCAATCGCATCGAGTTTGCGATGTAGCTCCGGCTCTTACCAAGAGCTTCAGCCAAGCGCTCTTGAGTATGACCGAACTTCTCCATCAACTGTTTGTAGCCAGCAGCTTCGTCTACCGGGTTCAGATCAGCACGCTGGATGTTTTCGATAATCGCAACTTCCAGAACTTCGGTATCGTCAAAGTCACGGATCAAAACCGGGAGTTCATGAAGCTGCGCCATCTGAGAGGCACGCCAACGACGTTCACCAGCAACAATCTCGTACTTGAGGCTATCACGCGGGCTCACACGCACGATCAAGGGCTGGATCACGCCCTTCTCTTTGATCGACCGCGACAGATCCTCTAGGTCTTCGCTTTCAAAACGGCGGCGTGGCTGGTCCGGATTTGGTTCGATCTTTTCGATCGGAACCATCATATCCGGACGGCGCGGCACAGCAGTACCTTCTTGGCTTGTCGTGTCGGGCTGAACGTCCGCCATCAATGCAGACAATCCACGTCCCAATCCTCGCTTCATGGGTTTACGATCCATTACTGCCCTCTTCTATTTTTCTTATGCAGCGACCTGAGCCGCCTTCTCTAGCAGCTCTTTCGCCAGTGCGCGATAGGCAACAGCGCCCCGAGAATTCGGATCATAGTGAAGAACCGGCAGAGCAAAAGACGGCGCCTCGCTCAATCGTACGTTCCGAGGAATCTTGGTCTGGAACACAAGATCACCCAGATTTTCGCGCGCGTCCGCCTCGACCTGCTGCGAAAGGTTATTCCGTCCATCAAACATCGTCAGGACGATGCCTTCAATCCGCAGATTTGGGTTCGCTGCCTTGCGAACATCTCTGATCGTCAGCATGAGTTGGCTCAGACCTTCCAGAGCGAAAAATTCACTCTGCAGAGGCACCAGAACAGAATCCGACGCGACCATTGCGTTCACGGTTAACAGGTTGAGCGAAGGCGGGCAGTCGATCAAGATATAGTCGAAGTCAATTTCTGCCATCAGCGCTGTCCGCAGAGAATTTCGGAGCAGGTAACTACGCTGCTCATTCGCCATCAACTCGATATCAGCAGATGACAAATCAGTGGTCGCAGGAACGACAAAGATATTCTCAAACTTCGTCGGGCGGATCACATCTGTCGCAGGAACTTCTTCCAGTAGAAGTTCGTACGCAGTGTAGTCGCGCTCTTCGGCTTGAATACCCAACCCTGTCGAAGCGTTGCCCTGCGGATCAATATCAACGACAAGAACACGTTTTCCCATCGCGGCCAACGCAGCGCTCAGGTTGATCGCGGTTGTGGTCTTACCCACCCCACCTTTCTGGTTGGTAATCGCAATGATCTTGGTACCGCTGGACGTCAGAATGTCAGCCACGTGCAATGCCTCCGATGCTGAGTATGACCGAATTTAACTCTACGACGCTTTTATGGACTTCATGAGTGAAAGACCACGATCTCTGCGCTTCTTCTAGTTCTTGTTGCCAAGTTGCTCCCTTTGGGAACAATGCGAGGCCGCCATCCTTCAAATGTCGCTCGGAAAAACCAAACAATTTGTCGAGCGAAGCAAGCGCCCGAGCTGATGCGATATCAGCACCAATAGGATCGACCTTCTCGATTCTGTCAGAGACGACTTCCGCTTTGACGCCCACCTCTCGAGCGACGGTTCGCAGAAAAGTCGCCTTTCTCTGATCGCTCTCTAGCAAGAATACTCGGCCCACAGGGTTAAATTCGGCTGCCAAGATCGCGATAACCATCCCTGGAAAGCCACCACCGCTGCCCATATCACACCATATCTGCCAGTTTTTTGGCGCGAGTTGATATATCTGGGCAGAGTCCACAAAATGTCGTTCTCTAGCTTCCGAAATCGTAGACTGTGAGACGAGGTTGATCGACTTGTTCCACTTCTTCAGCAGGGCTTCGTACAGATCAAGTCGCTCCAGTGTTTCACGTGAAACATTTATTTTCAGGTTTCCGAGACTCATGAGCCAACCGCAATTCGCTTGGCCCGCCGAAGCTTCGCAAGGATTAACGTCAACGCCGCGGGTGTCATCCCTTCAACTCGACCCGCCTGCCCCAATGTTTCTGGCTTTGCCAAATCCAATTTAAGCTTCAATTCGTTTGAGAGCCCGTCCAAACTGGAAAAATCGAAATCATCTGGAATGGCCTGACCCTCATCACGACGGAGCGCCTCGGCATCCTTTTCCTGGCGCGCAATATACTTGGCATAGAGCCCGTCGCGTTCGAGTTGCCTGCGAATATCAGGCTCGATCTCTTCTAGCGTCGGATCCAGATTGAGAAGCGTCTCAAAGGTAAAGTCAGGAAAGGCCAATAGGTCATAGGCGCTCCGACGAGCACCATCCTGATTTACCTTAATCCCAGCATTATTGATTTCTCTTGGAGTGTAGGTCATCCCTTCGAGTCGCGCCTTTCCAGACTCGAGCTTCTCCATCTTCGACGCGAATAGATTTTCTCTCTCTTCAGAGGCACACCCAAGCTCGATCGCCAGAGGTGTTAATCTTTGGTCTGCGTTATCAGCACGAAGGGAAAGGCGGAATTCAGCGCGAGAGGTAAACATGCGGTAGGGTTCTGTGACACCTCGCGTCGTCAGATCGTCGATCATCACGCCGATGTAGCTATTCGTACGACTAAAGACGACTGGCTCTTTGCCCTGAGCAGACCGCGCCGCATTCAAGCCAGCAACCATCCCTTGAGCCGCAGCCTCTTCGTAACCAGTTGTACCGTTGATTTGACCTGCCAAGAACAATCCCGGATGATCTTTGAGCTCCAATGTCAGACGCAGAGCCCGCGGATCGACATAATCGTACTCGATTGCATAACCTGCTTGGAATATGCTGACGTTCTCCAAACCCTTCATTGAGCGGATATAGGCTTCTTGAACATCTACAGGAAGGGATGTCGAAATTCCGTTCGGGTAGACCGTCGGGTCATCGAGCCCCTCTGGTTCGAGAAAGACCTGATGAGAGGTCTTATCTGCAAACCGCACAATTTTATCTTCGATAGAGGGACAGTAGCGCGGCCCCACACCATCAATGTGTCCGCCATACATCGCTGAGCGGTCCAAGTTTTCCCGAATGATGTCGTGGGTTTCTTCATTCGTATGCGTGATCCCACAAGAAATTTGACGAACAAAGGGCCCTTTGGACGCAAAGGAAAAGAGTGTCGGGTCATCGTCGCCTGGCTGGGACTCCAGTGAATCCCAGTCGATCGTCCGCCCATCAAGGCGCGCGGGCGTTCCTGTTTTTAAACGCCCCAAGGGGAGTGCATAGCTGTGAAGACGCTCCGCCAGCTTGACAGAGGGATGATCGCCCATTCTGCCACCCGGCTTTGAGACATCACCAATATGGATGAGGCCGTTCAAAAACGTTCCGGTAGTTAAAACTACTGCATGTGCCTTTAGCTCGGAGCCGTCCGCTAAACGCACACCACTAATCCTGCCTTCCACTTCGATCAGGTCGGCCGCCTCGCCAGCGATGATGCTCAGGTTAGGCGTATTGCTCAGTATTCCAAACATCGTCTCACGGTAGATCTTGCGATCTGCCTGAGCTCTTGGTCCTTGAACTGCTGGTCCCTTACGTCGGTTCAGCAGCCGAAACTGGATACCAGCTCGGTCCGCGACCTTCGCCATTACGCCGTCCATCGCATCGATTTCGCGAACCAGGTGGCCCTTCCCTAACCCGCCAATAGCTGGATTGCAGGACATGACGCCGATTGTCTCTTTGCGCAGGGTGATTAGGGCCGTTCGCGCACCCATCCGCGCAGCAGCATGAGCAGCATCGGAGCCGGCATGACCGCCGCCTATCACGAGTACGTCGAAGTCAGATTGTTTCACGTGAAACACCCCTATTTCCCTAAACAGAAGCTAGAGAAGATCTCATCAAGGATAACCTCAACGTCGATTCTTCCCAACAACATGTCGAGCGATCTTGCCGCCGTTCTTATTTCTTCAGCGACCAACTCATATCGTTCGGCCCCGTATAACACCTGCTCTTCGGCATTTGCGAGAGCGTCCGAAGCAACAGACAGTGCTTTTCTATGACGCTCTTTACTGGCCAGATTCACCTTCTGCATTCGATCCAAGAGAAAGGAAACGACCGAATCCAGCATTTCGGAGACTCCTAGACCGGAAAGCCCAGATATTGGATTCGGTTGGACATCTCGTAGGTCGCCCTTGGCGGAATACACAAGGTCTGCGTCCCGTGGCTCGAGCGGCAGGTGATCCCCCTCCTGCATCAAGAAAATCCGAAGGTCTGCGTCTTGCGCCCGCTTTATCGCGCGTTGGACACCGATACCTTCAATCTGATCCTCAGTCTCTCGTAGGCCAGCGGTATCCAAGAACGTGACCGGCAGTCCTTTCAAGTCCATTCGTACCTCGATGACGTCGCGGGTGGTTCCCGCTATGTCAGAGGTGATCGCCGCATCTCGCTTGGCAATGTAGTTGAGCAGGGTCGATTTTCCGGCATTGGGCGCTCCAACGATTGCAACCTCAAACCCTAGGTGCAAACGCTCTGCGACCTCAGCTCCCTCAATCTCTTTGCTTAGATCTTGTCTGACGCGAGCAAGTAGGTCTTTGACCTCTGGGGTGACGTCCTCGGGCACTTCTTCGTCAGCGAAATCGATTGTCGCCTCCAAAAGAGCAGCTGCGCGAATGATCTGGGAACGCCAAATCTCGGCCTGCTCTCCCAACCCACCAGAAAAGACACGAACGGCTTGCTGTCGCTGCGCTTCGGTCTCTGCTTCGATCAAATCAGAGAGCCCTTCGACCTGGGCCAAATCAAGCCGCTCGTTCTCAAGCGCGCGGCGCGTGAACTCTCCGGGTTCCGCAAAACGAAGATCATCGTAGGACAGAAGTTCATCCAAAACACGGCGCACAATTGCAGGGCTGCCATGAAGATGCAGCTCGACCACATCCTCGCCCGTAAAGCTGGCGGGACCGGAAAAGCAAATCACCATCGCTTCGTCGATCAGGGCCCCTGCCCTGTCGCGCAGTTTACGTATACCAGTTTTACGCGGCTCCGGCATCTCACCCGCAAGAATAGAGGCCGCGGCAAATGCCTGCGGCCCCGAAATCCGGATGACTGCGACCCCGGCTTTGCCTTGAGCAGTCGCCAGGGCAAAGATCGTGTGCATTACGCCCTCTTAGGTGTTCATCGAGTCGAAGAACTCGGAGTTTGTCTTGGTTTGCTTGAGTTTGGAAATCAAGAATTCGATACCATCCGTGGTCCCCATCGGGTTGAGGATGCGGCGCAGAACGAAGGTCTTGGCCAGATCGACCTTGTCGACCAAAAGATCCTCTTTGCGGGTGCCCGACTTGAGGATGTCCATCGCGGGGAAGACACGCTTATCAGCCACTTTGCGGTCCAGCACGATTTCGCTGTTACCGGTGCCTTTGAACTCTTCGAAGATCACTTCGTCCATACGGCTACCGGTGTCGATCAGAGCGGTCGCGATGATGGTTAGCGAACCACCCTCTTCGACGTTACGCGCAGCACCAAAGAAACGCTTGGGGCGTTGAAGCGCGTTAGCGTCCACACCACCTGTCAGAACCTTGCCCGACGACGGAACCACGGTGTTGTATGCACGACCAAGACGGGTGATCGAGTCCAGCAGGATCACAACGTCCCGCTTATGCTCGACCAGTCGCTTGGCTTTTTCGATTACCATCTCGGAAACGGCCACGTGACGGGTCGCAGGTTCGTCGAAAGTCGAAGAAATGACTTCGCCCTTAACGCTCCGCTGCATGTCGGTAACTTCTTCGGGGCGTTCGTCGATCAGCAGAACGATCAGATAGCATTCAGGGTGGTTCTTTTCGATGCTGGTGGCGATGTTCTGCAGCAGAACCGTCTTACCGGTACGCGGCGGCGCCACGATCAGCGAACGCTGGCCTTTGCCGATGGGTGCAACCAGATCGATGATACGGGCGGACCGGTCCTTGATAGTGGGATCTTCGATCTCCATCTTCAGACGTTCGTCAGGATACAAGGGCGTCAGGTTGTCAAAGCTGACCTTGTGACGCTCGCTCTCGGGATCCTGGAAGTTCACCTGCTCGACCGCTGTCAGGGCAAAGTAACGCTCGTTGTCCGCAGGCGCCTTGATCACACCTTCGACGGTGTCACCGGTGCGCAGCGAATGCTGGCGGATCATTTCAGGCGAAACGTAAATATCGTCGGGACCAGACAGGTAGTTCGCTTCGGGCGAACGGAGGAAGCCGAAGCCATCCTGCAAAACCTCTAGAACGCCTTCGCCGCCGATCACCCAGCCGTCTTCTGCGTGCTCCTTGAGCAACGAGAACATCATCTCGCCTTTACGCATATTCGACGCGTTTTCGATTTCCCACTCTTCGGCCATCGCCAACAAGGACTTGGGGCTCTTGGCTTTGAGTTCAGAGAGGTTCAGACGTTCATCGGTCATTGGTATACCCTTTGCCGCCCGCGATCGGGCCAAGGTCAAAGTTATTTTCTTACACAGGAAAATCCCGACCAGGACTGGCCGTTGAACGCGACATAGGGGGGATTCCCCGTTGAGTCAATGAATCGCTTAGAACTTCACAATGACCGAGAAGACGATGACCAGCATCAAAAGCGTCGGAACCTCGTTCATGAGGCGGTAAGTTCGGCCGTCGCGCGAGTTCTTGGCTGCGACGAAATCCTTGCGGCGATACCCCAGCCAATGATGGAACCAGGTCATTCCCAGCACGCTCGCTGCCTTGGTCCAGGGCCAGACGCTGGTCCAGTCCACGATCCCCGGTGTGAACACCAAAGCCAGACCAAAGATCCACGTGGCGATCATGGCTGGGTTCATGATGTAGCGGAACAGCTTCAGCTCCATTGTGGTGAACAGCTCGTGAGTCTCGCCGTCCTGCCCCACGCGTTCTGCGTGATAGACGAACAGTCTTGGTAGATAGAACAACCCCGCCATCCAGGACATGACCGAGACCACGTGAAGTGACTTTGTCCAAGGATATACACTAGCGAGCAGATCGAGCATGGGCGGGTTCCTCTCTGATTAACTCCCTTAAATAAAATATAAGAATTAAAAGGAAGATGTATTTGAAGAGTCAGCAGACTCTGTGGATTGTTTTCTTTCCCCCGTGGTTTTGCACAGTGAACAAGAGTCCCACAGGGGGTGTGGGGGAATCGCTTAACCCCAATAAAATCTCAGGATTTCTTGCGTGAATCTGAAAATTTGAGTCCTGTGGGAATCGGTGGATAACTCGTGGGAAAGTTGGTTATCCACAGAGTCTATTTTATCCTTTTCCGTGGGGGTAAAAAGAATATGAGCCAGACTCATAAACTCGAAACTATCGACAGGCCCGCTCAGGGGCTTTATCCGTCCCCGAACCCCTACAGGGATTTTACGGCAGACTCTCACAAGGTTATCCACATGCAGGATCGCATCATTCTTGCGTCAGGATCGGACATCCGCGCGCAGCTTCTTCGCAATGCAGGGCTCGAGATCGAGGTCATCCCCGCCCGCGTCGATGAAGAGGCCATCCGCGCCGCGCTGGAGATGGAAGAGGCTAAACCCCGCGACGTCGCCGACGCCTTGGCCGAGGCCAAAGCGCGCAAGATTAGCGCCAAGCATCCGGACGCGATCGTCATCGGCTGCGATCAGGTTCTTGCGATGGGCACTCAAATCTATTCAAAGCCCACCACCCCAGAGGACGCTCGCGCGCAACTAACCACGCTACGAAACCAGCCGCACCAGCTGCTCTCTGCTGCGGTCCTGTACAAAGACGCAGAGCCAAAGTGGCGCCATGTGGGTGTCGCGCGTCTGCGGATGCACAATTTCTCTGACGCCTATCTGGACGACTATTTGTCGCGGAACTGGGAGAGCATTCGCCACTCTGTTGGGGGCTACAAGCTGGAGGAGGAAGGTGTTCGCCTCTTTTCGAGTGTTCAGGGCGACTACTTTACCATTTTGGGTTTGCCGCTGGTCGAGCTTCTGGCGTATCTCGGAGTGACAGGGAGCATCGCATCATGAGTAAGCATTCGATACCTTTGGCCGGTGTCATCGGAAACCCAGTCGCACACAGCCTATCCCCCCGTCTGCACGGCCATTGGCTGCAGCGCTACGGGATCACAGGGCATTATGTGCCTTTGACAGTGCACCCCGACGATCTGGTCGAGGCATTGGGCGCTATGGGCCGCATGGGCTTTGTCGGGGCAAACGTTACGATCCCGCACAAAGAAACTGTGCTGCGTCTGGCCGATCAAGTCACTGACCGCGCGACCCTGATCGGGGCGGCGAACACGCTGACCTTCCGTCCTGATGGAACGATCTTTGCGGATAATACTGACGGCTACGGCTTTATCGAGAACCTGCGCCAGAACGCAGTTGATTGGGACCCTCGCAGCGGCCCTGCTGCGGTCGTCGGTGCGGGTGGTGCAGCGCGTGCTGTTGTCGTCGCGCTGCTGGATGCGGGTGTTCCCGAAATCCGCCTGACAAACCGTACCCGTCTGCGAGCAGATCAGCTGAAGTCCGAATTTGGCGGCCGTATCGTGGTGTACGACTGGGCGCACATGAACGGTATGCTCAATGGTGCGACCACTTTGGTAAATACCACATCGATGGGGATGGAAGGGCAGCCACCGCTCAAGATCAACCTTGATGAACTGGATCCCAAGGCGCTGGTCACAGACATCGTCTATACGCCCTTGAAGACGCCCCTGCTGGCCCTTGCGCAGGACTACGGATACCAGACTGTCGATGGCCTTGGGATGTTACTTCACCAAGCAGTGCCGGGGTTCCAGCGTTGGTTCGGTCACCGCCCCGAAGTGGACGACGAACTGCGCAACGTGGTTCTGGGATGACCTATCATCTTGGCCTGACCGGTTCGATTGGCACAGGCAAGAGCACGACCGCGCAGATGTTTGCGGATCTGGGATGCGCGATTTGGGACGCTGATGCGGCTGTTCACCGAATTTACGATGTGGGCGGCACAGCGGTGGCACCGCTTTGGGTAGTTTTTCCTGACGTGATCGTGGATGGCGCGGTATCGCGGACAGCTCTGCGCGAGCATCTGTCTGATAATCCGAACGATTTCAATATGTTGAATGAAATTGTGCATCCGCTGGTGGCAGCAGACCGCGCGGCGTTCAAAGCGAGTTGTGAAGCGGATATTGCTATCTACGATATCCCCCTGCTCTTTGAAAACGGGACCGAGGCAGAGCTGGATGCGGTCTGCGTGACTTCTGTTGGCGCTGAAATCCAGCGCGCCCGCGTTCTGGCGCGCGGCACGATGTCAGAAGAGCAATTTGAACAAATCAAATCCCGTCAAATGTCCGATGCCGACAAACGCGCCCGCGCTGACTATGTTATCGAGACAGATACGCTCGACCATGCGCGCCAGCAGGTCGACGCTATCGTGACCAAGATCAGAGGAGAGCTATTGCGTGCGTGAGATCGTTCTCGATACAGAAACCACAGGTTTTGATCCCGAAAAAGGGGATCGCATCGTTGAAATCGGTGCGGTGGAACTGCTGAACCACATGCCCACGGGCAACACCTATCACCAGTACATCAACCCCGAGCGCGGGATGCCGGACGATGCGTTTGGCGTGCATGGGATCGGCCCCGACCTGCTAGACAGCCCGCGACCACCCAAGGATGGCGAGGTTACGCTCAAGGACAAGCCTGTGTTCAAGGCAGTTGGCCAGTCGTTCTGGGACTTCATCGGACAGGACTCAAAGCTTGTGATCCATAATGCTAGCTTTGATATGAAGTTCCTGAACGCAGAAATGCGCTGGATGGGCCTGCCCCTGATCCCGATGGAGCGGTCGTTCGACACTCTGGCCATGGCGCGCAAGAAATTCCCCGGCTCGCCGGCGACGCTGGATGCGTTGTGCCGTCGTTTCGGTATCGATAACTCGAACCGGACTCTGCACGGCGCCTTGCTCGACTCTGAAATTCTGGCCGAGGTTTATTTGGAACTTCTGGGGGGACGTCAGCCTGATTTCGGACTGGCAGAAACTTATCGCGGAGATCGCGGCGGTTCAGGAGCCGAAGAATGGCGGCCCCGCCCGCGACCGAATCCGCTGCCATCGCGGATTTCAGATCAGGAAGCCGCCGCCCACTCTGCCTTTATCGACAAATTGGGCGACGACGCGCTTTGGAAAAAGCTCGGCAGCTAGGCTGCGATTAGGCGTCGGCCTTCTGAGCGGCCTGCGCCTGCATTTGCGCCACTTGCTGACGATACAGAGCAACAAAATCGATGTTTTCGAGGTTCAGCGGAGGGAAGCTGCCGTCGCGGGTCACGTCACTGATGACACGGCGTGCAAACGGGAACAGCTGACGCGGGCACTCGATCAGCAAGAAGGGGTGCATCTGGTCCTCGGGCACGCCTTCAATGTGGAAGACACCAGCGTATTCCAGCTCAACGTGGAACAAGGGCTGGCCGCCTTCTTTGGTCTTGGCGTTGACCTTGGTCTTCATGATGACTTCGTACTGGTACTCTGCCTGACGCTTTTTCACGTCCAGACCAACATTCACGCTGACCTCGGGGGTGGTGTCACCCGACGCGCCTTTTTGCGCCAGAATGTTTTCAAAGGACAGGTCGCGAACGTACTGCGCCAGGATCTGCATTTTCATCTGGGGGGCGGCGTTCTGTGCGCCAGCTTCGGGTGTCTCAGTCATTTTAAAAGTCTCCCTGGGAATTTTATCTCGGTAACGGGCTTATCATCCGCAGTATTGATGCTCAATGGCGCGTCCAGCCCGATGGCCCTTGGTTGTCTGGGCCACTTGGTCCGGATTTCGGCGCATCGTCGTCCACCACTTCGTAGTCGACAACAATCGTTTCTGACCGAAACCCGCCGCCTGACTGACCGCGCGCGCGCTGTTCCTGCATTTTGTGTTTGATTTGCTGGAAAATCATGCTGCGCACGCCGGGGATCAGGAACAGAATGCCGGTGATATCCGTGAAAAAGCCGGGCGTCAGCAGAAGCGCGCCTGCGAACAGGATCATGGCCCCGCTGGCCAGATGTTCAGAGGGATCCTGCATATTGTTGATCGCGTTCTGCAAATCACGCAGGACGCCGCGGCCTTCGGTTTTTACCATATAGGTGCCGATAATCGCGGTCATCAGTACGATAGCCAGCGTTGGCCATAGCCCGATCAGACCTCCGACCTGAATGAACAGGCCGATCTCGATGATAGGAACCAGCACAAACGCCAGAAATAACCACATTGTTAGTACCTTTCCGGTAATAGAGTTTCTGGGGGTCAGTGGACTTGACCCCATCTGTGACATACATAGGTGCTGACACGGGATCATTCTACGGTCCCCGTTTAAGAACGAGGAATAGATGGAATCTCCGATGGTGCAGCTCTTGGTCCTTGCCGCTATTGCCGTGTTTCTGATCCTTAGGCTCAGAAGCGTGCTCGGCACGCGTGAAGGGTTTGAAAAACCCCCTCTTCCGCGAACGGAACAGCCCGAACCCGCTGCGAAATCGCGCCACTCCTTCGAAGTGATCGAAGGGGGACCTGACCGCGACATCACCGACCACGTGCCCGAGGACAGCCCGAGCGCCGAGGCGCTGACCGCGATGAAACGCGCCGAGCCATCTTTCTCGGTGCACGAGTTCCTGTCCGGTGCACGCGGGGCCTATGAATTGATCCTGATGGGCTTTGAGCGTGGCGATCTGAATGAAATCCGCCCCTTCTTGTCCGAAGATGTGGCCGAAAGCTTTGCCAGCGTGATCGATCATCGTGCGGACCAAGGTCTGACGATCGACGCGACGTTCGTGGGTATCCGTGAGCTACAGCTGGTCGAAGCCACATTTGACGAAGCGACCCAAGAAGGCGAAGTCACCGTGCGTTATGTCGCCGACCTGACATGGCAGGTGCGCGATGCGGACGGCGTCGTGATCGAAGGCGACGAAAAGCAGATCAAGCGCCAGAAGGACGTTTGGACCTTTGCCCGCAAGATGGGCGCGGACGATCCGAACTGGCAGCTGGTGGCAACTGGCGAATGATCCGCAGGGCGCTGGCCGTCATGTTGGCGCTGCTCCCTTGGTGGGCCGCGCCAGCACACAGCGAGGAACCTGTGAACCGACTGCTTGAATTTTCAGAACTGGATGGATGGGCCGAGGATGATCATGCCGCGGCCCTTGATGCTTTTCTGAACACCTGCGGCGATATCAACGGATCCGACTGGACGAGCCTGTGCTCCTTGGCGCGTGCGCACCAGGACGCCCCACGTACATTCTTTGAACTCTTCTTCCGCCCCGTGATGATCGAGGACGGAAACGACCCCTTATTCACCGGATATTTCGAGCCGGAACTGGATGGTTCTCGTGTGCCAACTGGCCGCTATCGCTATCCTCTCTACCGCATGCCGTCCGAAGCCAAGCAGATTTCTCCTTGGGCCACACGTCGCCAGATCGAAGAAGGTGATTTCATGCGTGACCGCGGTCTGGAACTTGTCTACGTCGACGATCCGGTCGAGGCATTCTTCCTACAGGTCCAAGGGTCTGGCCGTGTAAAACTGCGCGGTGGCGGGGCCATGCGCGTGGGCTATGCCGGCCATAATGGTCACGAGTATCGCTCGATTGGGCAAGAACTGGTGGCGCGCGGCGTCTTTAACCAACATCAGGTTTCTGCGCAGGTGATCCGCGAGTGGGTGCGCCGCAATCCGGCCGAGGGCCGTGAACTGCTATGGCATAACCCCTCTTTCGTCTTTTTTCGCGAAGTCAGCCAAGTGCCCGCGCATATGGGCCCCCTCGGGGCGATGAACCGGTCGATCACTGCGGGGCGCAGTATCGCAGTTGATCCAGCCTATGTGACCCTTGGTGCGCCCGTCTGGGTCGAAAAGGACGGCCATATGTCTTTGCGCCGCCTCATGATCGCTCAGGACACAGGGTCCGCGATCAAGGGTGCGCAGCGTGCTGACATCTTTGTCGGAACGGGAGACAAGGCGGGTGAAATCGCCGGAACCATGAAAGACAACGGCCGCATGGTCGTTCTGATGCCGATCCAACGGGCCTACGCGAGCCTTGCGGAGGAGCTATGAGCCGCCGCCGGAAACTCAGCGATGAAGAGCGGGAATTGTGGGATCAGGTGCGTCGCACTGCGGACCCTCTGCACGCCACGCGCAAAGCTGAACCAGAAGATCAGGCCGAATGGCTTCCTCATCCTGTCCGCAAGGTGCCGAAAAAGCCTCTAGAGGGTGTGCCGACGCCTCCTCCGCTCGAGCATTTCACCATTGGGATGAAGGCGAAAAAGGGCAAACACAAGCTCGGCCAGCACCTGAGTCCGGCGATCGAGGACGAGGTCGCAGGCGCCCCGTTGAACATGCACAAGAAGACCCACACGCAGATGAAGCGCGGCAAGCTGATGCCGGATGCGCGGATCGACTTGCATGGGATGACCTTGGCACAGGCGCACCCTGCCCTCGTCGGCTTTGTCATGCGAAATCACGCGGCGGGGCATCGGCTGGTTTTGGTGATTACGGGCAAGGGCAAGGTCAAAGAGACCGACAGCCCGATCCCTGAACGTATTGGCGCGCTGCGCCATCAGGTGCCTATGTGGCTGCAAATGAGCCCCCTATCCCATCTGGTCTTGCAGGTGAGACAAGCGCACCTCCGCCACGGGGGCGGAGGCGCATATTACGTGTATCTGCGGCGAACCCGCTGATTACAGGACGTAGCGGCTCAGATCGGCGGACTCGGCCAATTCGCCCACATATTTCCTGACGTAATCCGCATTGATCGTGATCAGCTGTTCCCCAAGATCAGGCGCGACGAACGACAATTCCTCAAAAACTCGCTCCATCACCGTATACAGCCGGCGGGCCCCGATATTTTCGACGCTGCGGTTCACCTCGGCAGCGATGCGGGCGATCTCGGCGATGCCGTCTTCGCTGAACTCGATGCTGACGCCTTCGGTTTTCATCAGAGCCGAATACTGGCGGGTCAGCGCATTGTCGGTTTCGGTCAGGATGCGAACGAAATCTGCCTCTGTAAGAGCGTTCAGTTCCACGCGGATTGGCAGACGGCCCTGCAATTCAGGCAGCATGTCTGACGGTTTCGCGATGTGGAACGCGCCCGAGGCGATGAACAGAATGTGGTCCGTGCGTACAGCGCCGTATTTGGTGCTGACAGTGGTGCCTTCGATCAATGGCAGCAGGTCGCGCTGCACCCCTTCGCGGCTGACATCGCCCCCACGGGCGTCAGAGCGGGCGCAAACCTTGTCGATCTCGTCTAGGAAGACGATGCCGTTTTGCTCGACCGACTCCAGCGCAGCGCGCTTGATCTGTTCATCGTCCAGCAGCTTGTCCGCCTCTTCGCCCATCAGCAGCTCGTAGCTGTCTGCCACGGTGACGGTCTTGCGGACTTTGCGCTGAAACGCTTTGCCGAACATCTCGCCGAGGTTCATCATCCCCATCTGGCTGCCGGGTTGCCCGGGAATATCCATCATTCCGCCAAAGGGGCTTGCAGTGTCTTCAATCTCGACGGTGATTTCCTTGTCATCCAGCTCGCCTGCGCGCAGCTTTTTGCGGAACATCTCTTTGGTGCTCTCGCGGGCGTCCTCACCTGCAATCGCGGCCAAAACGCGTTCTTCGGCAGCTTGGATAGCACGAGATTTCACGTCTTCGCGCATATACTCGCGGACGGTGACGATTGCGGCGTCCATCAAATCGCGGATGATCTGTTCCACGTCTCGGCCTACATAGCCGACCTCAGTGAACTTGGTCGCTTCGACCTTGATAAAGGGAGCACGGGCCAGTTTCGCCAGACGGCGGCTGATCTCGGTTTTACCAACGCCGGTGGGCCCGATCATCAGAATATTCTTGGGGTACACCTCGTCCTGTAGGGCAGATGGCAGGTGCTGGCGCCGCCAACGGGACCGCAGGGCGACCGCGACGGCCCGCTTGGCTTCGGCTTGTCCGATGATGAACCGATCAAGCTCGCTGACAATCTCGCGCGGGGTTAGGTCGGTCATAGGGTTCTCCTGGATGCCATTCTTAGGCCAGACATAGGCGCTGGCCCACGTCGGGAAAAGGGGCGGACCCCTTAACCCTTCAGGGTTTCGATGGTGAGGTTGCCGTTGGTAAAGACACAGATGTCTGACGCAATATCCATGGCGCGCTCGGCCACCTCTTGGGCGGACAGCTCTTCGTTGTGGGCCAGACCGCGCGCCGCAGACAGGGCAAACATCCCGCCCGACCCGATGGCCGCAATGTCATGCTCGGGCTCCAGAACGTCGCCTGCACCTGTGATCACCAACAGCTCTTTGCCGTCGCTGACGATCAGCATCGCCTCCAGCTTCTGCAGGTATTTGTCAGTGCGCCAATCCTTGGCAAGCTCGACGCTCGCGCGGGCCAACTGGCCGGGTGTGGCCTCCAGTTTTTTCTCTAGACGCTCCAACAGGGTAAAGGCATCTGCGGTCGAGCCGGCAAAGCCGACGATCACGTCATACCCGCCGGGGGAAATGCGGCGCACTTTGCGGGCCGTGCCTTTGATCACAGTGTTGCCAAGGCTGACCTGACCGTCGCCCGCGATGCAGACCTCTCCGCCGCGGCGCACGCCAATGATGGTGGTGCCGTGCCAGCCGGGAAATTCGCTCTCTGCCATGAAATCTACCTCGTGTCGCATAAGAAAAAGGGCGCCCTATGGCGGACGCCCCTATGTATTCCGAGTGATCGTTAGATCAGATCGACTCGTTGATCCAAGCTTGCAGAGCCGCCTTGGGGGCTGCGCCAGCGCGGTTCGAAACGACTTCGCCGTCCTTGAAGATGAACAGCGCGGGGATGCCGCGAACACCCAGCTGGGCTGCCATGCCCGAGTTCGAGTCAACATCGACTTTGACGACTTTGATTTTGCCTTCCATCTCGGTCGACAGCTCTTCCAGAACGGGGCCGATCATCTTGCAGGGGCCACACCATTCTGCCCAGAAATCCACGACCACGGGGATGTCGGACTGCTTGACTTCGGTGTCAAAGGTTTCGTCGGTGACGGCTACGGTGGCCATGTCTGTAACTCCTACGGAATGCGGTTGAGCGGAACGTAAGTGCGCGGGCTCGGGGCGTCAAGCAACCCCGACCCGATTCAATGCCTCACGAAGTGTTGTGTCCGGGATCGGCATAAGCACAGCACTTGCTGTCCACAGCACGGAAACACGGATGTCTCGGCCTAGGTAAATCTGCCGTAACCCTTCGGAATAAGCGGCCATTTGGCGCAAAATCGCTTCGGGGGTCTGGTCTGCTGACTGGGGTAAGGTGCGGTGGGTTTTGAAGTCGATGACCTCGATGAAATGATCCGTCACGATCAGGCGATCCACGATCCCGTGCAAGGTTTGGCCATTGATTTGGGCAGTCAAGGCAACCTCTGCCAAAGTGTCCGGCGCAAAGATGTACTGCAATGCGGGGTGCTCGAGCACCGAAATGGCCTCTCCTTCGGCCAATGCAGCCAGCGCTCCGTCCTTGCCGGTCATCAGCCGCGCGCTGATCTCTTCCCACCGGTCGCGGGGATGGTCAGGCAGCACTTCGAGCAGCTGGTGTACCATGCTGCCATATGTTTTGGCGGTTTCTTTGTCCTGTCCTTCGCCGCGCAGGGCCTTAGCCCCACCCAGATCAGAGCCGATCAACGGGCGTGGTGGCATCACGGGCGCATCAGGAACCATGCGGGCATAGGGCGGCACATTGACGATCACTTTTTCGGGCAAGGGCACGTCGATCAGCGGCAAGCTCGTCCAATCCCCATGCTCCAGCCGCAGACCGGGACCCGGCCCCAGATCAAAGCTGTGGGTCTTGGCCTCCATGTCCTGCATCGCGTGTTCGACAATGCTGTACCAGCTGTCGGGCCATTTACCCTTGTCCTTGGCACCCGCAACGATCAGCCACTTCTCGGCCCGCGTCATCGCCACATAGAGCAAGCGGAAATTTTCGTCCGAAGTCCGCTCGACCGAGGCTTTGCTACGCTCTGCCATCTCTTGGGTGCGGGTCTGCGCGTTGCCGCCCCATGCATAGGCTGAGCCCATATCGAGCAGCTTTGGCGCGTCGGGGGGCTTGCGCTTGCCTGTATCGGGTAGGATCACGATAGGCGCCTCTAGACCCTTGGACCCATGCACCGTCATTACACGGATTTCGTCGTTTGCGTCGTCGATCTGACGCTTGATCACCAAGTCTTCGGTCTGCATCCACGTCAGGAAACCTGTCAGGTCGGGGACGTTCTGCTCCTCGTACTTCAAGGCTTGAGACAGTAGCGCGTTGATCCCATCCTCGGCCTCTGCCCCAAGGCGGGACAGCAGGTTATGGCGGCCGTTGTGGTAGGTCAGGATGCGTTCGATCAGGTCAAAGGGGCGGAGGAAGTCCGATTTGTCTCGCAAGTCCTTCAGGACTGCGGCGGTCGGATCGTCCAAGGATCGCCCGCGCAGGTCTTGGTACAGGAACCGCCCCGGTTCACGGTGATGCGCCAGCGTATAAAGTTCCTGTTCCGTCCACCCGAACAGCGGCGAGCGCAGAGCCGTCGCCAGCGCTAGATCATCCTCTGGCAGCGCCAGAAACGCCAGCAAGGCCCCCAGATCACGCACCGCCAGTTCCGCACCGACCTTCAGGCGGTCGGCCCCAGCAATGGGCAGCCCCTCGGCTTTGCACGCGCGAATAAGTTCCGAAAACAGCGCCCCTGCCCGCTTCTGTACAAGGATCAGGAAATCGCCGGGCCGCACGGGGCGCAGGCCAGTGGTGCCCTTGGCCTCATCAGGCAGCAGCACCTTGTCATCCACCATGCGGCGGATTTCGCGGGCCACGTCGCGGGCCAGTAGGATTTCGGGCGACGAGGCGCTGGTCCGGTCCACCGGATCGTACCAAGGGGTGTCTTCTTCCTTGTCTTTGTCCGCCTCGTAAAACGGCCACAGATCGACGCGCCCGGGCAGAGCGGATTTGAACGCACGGTGGGTGGCATCCTGCCCGACCTGTTTGGACAACGGGCCTTTGAAAACTTTGTCCACTGATCCCAGAACCGCGACCGAGGACCGGAAGCTGTATTCAAGCTCTAGTGACTGAAACAGCGCGCCGACCGTCTCTAGTTTATCCCTGAATTCATCCTGCATCCTGTCAAAGGCTTCGGGGTCCGCGCCTTGGAAGCTGTAGATCGACTGCTTCTTGTCCCCCACGACGAAAATGGTGCGCTCCACGTCGGACCGCGCGCCTTCGCCGCTGGTGAACTCTTGGGCGAGGGCTTCGATCACCGCCCATTGCTGCGGGCTGGTGTCCTGTGCTTCGTCCACCAGAATGTGGTCGATACCACCGTCCAGACGGTACAATACCCACTGCGCCACCGCGGGGTCGGTCAGGAGCATGCGCGCCTTGCGGATCAGATCGTCGAAATCGAGCGCGCCGCGCAGTTGCTTGGCGCTTTCGTAGCGGCGCAGGAAGTCGGCGGCGAAGTCGTGCAGGATCAGGCTCTTGCGGGCGGCCAACAGGGACATGCGGCGAGCGCGGGTATCCTCAATCCGCAGCATCAGTGCGTTCAGGCGATCCATGAGATGCGCGGCCCCGTCAGTGCGCAGGCCTTTGGTGGGAAAGGCGTCAATCTTAGCTGTAAAGGGCTCTTTGGCCCCCGCACCCGTCAGCAGCACATTTTCCAGAACGTCAAAGGCATCGGCGTTATCCACGTGGAACCCTTGCAGCTTGGCGCCTGCCTTGCTGTCATTCGCCCCCGATCCCAGCAGCAACGGGACTAACTCGCCGATCAATTCTGTCTCGCCGCCTATGAAGGCGTCGGCGCGCAGATCAGACTCGGTATATCCCGAGGGTAGATCAAAGGTCTGCCATATTGCGTCCTGCCCTGGATGGTCGCGCAGGCGGTCCAGATGGCTGACAACGCTCGCGGTAAAGCCCCCGAGCATGCTCTCGTCAAGATGGTCAGCCACGCGGGCCAAGAGATCCGGCACCTGTTCCGACATCTGCTCCAGCACGTCGATGCGCAAGATCTCAGAGGCGCGTTCTTCCATCTCGGCGAAGCCGGGGCTTACGCCGGCCTCTAGGGGGAAACGCCGCAAGAGCCCCCCGCAGAACGAATGGATCGTTTGGATTTTCAGACCGCCGGGTGTCTCGATCGCGCGGGCAAACAGGGTGCGGGCGTGGGCCAAGCGTTCGGCGTTGATCTCGCCCGCTTCGCCCAATTCCTCGAGTTGTTTCTGCAACGACGCAGCGTCCAGCATTGCCCACTCGCCGAGCCGTTTGAATAGACGGTTCTGCATCTCGGATGCGGCGGCCTTGGTGTAGGTGAGGCAGAGGATGTGCTGGGGTTCGACCCCTGTGAGCAGCAGTCGCGCCACGCGGTCAGTCAGAACACGCGTTTTGCCGGACCCTGCATTTGCGGCCAGCCATGTCGAATAGTGCGGGTTCGCTGCCTGCACCTGACGGGCGGTTGCGTCGTTCATCACGTTCATTCCAGCACCTCGGGATTGGCATCGTCGGTTGGCTCCCATTCGCCGTAGCGGGCCAGATGGTCGAAATCGCCCTCGAACGTCTCGTTCTTGACGGCACGGCGCGAGGTGTAGCCCTTGTCCACGTCGCGATAGGACGACAGCAAGCTAAAGAACTCGCCCTTCACCTTGTCTGTCGGGTCTTTGTCCAAGGGCGCGGCGGTTTCGTCCATTTCCTTCAGAGAGATGTAGATCGCGCTGGCGACGTCAGCTGGGTCGATGCCATGGAACGCGCCCTCTTCGGCCATCATCGCCATCAAGAGCAGCTGTTTGTCGAAATAGGTCTGCTCTTTGTCCTTGGGTGCGCCGCCGGTTTTATAGTCGAACAAATGCAAGCGGCCTTTGTCGTCCTGATCAATGCGGTCGGCCTTGGCCGTCAGGGTAAAGTCCCCGACGTTGATCGAAAGTTTGCCGGTAACCTCTCGGCCCAGTGTTTGCAGCCGTGTCTGGCGTTCGGCTTCTGCCTTGATGAACCAATCGGCGAACTTCTCAATCCGGCCACGGTAGAAAGTGCGTGTGACGGTCCACGGAACTTCTTCCAGCAGTACACCATCAGCAATCTTCAGCAGGCGTTCGCGGTCTTCGGCAGTGCCTGTAACGGGCCCCGCCTTGGTGAATAACTCTAGCACGCGGTGCAACACAGTCCCGCGCAAGCGGGCGTCCGGGTCACGACCCAAAGGGTCCAGCTTGCGCAGGCGCAGTACATGCTTGGCGTAGATGGCGTAGGGATCCCGGATTAGGGTCTGGATTTCCGTCACTGACATCTGGCGTGGGCGCGCCTCGATCGGGGGGCACGGGCTGGGACGTTGTGCCCGTGGGATGTCGCCCGGAATTTCCATAGCTTCGGCAAGCTCGACCCAATGGCGTCCGCGCTTGCGCATGGCGCCCAAGGCTTCTGCCCCGTTGATCATCGGCAGGCCTGACATAAGGTTCGTAAGCCGATTCAGCCAGCGCGACGGCACGGTTTGGGCATCGTCCGAGCGAACCGCGCGGGTCAGCACCACCTCTGGCGCCGTGATCGCCTGTTGGAAGTCATGTGCGGCCAAGCCAATGTCCCGCTCTGGCAGGTTCAACCCGACTCGCGCGCGCATCGCGCGGTTCAGCCACGGATCTGGGCGCGGTGCGTTGGGCCACGAGCCTTCGTTCAAACCAGCAAGGATCATCACATCAGCCCGCTCGACCCGCACATCGCGCGTGCCCCAAATACTGAGCATCGGATGGCCCGTATCGCGGTCTCGGATTTCGGCGCCAGTCAGCACACCGTAAAGCAGCCCCACGTAATCAAAGGCGGTGATGTCGCCGCCCACATGCGCCTCTCGCCGGAATTCGTCGATCAGGGGTTTCGTCACGCGGCCTGCTGCATTTCGCCAGAGGGTCGAGCTTTCGCCCTCGGGACCAGCGACGATGCGGATCGTGCGCTCGATATGATCCTCGACATAGGATTGCAAAGGCGCTTCGCCCAAATCAGGCAATTGCAGCAGGTTCTGGGTGATCCACGCCGCCCATGCGGCGGTTCCTTCTTCGCCTTTGTACTTGGTTTCGATCCAAGCTTGGAGCCACCGTTCATCAGGATACGCGATACCTTTGCGACGGATTTCCAATTCCAGATCGCGTGTGCGACGAAGATGGTTTCCGCGTGCCTCCTCGCCGGAGAGGTGGCCAGAGTGGGTTAGCGGGTGCTTCAACACGCGCAGCAGCGCATCCGCACTCACCCGGGTACCGTACAGCTCTGCCATTTGGCGCAAGATACGGCCCGGAGGCGAAAGGGGCACCAGATCGCCTTTGGAATCGTCAGGCACAAGGTTCCAACGGTCCAAGGCGGCTTTGACCATGCGGTTGAGCACAGGATCGGAACTGACCAAAGCAGCAGAGCGCCCCTCTTCCAACGCGCTGCGCATGATCAAAGCGATGGCATTCGCTTCGGTGCGCGGATCGGGGGCTTCGACCAAGGTGAGCTGCGCAGCAGCGTCTGTTAGGTCTGGCAGACTGGGACCTTCGTCCAACCATGCATCGGTGACGGGCGCGGGCCGCAGCGCCAAGGAGACGAGCCTGTTTCTGGCAGCATTCACCGGGCCGATGTCGCACCAAGGCAGGACGTCCTCTTGGGCAAAGCCGAAGGTGTCCATCAGATTCCGGAACCGGAACTGGGGATGATCCTCGGCCGTCAGAACGTCATCCATGCCGGACCATACCTTTGCGGGCAGGTCGTAGTCGAAGCCGGGCAGGACAATCGCGCCCTGAGGCAAACGGGCGACCGACTGCATAAAGGCGCAAGTGGCGCCGCGCGATCCGGTCGAGCCTGCGACAATCACGGGATGCAGAGGGACGTGTTCTTGCCAGTATGTTTCCAAAGCCTCAACAATCATCCGCTGACGTGCCAGCCGATCGGGTTTGGTTGCGCTGTCCTCGAGGAACTGCTCCACGATCCGCACGAAGGTCAAAGCCCGCTGCCAGTGGCCGGATTGATCGGAAACATCCAGTTCATGGAGCTTTTGGGGATCAACCCGTTCTGACTGCATTTCGTCCATCAACGCAGCGAGTGAATCCGCCAAAGAAAACAAAGCGGTGCGCGGCGCGATATCGGGCGCAGTCAGCAAGAGTTGGCGGATCAGCGTCACCAGCTCTAAACGCTTTCTCAGCGCGGGTACGGCCGGTGGCATTGGGTCGGGGCCGGGCAGCTCCGCCAACTCGCCGATTAACCGAATGCGGGGCAGCAGGCGCGCGCCCCTTTCGTCAAAAATTTCGTGCATACGCCGCTTCATGCGCGCCGTGTTCACGTATACTTCGACTTGCGCCTGTTCGTGTGGGGGCAACCGGTCTAGGCGGTCCATCAGGCCGAGCGTAAAGTCCCGCGTGAAATCTGCCCCCATCGGCATTCCAAAGACGCGCGGACCGCGAATTGGGTCAAATAGTGCCATAAGTTTCCAGCATTTCCTCGGCCATCGTGATGCCGCCGGGATGCCCGACGTCGCACCAATGGCCGTCATAAGAGATGATATACAAGCGCTTTGCTTCGATCATGCGCGTCCAGAGCACGTTCAGCGAAAAGGTGTCCTCGGGGACATCAAAGAGGCCGCCCGTTTTGATGATCTGTGCCCCGCTGTAAATAAGACCCGGTCCGCGCTGAGCTGGATTGTCTCCGTTGGAGACAAAATCGCCCTGACCCTTGTGGCCGAGCGCGTTCTCCTTGGGCAAACAGAGCAAGAGCGCATCCATTTTGTCCGCGTCCCAAGCAGACTGAAGCACCGCCAGCGGGTTCGGGCCCGACCAGACGGCATCCGTATTCATCGTAAACACAGTCTCGCTTCTCAGCAGGGGGAGCGCGTTTCGCAAGCCTCCACCGGTGTCCAGAATGTTGGGTGTCTCATGGCTGATAGTGATGCCGCTGCCCCCGAGATGCGCGGCGATCTGATCCCCGAGGTAGTGTGTGTTCACCACGATCCGAGGCGCCGAAGCCTCTTGGACCAGATCAATTGCATGATCGAGCAACGGACGATCCGCAACAGACACCAGAGGCTTTGGCCGGACTTTGGTTAACTCTCCCATTCGGGTTCCAAAACCGGCCGCAAATAGCATCACAGGGTAGCGCAAAGTCATGTCGTGCTCTCCAGCCATGGGTCCAGAATACCTGCCACATCTGACAGGTGCGGATGTGCCAGATTTCGGATCAGATTTGCGCGAACGCGCGGCACGAAATCGAGATATCTGGTTTTGCCATCTCTCGAGGCGAGACGCGCAAAAATCCCTAGAATTCTGAGCGCACGGCCAACACCATAAAGCGCGTAGGCCGCGTAGAAATCTGTACTGTCATGGTCCGCACATGCCATGTATCGGAAGGTCATCTCTTCTTCGATTGCAGGATCAACATCTCGGCGTGCATCCTGAAGCAAAGAAACCAGATCGTATGCGGGATGGGCCAGCATAGCATCCTGAAAATCCAAAAGACCTGCCGCCCCGAGGCCACTTGCTTCGCGGAGCATCAGGTTTTCAGCGTGGTAATCGCGCAGCATGGTCACTCGGCGCCCACGATCAAAAGGGAGTGCTGCGCGGATCAACGCGTCTTTCAAAGGAGCCGCCATGGTTTGATCTGGAAGCGGTTTCCCTGGCAGCGCCCATTCAAAAATAAGGGCCGCTTGCGTCGCCATTGTCTTGCCATCGTAAATGCTGCGATCCGCCATCGCAGGCACCCGCGATAGATGGATCAGCACATCGGTAGCGAGCTCGTAAAGATTGGATGCGTTCGCCGCGTCTTTGTCTGTCACATCGGCAAAACGCGTGTCTCCGAAATCTTCGGTGATGAGCAACCCTTGGTCCGGTTGTGCTGCATAGATTGTTGGAGCAGCGAGGCTCTGCGCTCGCAAGTAGTGATCGACCGCAACAAATGCATGCGTGCTGCCATCGTTGGGCGCTTGCATCAGAATCGCGCTGCGCCCTTTGCTGTGAAGTCGCGCATATTGGCGGGCAGATGCATCACCGGTCATGGGTTGGATATGAGCATTCTGCCAACCTGCTGCCTGTAGAAAAGCGCTCAGGCTCATGACAGACCTTCAAGTTTCGCGCGCCAAGTCGGAGAGGTCAATGCCACGGTGACACGGCGAGACGACAGGTCATTCCCCACTTCGAAGGCAATACGCAGAGCTTGATCCGGTGCCGCCTCTCCTAATCGGTCGGGCCATTCGATCAGGCAGATCGCTGTCTCGAAGGCATCCTCGAGGCCCAGTTCGATGGCTTCGTCCGGGTGACTCAGGCGATAAAGGTCGCTGTGCCAGATCTCGCAGTTTGGCCCGTCGTAAACCTGCACGATAGTGAATGTCGGTGACGGAATATCCTCGGGTTCGGTCAGAAGCGCTTGGATGAGAGATCGCGCAAAGTGAGTTTTGCCCGCGCCAATCGGCCCCTCGAGCAAAAGGACATCCCCCGCAGCTAAGAGCGGGGCAAGTGTTTCAGCGAAGCGCTGGGTTGCTTCTGGGCTTGAGAGATCAAATTGCTTTTCCATCGGTTGCGAAGATGGACCGAGCGCCCTCTACCTGCAACCTGCTGTGCGCAGTTTCAAACAGAGAATTCATCTCTTCCCGCCGCAGAAAGCGAAGCATGGTACCGCCACCGGTCACCGGATTCACGCGGACCGAATATTTGTCACCATCAAGGAAAGATGCGTCAAAGCTCCATTCATCGCGATGATCTAGCCGCTCGGAAAAGGCGGCGAGCTTGTTCCAGTTCTGGTTGATCGCTGTTTGGGATTGCCATTGACCAATAGCATCGCGCATCCGTCCGACTTTTCGCGCTTCGGCGGTGCCCCAGCGCTCTTTGAATGCGCGGTTCGAGAAGGACAGCTGGCCGGTGCCAGAATACACGCACAATGGCTCGTCAATGCTGTTCAAAATGGATTCGTTCTGGCGAACGCGGGCGCGAATGCCGCGTGTCGCGCTGAGTTCATTCGAGATATCCTCAATCATCAAAGACATGCTTCCATTGCGGAACGATTGCGCGGTCACGCGGTATGTCAGTCCAGATGGCAAACTCCATAGCTCTTCGACCATGTCGGGGGCATTCTCACCGAGCTCGGCGTATTTCTTGCGCCATGCTGTGTAGTCTTTGGGTTCTGGTAAAATACCTTGGCTGCGAAGCTGATCAAAGAAATCCAGCAGCCGCGGGCGGCGCGTCAGAATATCGAGAGGAAGCGCGGAAAGCTCCATCAATGCTGGATTAAAGAGCACCAACCGCCCGTCTCTGTCAAAAATCGCGACACCAACCGTCAGATGTGCGAGTGTTTTGGTAAGCGTCTGGATGAGACTGCCGCCTTGTGCTTCGGCTTCCTGATCCATCAGATCCGCCGCGCTATCTTTCTTTGGACTTCTGCGCACTGAGTCACTCTCGGGTTGTGCCGGAGTGTCTCTGGAATGTGTGGCGATCAAGATCGCCAATGCTGCAAGTGCGCCTGCAAGAATTGAAGAGGCTACAAGGACTAAAACAAGATGCGGTGGCAACGGTAACATGTAACTCTCCCTAAGAGATAATCTCACGGTAGAGTTGAAATTCAGTAGCGCAACTATCTAATTGCGAAAATTATATCATTTGTGGGTTTTTGGACCCGATTTTTGCCCTTTCCCCCTTGGAAGCCTCGAATTTAGCCCTAGGGAGCACGACTTCAACGATCGCGCCGCACTGCTCTGAGTTGAGCGATTCGGGTTCTGAAGCATTAGATCCATTCGCAAAAGTCAATTCAGCGCCTATACGTTCTAGTAACGTTTTGGCGATGAAAAGCCCCAAGCCCATGCCCTCGTACTCGGGCCGCTGGCTTAGATCGCGCTCTACTCTGCGCCTGCGAACGAAAGGATCACCGATGCGACCAATTATGCTGACGGGGTAGCCCTTGCCATCATCAATGATGCGGACAGTGATGGTTTTCTCGGTCCAGCGCGCCTCGATCCAGACTGTGGTCCGAGAGAAATCGACTGCGTTCTGCACTAGATTCCGGATGCCATGAATAAATTCGGGCCGACGCAAGATCGTGGGGACTTCGGAGTCGTCTTTTTGGTCAAAGTCAAAGATGACCTCTGCACCGCGCGCTGTGTGAGGTTCTGCTGCTTCTTCCAGAACCGTGGTTAAGGGCGCATATCGCAAATGCAGGTCATCTTTGCCGGCGCGTCCCATGGTCTGAAGGATGTCACGGCAGCGGTCTGCTTGCTCTCTGATCAGCAGCGCGTCTTCTTGCAGGTCTGGACGATCTTCCAACTCATCGGCCAGCTCTGAACTGGTCAGCTTGATTGTCGCGAGCGGGGTTCCCAACTCGTGCGCCGCCGCCGCCACCACGCCGCCAAGATCTGTGAGCTTCTGCTCGCGAGAGAGCGCCATCTGCGTGGCTTGAAGCGCGTTTGACATTGTATGCATCTCTGATGTGACGCGGCGGGCATAAAGCCCGAGGAACATCACTCCGATGACGATTGCCAGCCAGGTTCCGAAAACGAACAGGTCGGGAACCGTCAAAACCTCGCCGGCCTGAGTGTGAAGGAGGATGTGGTATTTCGCCAGCAGCGTGACAATCACAACAGCGGTGGTCCCGAGGATCAAATAAGATCGCAGGCTCATGACCGCAGAGGATACGGTCACTGGCCCAAGGACCAGCAGTGCAAAGGGATTGTGCAGGCCACCCGTCAGATAAAGCAGGAACCCCAGTTGCAGGATGTCGAAAAGGACCATCAGGAAGTTCTCGGTTTCTGACAGGCGCTTGTTCTGCGGAAAGACGAACAGGGAAATCAAGTTACCGATGACCGAGACACCAACGGCCATAAAACAAAGCCCGATTTCGAGCTGGAGACCATAAAGCCATTGGCCCACCGAAATCGCCATCAACTGCCCGCCAATTGCGAGCCATCGCAACAAGATCATGGTGCGCAGGCGGACAAAGTGGTTTGGGCCACCGAAACCGGTCGAGAATAGGCTAGTATCTGCCATGACGATGACTACTTAGGTTGCGACAAGGTAAACCCTTGTTACGGGCCGCCGCTTTTGGTATCAACGGCACGATTGTACAAAGGAGATGGGGATGCAGAAAGCTCTGGCTATCGGAGCAGCGGCAGCGGTCGCAATCGTGGTTGGCGGAACAGCAGCATTTGTTCTGACACAGGGGCCTGAGGACGCATTTGCGGATTGTCGCACAACCCAGATCGCGGGCGGAGCCTCCGCCATTGGCGGTCCGTTCGAGTTGGTGAATGGTCGGGGCGAAACCGTGACGGACGCAGAGGTGATCACAAAACCCAGCATCGTTTACTTCGGTTACACCTTCTGCCCCGATGTTTGCCCCTTTGACACGGTCAGAAATGCCGAAGCCGTCGATATTCTGACCGAGCGCGGATATGATATTCAGCCTGTCTTTATTTCTATCGACCCGCAGCGCGACACGCCCGAGGTCGTGGATGAGTTTGCCAAGAACGTGCACCCAGACATGATCGGTTTGACCGGTTCGCCAGAGCAGGTGAAAGCCGCCAGCCAAGC
Source organism: Donghicola sp. XS_ASV15 (assembly GCF_041224595.1). Taxonomy (NCBI): domain Bacteria; kingdom Pseudomonadati; phylum Pseudomonadota; class Alphaproteobacteria; order Rhodobacterales; family Roseobacteraceae; genus Donghicola; species Donghicola sp. XS_ASV15. Next base: position 9,783 of record NZ_JBGFGN010000129.1, on the reverse strand, counting down.
CTATCGCACCTACTACAAGAAAAATGAATCCGACGATCCTGACTGGTATTTGGTGGATCACTCGACCTTCAGTTATCTCGTCAAACCAGAAGACGGCTTTCTTGAATTCTTCCGCCGCGAACTGGGGCCAGAGCAAATGGCCGATGGAATTCAGTGCTTTCTAGATCGCAAGTAGTCGCTGCGAATGTTTGACGCACACCGACCTTAGCCCTAAAACTAGAGGGCCGGTATGCTCGGTGGGGGAGGTATTGATTATGGCAGAAGCGCAGCTCGACATTGGTGTAGACAAGACACTTTTGCTCGTCGACGACGACGAACCCTTTCTGAGGCGACTGGCCAAAGCGATGGAAAAACGCGGCTTCGCTGTCGAGACCGCGGATTCTGTTGCTGGTGGCAAAGCTGTCGCGACGGCCCGCCCCCCTGCCTTTGCGGTGGTGGATTTGCGGCTCGAGGATGGCAACGGTCTGGATGTTGTTGAAATCCTACGCGAGCGCCGGCCGGATTCTCGGATTGTTGTGCTGACTGGATATGGTGCGATCGCCACTGCCGTTGCGGCGGTTAAAATCGGGGCGACTGATTATTTGTCCAAGCCTGCTGATGCAACCGACATCACGAATGCCTTGCTGGCGACAGATGATGAACTTCCGCCGCCCCCCGAAAACCCGATGAGTGCGGATCGCGTGCGGTGGGAGCACATTCAGCGCGTCTATGAACTGTGTGATCGCAACGTGTCAGAAACCGCGCGCCGATTGAATATGCACCGCCGCACGTTGCAGCGCATTCTGGCGAAGCGCTCTCCTAAATAAGCGCGAGCAATTCTGTGTGCCGCTGTGTGTAGTCTTGGCGGACTTCAATTGGCGGGCGCAGCGTAATCTCGATCTCTTTGAGCAATGAGTCCGATGGGCGCCCGAAAAAGCTATTGGCTTCGGGTTCTTCGAAGCCTGCGATTTGGACCGCTTCAAGCCACGCGCTCACTCGGTCTGCGCGCTTGATTGCTGCTTTGACAGTCTTTGGAAGCGCCGCGGGCAGACCGAACCTGATGTGAATCGCGGCGGTCAGTTTCGCGTCCAGTTCAGAATAAGAAGGTCCAACCGCTGCTTTGACCGGAGAAATCATGTCGCCGATCACGTATTCAGGCGCATCGTGCAGCAAGGCCGCCAACCGCCACTTTGGCGGCGCTTTGGGGTTCTGAAGAGCGTAAATCTTTTCGACGAGCAGAGAATGCTCTGCAACAGAGTAAGCATAGTCCCCTAGTGTTTGGCCGTTCCACCTTGCGACAAAGGCCAAACCGTGCGCGATGTCCTCTACTTCGATATCCAGCGGTGTCGGATCCAACAGATCCAATCGGCGACCAGACAGCATGCGTTGCCAAGCTCTGGGAGGTGGGGGCATCGGGCGCTCCTATTGCAGTGTCTCCTCATTAGGATGAAGCGTCTCAAAAGAAAATGGCGCGGTGCTGCTGTCCGCGCCATTTGGTACCATTTTACTCTTTACTGCAGTCAACTTGGCTTCGCGCTACATCGGTGCCTTTGGTGCCACTTTGCTTATCAGAACTTGAAAATAAGCCGCTCTGACGGGTCTGACTGGGTCCGTGCCGTTGCGGTGTTGGGGGGCCGCTCAGGCGATATCCGGTTGAAAAATGCAACCTGAAATTTTGCAAAACCAACCAGCGTAACGCTAGCATGGGGGTGCTATTGTTTCGCAAAGTGATAGAATGAGATTGGAAGATCTGTCTTCGGTATGACTACCCCAAAGGCTAAAGGTCACTGATAAAAATAGAACAATAAGTCGTCCGATGTGAGGTGTGGTGGTCGCCCACCACACCTACACTTTAGGATAATGTTTCCATTGTTGAAACAGTAAAAATGCATTTTTCTATCTGCATTGTCGGTTGGGGTCTTGAATGCTATTTCGACCGGCAAAAGACGCTAGATCGAAGGAGAGCCTCCCATGGCTAACGACTACATCGTCAAGGACATTTCACTGGCCGCCTTTGGTCGCAAAGAACTGGACATCGCCGAGACCGAAATGCCGGGCCTGATGGCGCTGCGCGAAGAATACGGTGACAGCCAGCCGCTGAAGGGTGCGCGCATCGTTGGTTCGCTGCACATGACTATCCAGACCGCGGTTCTGATCGAAACGCTGGCGGCGCTGGGTGCGGACGTCCGTTGGGCATCCTGCAACATTTTCTCGACCCAAGACCACGCGGCCGCGGCGATTGCCGAAGCAGGCATCCCTGTGTTCGCGATCAAAGGTCAGACCCTCGAAGAGCATTGGGACTATCTCGACAAGTCCTTCATGTTCGAAGAGGGCCCGAACATGATCCTCGACGATGGTGGCGACGCGACCCTGTATGTTCTGCTTGGTGCCCGCGCCGAAGCTGGAGAAGACATCATTCCTGTCCCCTCGTCTGAGGAAGAAGAAGTCATCAAAGCGCAGATCAAGAAGCGTATGGAACAGAGCCCCGGCTGGTTCACCAAGGTGCGCGACCAGATCAAAGGCGTGTCCGAGGAAACCACCACAGGCGTCAACCGTTTGTACCAACTGGTGCGTGACGGCCAACTGCCCTTCCCCGCGATCAACGTTAACGACTCGGTCACCAAGTCGAAGTTTGACAACAAGTACGGCTGTAAAGAGTCGCTGGTTGATGGCATCCGCCGCGCCACTGACGTGATGATGGCCGGCAAAGTGGCTGTGGTCTGTGGCTATGGTGACGTGGGCAAAGGCTCGGCCGCATCGCTGCGCGGCGCTGGGGCCCGTGTCAAAGTCACCGAAGTTGACCCGATCTGTGCACTACAGGCGGCCATGGACGGCTTTGAAGTCGTCCTGCTGGAAGACGTCGTGGACACCGCAGACATCTTTATCACCACCACCGGCAACAAAGACGTCATCCGCATCGAGCACATGCGCGAGATGAAGAACATGGCGATCGTCGGTAACATCGGCCACTTCGACAACGAAATTCAGGTTGCCAACCTGAAGAACCACAAGTGGACCAACATCAAAGACCAAGTGGACATGATCGAGATGCCGAGCGGCGCCAAGATCATCTTGTTGTCCGAAGGCCGTCTGCTGAACCTAGGCAACGCGACAGGTCACCCCTCGTTCGTGATGTCTGCATCGTTCACCAATCAGGTTCTGGCTCAGATCGAGCTGTGGACCAAAGGCGACGAGTACGACAACAAGGTCTACATTCTGCCCAAGCATCTGGATGAAAAGGTGGCTCGCCTGCACCTCGACCGGATCGGCGTGAAGCTGACCACTCTGGACAAAGATCAAGCGGACTATATCGGCGTGACCCCCGAAGGCCCGTTCAAGCCGGAACATTACCGTTACTAACAGGCTGTCGGCGGGAACCTGCACAGGGTTTCCCCGCAGTCACAGCAAGTTATCGCCAAATTTGGCGATTCCAAGCTCCGGCGGAAACATTCGCCGGAGCTTTTCTGTTTCTCCTCCACACTGCAACTGGAGAAGGAAAACCATGATGACCTTTATGACCAAACTGATGACCGCCGCTGCCACCACCGCTTTGATGACTGGCGCAGCTTATGCAGAGATGAGCAACACAGACATGGATGCTCAGACCGAGGTTGATGGTCAGATCATGATGGAACAACCCATGGACGGTGACACCGCGATCGGCACCACCACGGACATGGGCACCCAAGCTGACGCTGCTCCGGTGATGCCGATGGACGAAGGCACCACCGAGATGGCACTGGCCCAGAAGACCGTTGATGACGTCATCGGGATGGAAGTTGAGGCAATCAATGGCGAAGATGTTGGCGAGATTGACTACGTGATCGCAGGTGAAACAGGAGTCGAGGCCGTGGTCGGCGTAGGCGGTTTCTTGGGTCTGGGTGAATACACGGTCGCCTTGCCCCTGAATGATTTTGCCGTCGCAGAAGATGAAACGCTGATCCTGTCGCAGGACGCTGATGCCCTGAAGCAGATGCCGCAGATCGATGAGAGCGCAATTGAAAGCCTGCCTGGTGACATGGTAATCGCAAACGCGATGAACGGAACCGTCGCCCCGGGCATGCCTGACAACTCGTGATAGATCGTGCATCGGTTTGATTTGGGCGCGCCAGATGTGGCGCGCCCTTTTCTGTGCTCAGAACGGCCTGCGCGCAGAATTTTCTTGTCTGGACGGCAACCCCGCTCTTACGATTTTCGTGCAAGTATAGCGAGTGTGGGCCGTGCGCCCGAGATGGGAGAGACGATATGGGAAAACGTGACGATCTGATCGCCAAGTATGCCGAGGATCTACGCGAGAAATGCGGGACAGAACCGGACATGGACCTCTTGAAAAAAGTCACGATTGGCTGCGGTCCATCGATCTACAATGCTGATGCCTCGACCGTCGCAGGCAGCCAGCCATCCGAGCTGGAAACCGTCAAGAAGAGCTTCCTGATGAAGAAACTCGGCCTGTCCGATGGTCCTGAATTAATGGATGCGATCCAGTCGGTGATCGAGACGTATGGCCGGTCCGAACGCAACAAGTACCGCGCGGTGATGTATTACCTACTTGTCAAACATTTCGGGAAAGAATCGGTTTACGGCTGATCTATCAGCATCTTAACCAATAGGGCGGGCTTTTTTGCCCGCTTTTAACGCTTTGAGCTCATGGAACTTCGGAAACCTTCTTACATCACGCCACTCTTATTCACGCCCTTATTTGGTCTGATCGGCTGGGGCCTGGCACTATGGCAAGGTTTTCGCGGTGATTATGCTTTGGCGGCGTCAGCCTACTTCGCATTTGCCTCGTATTTGCTTCTCTTTCAGCACTCTGCTTTGACGATCGATCTGCCCAAAGGGTTCTCTTTGCAAAGAGTTGTCTATGGCGCACAGCAAGGCATCTGGTTCGCTGCGGTTACCGTGTTTTTTGATATCCTCGATGACTCGCAACCGGTTCGGCTGACAGTCGGGTGGTTGATTGCTTTTAGCGTTTTCGGAACGTTCAGCGCCCTCTTTGCCCGCCCAACTGATCCAGCAGTCGCCTCTGAATTCGAGGCCCCAGACGAAAACGCGCGCTCCAAATTTCAACGGATTTGGGTGATGGCCTATCCGGTACTGGGACCCGCTTTCTGCATGCTCATGTTGTCGACCCAGAATACGCCGCTTCTAACCGCAATTTTGATCGCTGTTCCGATCGGTTGGGCGACTGTGATGAAGCGCAAAGACCCAGAACGTCACAGCGGCGAATGGTACGCAAAAAATCTGGGGATGCCGATGATGATGGGGCTAATGGTGTGGGTTATTTTTCGGGTCGATCTGTAATCGAATAAAATGCCCCCTTCTATTTGTTTGCTAAGGGGACAGCGCACGGTCTATTCATAACTCAACAGGCTAGTACGGCCGAACCAATCCATCGCGTGTGTGGGAGCATGTGGGGAAAGGGGTTCGGCCACGGGTTTGGCCGGACCCCGCTTCATCTTAAAAACAACCCCAAGATCGCGCCAATGATGGCGCACCCGCTGATCGCGTAGCCGCTATTGATTGCCGTCAATGTAAACGGCCGTCCTTCGTAGGCGTTGTTGATCATGATCCAAGGGGAAATGAAAAACAGCCCGATGCCAAGACCTGATGCGAGACCACCGCCGAAGCTGGCCACGCCAGAGGAAGCAAATACGTGCCGCATCATTCCTGCCACGAGGATCATCGCAAGCGCAGAGAGCAGATATGGCAGCGGGTTGTCGCTTCCAACAGGCTTACCGTTTTCATCAACGGCCATGCCGGTTGCCGCGATCCATTGTTTTGAGAGCTTCATGTAATAGGCCGCTCCGAACAGCCAAGCGGCAGCGGCGGCAATAAGTACCGAGAAAATGCCCATGAGTGGGTCCTCCTAAACGCAGAATGCGCTCAGGATACTGGATAGCCACCCAAATCGCAGAGAAGTTTCCATTCTTCTTCCGTCACAGGCTGGACCGAGAGGCGCGACTGTTTTACCAGCGCCATTTGCGCCAGTCGTTCATCCGCTTTGACCTGATCCAGCGTGACTGGCGTCGCGAATGGCCCGACGGCCTTTATGTCCACGCAATCCCAGCGTGGATCGTCAGTTGAGCTGTCGGGATGGCTCTCGGCGATCACTTCGACCACCCCGACAATCGCTTTGTCTTTTTGCGAGTGGTAGAAGAACCCGAGGTCCCCGACCCTCATCTCTCGCATAAAGTTGCGAGCTTGGTAGTTGCGCACGCCGTCCCATTCTTCGCCTGCGTCGCCCTTGGCGACTTGGTCGTCCCAAGACCACGTGTCGGGCTCGGATTTGATCAGCCAATAGCGCATCAGCCGATGACCTTTTTCCAAGCGATAATTTCAACGGACTCGAACAGATCAGCGGCTTTGTAGGGGTCGCCTGCGGCCCAAGCCTGCGCTGCGTCCATGTCATCGACGTCCAGAATGACCAGCGATCCGCACATCTCGCCTGCGGCATCCAGCAGAGGGCCGGCTTGGGCAACGACGCCTGTGTCTTTGATATAGGCAAGGTGTGCGTCACGGTTGGCTTTGCGAACCTCAAGGGCGCCAGCTTTGTCACGGGCGGTCAGGGCAAACAGCATCAGATTTCCTCTTTTAATGGGCGGGACAGCAGCTTTTGCATGCCCTGCGATACATCTAGACGGCCTTCGACCAGCGCGGCAACCACCGAGGTGATCGGCATGTCGATGCCTTTGTCATGGGCCAGACGGGCAACGGCGCGCGCGGTCGCGGCGCCTTCGACTGTGATGGTCGGATCATAGTCCGCGCCCTGCCCCAGCGCGAAGCCATAAGCATAGTTGCGGCTGGTTGGCGACGTGCAGGTCAGCGTCAGATCGCCAAATCCGGACAAACCCATTAGCGTTTCGGGGATCGCACCAAGCGGTCCGGCGATCCGCATCATCTCGGCAAATCCACGGGTGATCAGGGCGGCGCGGGCGGATTCCCCAAGGCCCGCACCCATTACGGCCCCCGCCGCGATGGCGATGACGTTTTTCAGAGCGCCGCCAAGTTCCGCGCCCACAGGGTCCGTACTGCGGTACAAGCGGATGGTTGCGGAGCTAAGCGATTCTTGCAGCTCTTCGCCAAGGATTGGATTTTTACAGGCCAGCGTCAGCGCGGTCGGTAGGCCCCTTGCGATATCGATAGCAAAGCTGGGGCCTGTGATGATCGCAGGGGCGCGCGTGACTTCGGCCAGAATAGCGGTCGGGCCGCGCAGGCTGGTCAGATCGACGCCCTTGGAACAAGCGACAAGCGTCTTGCCCCGCAGCAGGCCAGTATTTTCAGCAACAAAAGCAGCTATGGACTGCATCGGGACAGCCATCAGAATCGTGTCGGCGGCACAGGCGGTGGTCAGATCGCTGGTGACGGTCAGGCCGTCGGGCAGGTGGATACCCTTGAGCCGTGTGGCATTTTCACGGGTCTTTTGCATGGCGGTGGCGGCATCCGGATCGCGGGCCCATAGGGTGACGCCGCGCTCGGCCAAAGTGATGGCGAGCGCTGTACCGAACGCCCCTGCCCCCAATACCGAAACGCTCATGCTTTGGCTCCCTTTTTGCCGCTGCCGATCATGGGCGCGGATTTTTTGTCCAAGGGCCAGCGCGGGCGGGCTTGCAGGGTCATGTCGTCAGTCTCGCCCAAAGCGAACCGTTCCAGCCCCGCATAGGCGATCATCGCGCCGTTGTCGGTGCACAGCTTCAGGGGAGGCGCGGTGAAGCCTGCGCCTGCTTCCTCGGCGACTGTGGTTAATGAGGCGCGGATCGCTTGGTTCGCGGCGACCCCACCCGCGACGGCGATCATGGGCTGGCTGGGGTTCAACTCCATGTAGACCCGCAGGGCGCGGCGGGTCTTCTCTGCCAGAACGGCAGTGACAGCCTCTTGGAAGCCAGCGCAAAGGTCAGCTTGGTCTTGGGCGGTCAGGGTGTTGTCGGTCATCACCTCGTCCCGTGCGCGCAAGACAGCGGTTTTCAAGCCGGAGTAAGACATGTCGCAGCCCTCGCGGTCCAAGAGCGGACGGGGGAAGCGGAACCGTTTCGGATCACCATCGCGCGCCCGTTCCTCGACCGAGGGGCCGCCGGGTTGGGGCAGCGCCAGCAGGCGGGCGACTTTGTCGAACGCCTCTCCGGGGGCGTCGTCGATGGTGCCGCCAACGCGGCTGAATTCGTCCGGTCCGCGCACAATCAGGAACTGACAGTGCCCTCCCGAGACCAGCAGCATCAGATAGGGATAAGTCAATCGGTCGGTCAGGCGCGGGGTGAGAGCGTGGCCTGCCAAATGGTTTACGCCGATCAAGGGTTTGCCCAAAGCGGCCGCGATCCCCTTAGCGCACATGACGCCGGACAGCACACCGCCGATCAAGCCGGGGCCTGCGGTTACGGCGATCGCATCAACCTCGGACAGGGAAACCATCGCTTCGGACAGGGCCTGCTTGACCGCTAGATCGACCTTTTCAGCATGGGCGCGGGCGGCAATCTCGGGGACCACACCGCCAAAGGCCGCGTGCAGTTCGGCTTGCCCCATCACGATGTTCGACATCACACGGGCATTGCCCGCCGTCCCGCGCACGATGGCGGCGCCGGTGTCGTCACAGCTGCTCTCGATACCAAGGATCGTCAGGTCGGACATCTGTCTCTTTCATTGCAGGGCGGTTTGTCCCGAGGTAGCACTGGGACAAAGACCTTACAATGCCGAGACCTGATGGACCGTCCCGCCGCCAAGATCCTGATCACGCGCCCGCGCGAAGGGGCCGAGCGGTTTGCGATGGAATTGGCGCAGGTGATGCCTTGTCCGATGCCTGTTCTGATCTCGCCAGTTCTGGACATTGCTCCCCTGCCCGATCTGTTGCCCTTGGATCATATCAAGGGATTGATTGTGACCTCTGCAAATGGGGTAGAGAGCCTGATCGCGAAAACCGACCGCCGCGATTTGCCGGTCTATGCGGTGGGTGAACGAACGACTGCTGTAGCGACGCAGGCCGGGTTCAATGCGCGGCAGATGGGCGAAGATGCGGAAGGGCTGGTTGAAGGGCTGCTGAGACTGGGACCAAAGGCCCCGCTGCTCCACCTTCGAGGCGAAGTTTCGCGGGGCGATGTCGCACAGCGTTTGTCGACTCATGGTATTCTGACGCGTGAAAAAGTGGTCTATGCCCAGAATCCTGTGGACCTGTCCGAAGAAGCAAAAACGCTGCTTGATGGAACTTCTCCGGTGGTCTTGCCGTTGTTTTCTCCGCGGAGTGCCAAGCTGTTAGCGCAACAAGTGACCGGGACTGCCCCGCGTTATGTTGTCGCGATAAGCTGGGCCGTCGCATCGGAACTGCCGCAAGGATGGGCAAAAACCATTATTATTGCGTCAAGGGCGGATAGTCCTGCTATGGCAAAGGGCATTGCTGGCCTATTTGACGAGGACGGATTTATTGTGAGCTCCTGAATAAGGGGCTAAGTTGCGGCAAAGAATGCTCGCAAGGCTATTTGATTTTAGGGGGGTTGAGACGACCATGGACCAAAAACCAGCCAAGCCGGAAGAGACGCAGGACGCGTCGTCCGAAATTCAGGAAACCGGCGCTGAGCTAGAGTCCCAAGAGTCCGAGACGGTTGCCCCTGAAACGCCTGCGGAAGAGACCGCAGATGTCGTCAAAAAAAACGATGACAGCGCTGAGGCTGTAGAGGACACTTCTTCCGAAGCCGAAGCCGAAGCCGAAGCCGAAGCCGAAGCCGAAGCCGAAGCCGAAGCCGAAGCCGAAGCCGAAGCCGAAGCCGAAGCCGAAGCCGAAGCCGAAGCCGAAGCCGAAGCCGAAGCCGAAGCCGAAGCCGA
>NZ_JBGFGN010000024.1:0-2209 GCF_041224595.1 Donghicola sp. XS_ASV15 | reverse complement strand
GCACCTTCAAATACAAGTCCACGGTGTATATCCCCAAGCCCTCCCGAAATCCGAAAGGGCAAAAGTGGACGACTTTTACGCCGCCCGCGACAACACTATGCCGTCGCTACCGTGGCCGAGTATTGCTCCGCCGTTCACAATAAACATTGAACAGCTTCATCGCATATGTCCGTCGTCAGATGATTTGGGACATCAGAGCGGTTTCGTTATTGGAGGCTCTTTCTCGTCCTTGATTGAGTTTATGCGTTTTCAGTTTGGTGGCGCAAGCGCCGCTTGAGCATGGTCTTTCGGTTGATCTCCGCTCGCTGTTTGAGGATCTGCTGATCGCGCCCGAAGTAGACATCGGCTGGCGTCAGATTGCTGAGGCTCTCGTGGTAGCGCTTGTTGTTGTAATGGTCGACGAAGGCGGCGATCTGCCGTTTCAGGTCGCCAGGCAGGAAGTAATGTTCGAGCAAGACGCGGTTCTTCATGGTCTGGTGCCAGCGCTCGATCTTGCCCTAGGTCTGGGGATGATAGGGCGCGCCGCGGACATGCTTCATGCCCTTTTCATCGATGCAATCAACCAAGTCTCCCGCGATGTAAGACGAGCCGTTGTCGCTGAGCAGTCTGGGCTTGGCGACCACGGTTGCGCTGTCGCAGCCTGATGCTTGCAGCGCCAGATCAAGCGTTGCGATCACATCCTCAGCCTTCGTCGTCGCGCAAAGCTTCCAGGCGATGATGTAGCGGCTGTAGTAGTCGATGATTGTGCTGAGGTAGAACCAGCCCCACCCCAGCACCTTGAGGTAGGTGAACTCGGTTTGCCAGAGCTCGTTGGGGCGTGTCGTCTTATCCTTGAACTCATTGGCAGCCTTCATCACGATGTGGGCTGGTGCCGTGATCAGATCTTCTGCTTTCAGGATACGGTAAACCGATGACGCAGAGCCAAAATAATGCTTCTTATCAGTGTATTTCACCGCCAACTCTCGGGGTGTGAGATCCTCATGCTCAAGCGCGAACTCGACAATGTCCGCCCGGATCTCATCTGGGAGGCGGTTCCACACAGACCCGGGATGGGGGGCGGTATCGTCAAGCGCATCAAGCCCGCCCTCGGACCAGCGGTCATACCAACGATAATAGATCATGGGTGGGATGCCGAGTATAGTCAGCGTCTGACGGACGGGGAGATGTGAGGTTTCGACCGTGCGAATGATCTCCAGCTTTTCTGATGCAGGATACCTCATGCCTCGCATTCCCCATCCCCGACCGTGCTTTTTTTGACCAGACGGTTTTCCAGGGTCAGGTCAGCGACGACCTCCTTGAATGCCGCAGATTCCGAGCGCAGCTCCTTGACCTCAGGTGAGGTCGCTTGGCGGGCAGTATCCCCGGCCAGCCGTTGCCTGCTTGCTTCGAGAAATTCCTTCGACCAAGTGTAATACAGGCTCTTGCTGATGCCCTCACGGCGGCACAGAGCAGCAATGCTTTATTCCCCGCGCAGGCCTGCCAGCACGATCCTGATCTTTTCTTCGGAAGAATACTGTTTGCGCGTCTTGCGGTGGATGCCTTTGACCAGCTTGTCAGCCGCGTCCTTTGATGTTCCGGATCTCTTGTTCATCTTCGCTCCCTGGGGGATGCGATGAACCAGAAATCCTTCGTTATGAAAACCTCAAATCTGTCCCACGGGCGCTGACGTCAGACAGTAAAACAACACCTCTCCCCCGAGCGTCACGGACTGGCAAGGATATACCACCAAGTGGTACCGTTTCTTCTGGATGCCGACAGAAGAGTTGCGCACCGATGACGTTTTGCGCGCTCTGGATCGTGACCGCCTCATGGGCTGCCTTGGAAACTCTTTCCGGATCAGCTTTATCGTCGTTCCCATGTCATTGCTTTTGGGGCTGGCGGGCGCTGTGTTTCTGACCCGCTGGCAGTCGCGCTTTAATTCAGTGCTTTGGTGGGTGCTCTTGTCTCCGATGCTCGCGCCCGGAGTTGTGCTGGGTTTGTCATCTGTGGGTGGCTCCTGCATTGCAAGTGTTTTCTGGTGATTTCTGCGGTCATTTTCGTCAGTACCGTCGTCTGTCCGGCCTGTTTATGTTTTGGCATTGCCTCCACTGGCCCTGATGAGTTCCGCAAGCGAGGTTCCAATCGGCTTATCGACCTCAAGGGGCCGCTGCCATTCCCGGAGTGTCCTTGCTTTTGGTTGACTTAATTCCGCATCATCACTTCAACGTCT
>NZ_JBGFGN010000010.1:0-6673 GCF_041224595.1 Donghicola sp. XS_ASV15 | reverse complement strand
CACCCGATCTGCCCGTTGCAAGCCCGCACCCTCTGGGTGATCCATGAAACGCGCCCCTCGCAGCCTTCAACACCATGTTTTATATAGGAAATATAATGGTCAGGACAGCGAAATCAGCGCCTTACTTGGGAAATGTGGGTTAAAACGGTTTTCGGGCTTCTTCAGATATATTCTTTGCCGATCGTTGTTGCTCTATTATTCGGTGGATTTCTCAAAGGAATGAACTTCAGATTGGAGAATATTTCTCTGAATTGGCAAAGATTGAGTCCAGGTCGGAATGCGGTGCAAAAATTTGGCTCAAAGGGAATGGTTCAGTTTTTGACGGCGCTATCGAAAGTTAGCGTCGTTTCTGTGATTGGCAGTATTCTCTCTCTGAGCCTGTATCGTGAATTTCATTATTTGATGCAGGCTGATTTGCTATTCCAATTTCAGGAAGATCAGATGGACACAAAGGTCCTGCTAGTTTGCTTGGCTGTGTGTTTTCTAGTATTTGGGGTGATTGATTTCACTATAAAGAAACAGGCTTTTCTAAAAGAGCACATGATGACCGATCGCGAGGTCAAAGATGAGCATAAGGACAATGAAGGCAGTCCAGAGGTAAAGCAGAAACGCCGGCAACGCGCATTTGAGATTAGTTCAAGCCGAATGTTGCAAGACGCGGCTTCCGCGGATGTCTTGATCGTGAACCCGGTTCACGTTGCCATTGCTCTGAAGTGGTCCCGTGAAAAGGGGAGCGCACCGATCTGTGTGGCCAAAGGACAAGATGAAATTGCACTGCGGATAAAGGAAATAGCGATCGAGAATAACATCCCTGTTCACCAAGACATTCCGACCGCGCGGGCGTTAAATGTCCTTTGCGACATTGGGGAAGAGGTTCCGCCAGATCTTTACGCGGCGGTTGCGATGGCAATTCGGTTTGCTGACAAAATCCGCGAGCGCGCAAGAAAAACGCCATATACGGAGGTCTCATGACGCCAGACCAGAAAAGCTTGATCGAGCTTGCGCAGATGATCGCAGATCGGGAAATCGCTGAGATTGGAGCGCACTCTCAAGACGTGCAGCGCCTTGCGAACAAGATTGGAGAGCTGCGAATGGTTGCGATGTTGCAGCCCTCGGAAGCGCCAGCGCAACTTCAAGTTATGGGGAATGCTTGGGGGGAGTGGCGGAGGCGGGAGATCGGGTCGCTTAACCTTAATCTGGCGAAGGCTTCGTTATTGGAAGAGGCCGCAAAGCAAAAAGCGCGACGCGCCCTGGGACGGCGCCTCGCGCTAGAGAGTATTTTCAAGGAGACGTCCTAGGCAGCTTGTCGCACGAGATCGGTAATCAAGATCTTCTGAACACCCTCGCCCATCACGCTTTGTGCGCTTTGAAGAAGGTATTTGCGTAGAACGGACATCTTGTCTTCGCTGTAGTACCGTCCTGAAAACCCTCCGTGGCTCGAATGTTCAAAAAGAACCTTCATGATCCCATCACGAAGGCGGGGCTCAAGCTCGAAAACCTCTTCGCTCTTTTCCTCTGCCACCTCCAGACTTAGGCTCAGAATGACCAAAGCGCTTTGGCCGTTATCTTCAATAACAGGCACGATGAACTGATTGTTAAGTTTTACGATCTCGGTGGTTTTTGGGGTTTGGTCGAGCATGTCGATTGAGCTCTCTTCGTGGCCTTTGCCCAAGGGAAGCTGCGAGGGATCAACAGGCAGGAAAAAGCCTGCACCGGCGCCGGCTCCTAGGCCAACCAGTGTCAAAACGGCAGGAAGAAGGATTTTCATCGTAACACTCTAGAAAGGAAGGATAATGTCAGTGATCTGCTGGCCGTATCGCGGCTGCTGTACATCAGTAATCTGACCTCTTCCGCCATATGAGATCCGTGCCGAGGCGATCTTGTCGTATGTGATCTCGTTACCGCGGGAGATGTCCTCGGGGCGCACAAAGCCTTCGACCAGAAGCTCGCGAAGCTCGAAGTTCACACGCACTTCCTGTTGTCCCTCAATCACCAAGACACCGTTTGGCATCACGTTGGTGACCGTTGCGGCGATCCTGAGGGTTAATTTTTCATTCCGGCGGACCGACCCTTTTCCTGCGCTTTCTCCCGAGGAACTAAGCGACACAGCGTCGGCAAGGCTTGCACCCTCTGGCAAATCTGACTGGACCCGCTGGGGAATCCCGAAGAGCGATGGGAGCGATAGGTTCTCGGATCCATCGCGTGAACGTTGGGTCGAATTTGAGATTTCCGCCTCATCATCAATCTCGATGACGACTGTCAGAATATCCCCCCTTTTTTCTGCGCGCCGGTCCCCAAGTAAGGACTTTTGCCCCGCATCCCACAGAGAGGCTTCGTCGCCCCGTCGATGGGGGGCTGCAGTGTAGAGGGGGATGCCTGGGCTGAGCATTGCAGCGTGCTCGGTGTTTTCAGTTTCGATCGGCGAAAACGTTGGTGCGCGGCCGAGATGATCCAAGCGATTGCATCCCGGCAGTAGGAGGATGCCACAGAGTATGACACTATATACGTGATACTTCTTCATTTAATGCTACCAGATACTGATATGGTTGCGTCAGGCTGGACCGCTCCCTGAACGATTGTCCGCGACGATAGGTTCATCACTCGGATCAAATCTCCATCGGCGCCCCTCTCCATTGCGCGGCCTTCGGCAGAGATTGTCAGCGCGCCGATTTGATAAACGAGCGTGGTGAGCTGGTTGCGCTCGACAAGCGCAGGAGATGACAGGCCAGCTAGGTAAAGAGGGCGTCCACTATAGATTGTCGATCGGACTTCTTTGCCCAAGACCTCGGAAATTGTCGCCGCCGCACCAGGTGTATCGCCACCGACAATCGTGAAATCGCCTTCGTTGATCACCGTCCGCGCGGGGAGCGTTCGGCTCGCTACAAGCGTTTCGGCCTGAAGTGGCATGGCGTTCAAGAGGCACAAGAGAAGTCCTGCAAACCGCATCACCGCACCTGAGTGGTTGCGCCAAGCATCTGATCGGCCGCAGAAATAACTTTGGAGTTCAGCTCGTACCCACGCTGGGCTTCAATCAGCGCCGTGATCTCTCGCACTGGGTCGACAGAGCTGTCTTCAAGGTAGCCTTGCCGCAAAGTCCCCAAGCCTTCTTCGCCGGGTTCAGCATTGTAAGGCGCGCCAGAAGCCTCGGTCTCGCGGAACAGATTGGACCCGAGCGCCTCGAGGCCGCGGGGGTTCGCGAAGTTGGACAGGGCGATTTGCCCCAGAAGTTGCCCTTCGGCGCTGTCGGCGAAATATCCGTATACCTCGCCATCGGCATTAATGTGGACACTTTGCGCATCTACCGGGATCATGATGTCAGGGTTCAACGCGTGCCCATCTGACGTCACAAGCAAACCGTCAGCGGAACGTTTCAGAGCGCCATCTCTTGTATAGGCCGACTCGCCAGACGGGAGCGCGACCTCAAAGTACCCAGCACCTTCGATCGCGATGTCCAAGTCGCCACCCGTCTCTGTCAGCGCACCTTGTGACAAGTTCACGGAAACAGAAGAGGGCCTAACGCCGAGGCCAAGCTGAATACCGGTGGGCACGACACTCCCGTCGCTACCGCTGATGCTGCCAGCTCGGGTGATCTGTTGATAGTGTAGGTCCGAAAACTCGGCGCGGCGGGCGTTGTAACCGGTGGTGCTCATGTTGGCGAGGTTGTTTGAAATCACCTCGACACGGGTTTGTTGGGCGCTCATCCCTGTGGCTGCGATAGTTAAGGCTCGCATCTTTTGGTTCCTTTATCGTGTAAGAGTGTCGATGGCGTTGCGCATGCGCTCGTCTTCGGAGCGCAGAAAGCTCTGGCCCAATTCGTAGGCACGCTGAACTTCGACCATGCGGGCCATCTGACGGATCGGGTCGACGTTTGACGCCTCGAGATATCCTTGACGCAAGGCACCGCCATTGGTTGGCAAAATGCCATCCGGTGCGGCAAACACGGCGCCTGCAGAACGGTTTAGGTTTCCGGGGTTTTCGGGGCTCACAACGCCAATTTTCGCAAGTGGTTGCCCGTCGGCAGACAGCGTTCCGTCAGGCGCGATTGCAATTTCTCTGGCGTCGGGCGGTACTTGGATTGGGGTTCCGCCAAGGTCCATCAGTGCGAAACCATCGGGGCTGCGCAAAGTACCAAACGCGTCAGGTACGAAATGGCCCGCTCTGGTCAGGCGCGGTTGCCCGTTGTCGTCGACCTGAAAGTAGCCCTCTCCGTCGATTGCCAAATCGAACTGGCCGCCGGTCTCGTACAGTGCGCCTTGGGTGTTAGACACGAGCCGACCGTGGGCTTTGGTCATCGACAGGCCACCGTCAACCGTTTGGGGCGCGAGGTATTCCGAAAACAAGACGCCTTGCTCGCGGTAGCCCGTGGTCTGCGCATTGGCAATATTCTGTGCGATCACCGACATCTCTTGCAGCAAGCCTTGCTGGCGGGACAACGGTGCAAAAGAAGACGAATCCATCAGTGGGACCTCGCGAGAATCGGGATAATCTCGTTCTGGAAGAGGTTGACCAAGCTCGCGGTCATAAAATCCATGCTCATCCAGAAGGTGATGACGATGGCCAACAGCTTGGGAACAAAGGTCAGGGTCATCTCTTGCAAGGACGTGAGAGCCTGCAAAAGACCGATAACCAAGCCTGTGACCAGAGCGACAGCCAGAATTGGTAACGAGACTTGAACAGCCGTCCAAAGCCCCAGCCGCATCAAGTCAAATATGACTGTCTCGGACATCAGATGGGCATGCGCAGGATCTCTTGGTAGGCTTGGACCACCTTGTCGCGGACGGAGACCACGGTCTCAACGGCCAACTCTGTTTGCGCGATCGCTTGGACCAATGCTGCATTGTCTGTGTTGCCAGACATCGCGCTCACGGCGGTTTCCTCGGTTGCCTTCAGCGCGTCGGCAAAGCTCTGGACCTTTGAAATGGTCTGCTCTGGAATGTCTGCCTGCGGTGCGGGCTTCAGGATTTCTTTGGCTGCGCTGAATTTCTGGTTGGCAAAAACGGAACTGATATCCATCACTTTATCCTTCTGGATTACTTGCGGAGAAGATCGAGTAGACTCGAGGACATCTCTCGCGCTTGTTGGAACATTTTCAGATTGGCTTCATAGGAGCGCTGCGCGGCCCTTGCGTCGGCAAGCTCTATGACAAGATCGACGTTTGATCCGCGGTAGTGCCCGCTTTCATCGGCCATCGGATGGGCGGGATCGTAGATTTCCTGAACAGGTGTTTGATCTAGGACCACGCGACCGGCTTGCGGACCCTGATCGGCAGACAGGGTAAATTCTTTGGTTTTCACCGAAAGCAATTTGCGCTGGTAGCCGGGAGTGTCAGCATGCGCGATATTCTCGGAGACATGGCGCAGGCGCTGACTTTGCAGACGTAGGCCATCGGACGAAATCGACATGGATTGCGTGAGATCGGTCATCCGCTTGCCTCACATTTTGCCAAGACTGGACCGCAGGATCCCGAGCGTTGAACGATAGACATTCAAGGCGCGTTGATGGTCACCTTCGATCTGAGCGCTGTTCAAAAGCTGTTGCTCCAGATCGACAGGTGTTTTTGTGTCTACCTGGTCAAAGCCGCTCTTGGTCGCAGTGAGAAAGCTGCCGAAATGATCGTCCCGCGTGCTATTCATCGCTAGTGGCTGCGGGGCAGAATATGACGTCTCGAAATCGCGCATCTCGCGCGCTGTATAGCCCGGAGTCTCGGCGTTCGAGATGTTCAAGGCAGTAACGCTCTGCCGTGCGGTGGCGTGGGACATCAGATCCGTAGCCACTCTGAAAATGCCGATATTTTCAAACATCGGGGCTTCTCCCTCGATTAGCTTCAATCAAGGGTTAACCGCGATTCCTTTAGAAACGGTTTGCATAAACCTGTTCGAGGATTTTCGATGACCAACCTTGCAACCTTGGGAAACCAGATCAGCATCCTACGAGCTGTCAAAGAGTGTGGCCGGATTTCCTCTGTGAAATCAGGTATTTTGAAGATCTCGGGTTTGAATCATCGAGCGCGACTCGGTGATGTTGTCGGAGTTTGTTCCGCCGAGCAAACCTTTGAGGCAGAGGTCATCGGGTTAGAAGAAAATGAACTCATCGCCCTGCCAGAAAGATCACCTGCAGGCTGCGCAATAGGCGATTCGAGCGAATATCGGGGTGCGCGCCGAATTGCGCCGGATCAAAGTTGGCTTGGCCGGATCATCGATCCTTGGGGGCGACCACTGGACGGTCGGCCGCTGTTGGGGGGCGCTAGACCGGTGTCTCTTGATCAGTCTCCCCCTGCAGCGGCGCGGCGTCGTGGTTTTGGCGCGCGTATGTCCACTGGATTGAACGTGTTTGACACTGTCCTTCCATTGGTGCGCGGGCAGCGTATGGGCATCTTTGCCGGTTCTGGTGTCGGAAAATCACATTTGCTCGGTGAACTGGCGGTTGGTGTCCACGCTGATGTTCGTGTGATCGCTTTGATCGGTGAACGTGGTCGCGAAGTTGGAGCCTTTGTCAAAGATGTGCTTGGAGAAGAAGTTCTGTCAAAGAGCGTTGTGTGAACGGCGGAGCAATACTCGGCCACGGTAGCGACGGCATAGTGTTGTCGCGGGCGGCGTAAAAGTCGTCCACTTTTGCCCTTTCGGATTTCGGGAGGGCTTGGGGATATACACCGTGGACTTGTATTTGAAGGTGC
>NZ_JBGFGN010000160.1:0-2475 GCF_041224595.1 Donghicola sp. XS_ASV15 | reverse complement strand
GCCCGGTAGCTCGTCAGGCTCATAACCTGAAGGTCGTAGGTTCAAATCCTACTCCCGCAACCAAATTTACCGCACTCACAATATAAATGACTTGGCCCTCCGGCCCCTTGAAGCCGATGCCGTCGCACCCGTTGCAAGGGTCAGAAGCGCTGCGAGATCTCCTCGAAGATCAATCGTATACCCATCACGCGCGTCAGGGAGCAGCACAAGCTTCTCGATCAGCCCGCGAAGGCAGAGTGAGACGCCCCGGGGGGTAGAAGGGCAGGCATAGGAATTAACTGGAGGGTATTTTGTTCGACGACTACGCGACCATATCGAGTGACTTCAGGTTTGCATAGAATGCTTCCTCTGCTTCAGAGGGCGGAATGTATCCGATGGGTCCCAGCAAGCGGCGGCTGTTATACCATTCGACCTGTTAGCCGGTAGGCGATGCGTGCATCGCCGTAAGGCCACTTGAGCGTTTCCCATGCGACGTCACGGACCGATTTCCATGGTCCGATCTGATTGATCACCTCTGTTTTGAAGAGGCCGATCACACATTCAGCGAGTGCGTTATCGTAGGCATCACCAACGGCCGCCGAGGAACGCCATCGGTCCGAGTGACGATGGCGGCGACAGACAGATCAATGCCCGCATCCGCTAATCGCTTCGTCTATTTGATAGACAGATATTGTGAGCCCGTTGCCCGGCAACGGTTTGCCTGCAAACAGTGAGAGGGGCGGTCCGAATGGTGAACCAAGCTTTTGACGTCCCTATGCCATCACCCCACTTTGCGCCTCACCAACTCTTGGCCTGCCGCCCCGAGGTCGGCAGCTGTTGTCTTTATCTTCTATGCCAATGCGGGCCGGTAACTCTCACCGCTTCTGATCAGTGCCCATATCGTTCGTGCCATGCGGTTGGCCAACGCAATCGCGACCAGCTTCACCGGCTTGCGTTCGAGCATTCGGTCCAGCTAGTCAGGTGCGGCTATCCGAGGGTCCTTGCCCTCGCCCACGTCTCGCGCTGATCCTCGCCATGGCTCCGAGATAGAGCAGCCTTCGCAAGTGGCGGTTCCCAGCTTTAGAGATCCGGCCGAGCCGCCCTTTGCCGCCGCTGGAATGCGCTGACGTCCGGCGTCGTCGCGGCAAAGGCGCTGGAGGAGATCGTGCCCACTCCGGGCACCGTTGCCGAGCGGTGCGCGAGCGGGTCATCGGCCTGTTTCTCTCCGATCCGGGCCGTGACTGCATCGATCGGATCCTGTGTGCCTTTCAGCTGTTCGGCCAGCATGTCCAAGGCAGCTCGTGCAGCTTCCAGAACGGCTTCGGCGGCGACGATCAGACGCTCGACGTTTTGGATGCCCTTTGCCACCACGATGCCGAGCTCGCCCATATGCGCTCGGATCGCATTGATGATCTGCGTCCGCTGCCGGACAAGAAAATCCCGCGTCTTATGGTCCTGCAACGCTGACTGGGTCTGCGCCGTTTTCACCGGCGCAAATCGCATGGTCGGGCGCGTGACCGCTTCGCAAACAGCCTGCGCGTCTACCGCGTCAGTCTTTCCTCGCTTCACATAGGGCGTGACGTAGGCAGGCGGCATGAGACGAACCTCATGCCCCAACGCGGCAATCTCCCGACCCCAGTGATGCGCTCCCGCACAGGCTTCCATGCCCACAAGGCACCGTTTCAGCTGCGAGAAAAACAGCAGTAGCTGTGTCCGCCGAAGTTGGCGGCGACGGACGACCTTGTCGCGCACGTCGACACCATGAACCTGAAAGACTTTCTTGGCCAGATCGAGACCGATTGTGATAGGTTGTCCCATGAATGGCTCCTTTCGATGGCTGTACTCAGCCCCACCTTGGCACATCGCGATGCCGTTTGGGTGGGGCCATCCACACCATCAATGGTGGATCCGGCGTGCCGTCATATTTGGCGTCCAGTTTGTAGAAGGTGGCAGTGTTGAGGCTGTGCCTGCGGCACGCATCGGTGGTCGGTGTCCTTGTCTCTTGTTCCTAGTTTCTAACGTTGATCCGCGCCGCGGTGAAACGGCTCTTTCGCATGTGGCTGCCCCTTCATAGCTGGCGCAGACTCTCATTGATGGTGGAGTTCGCGGAGGCAGGTCTGGGTCAAGCTCTGTCGCGATCCCAAGCAGGAGCGGAAGGCTGCGAAACTGATTAAGAAAATCAGACGATGTCTTGCCGAGGAAAATGATTGGCGGAAGACCGCCTATCGGCGGGTAAGCGTGTCTTGCAATGAAACATCTAAGGGGCCGCAGAAGTTGTCCGCTCCTGTTTTAGTCATTCTGAATACACAGCAGAATTTTGAGAACGCGTAGCTGTGTGGAGCCGCAAACTAGCCAGTTGTGAACGGCGGAGCAATACTCGGCCACGGTAGCGACGGCATAGTGTTGTCGCGGGCGGCGTAAAAGTCGTCCACTTTTGCCCTTTCGGATTTCGGGAGGGCTTGGGGATATACACCGTGGACTTGTATTTGAAGGTGC
>NZ_JBGFGN010000159.1:0-2193 GCF_041224595.1 Donghicola sp. XS_ASV15 | reverse complement strand
TAGAACCAACCCCAGCCGATGACCTTGAGATAGGTGAAGTCGGTCTGCCAGAGTTGGTTCGGCCGTGTGGTCTTGTCGTGGAACTCGTTGGCGGCGGACAAAACCACATAGGCCGGGCTGGTGATCAGGTCGTAGGACTTGAGGATGCGATAGACCGAAGCCTCTGACACAAAGTACTTTTCCGTGTCGGTGAACCGCACAGCCAACTCGCGCGGCGACAGATCGCTTTCCTTCAGAGCCAGGTCCTTGATCTTCTCGCGCACCGGCTGAGGAATACGGTTCCAGACCCGTGATGGCCTGGGGCTGCGATCCTCAAGTGCCTCGGGGCCACCGGCAAGATATCGGTGATACCACCGATAGAAGGTCGTTCTGGGGATGCCGAGCGTATCCAGCGTGCGCTTGGTCGGCAGGTACGATCCTTCCACCAGCCGGATGATCTCCAGCTTCTCGGATGCGGGATATCTCATTCGTCGTCGCCCCCATCCCCGAGCATGCTTTTCTTGTGCAGCCGTAGCTCCAGGGCCTGTTCGGCAACGACTTCCTTCAGATCGCGTGCCTCACGGCGAAGATCTTTGACCTCGGTCGACGTCGCTGCACGTGCGGTATCACCGGCGAGGCGCTTCTTGCCAGCTTTGAGGAACTCCTTGGACCAACTGTAGTAAAGGCTCTGCGCAATTCCTTCTCGTCGGCACAGATCGGCAATGCTGTCCTCGCCTTTCAGGCCGTCCAGCACGATCCTGATCTTCTCTTCCGCTGAATACTGCTTGCGGGTGGCTCGGCGGATATCTTTAACGACCTTCTCGCCGGGGCTCTGTTTGGTTCCGGGTTTCTGTCTCATCTTATGGAATGGACGCCCCTTGCACCCAGGCCGATAATTTTCGGCAGACGCAGCAAGTAGAAGGAGTTCAAAAATGCAGTTACTTGCGATCGATTTGGGAAAACAGTCCTTTCACATCCACGGCATCACCAGTGAAGGCAAGGTGATCTCGAAGAAAGTAACCCGTTCGAAACTCAAATCCGTGGTACAAGAGATTTCCCCGGAAGCCGTAGCCATGGAAGCCTGCGCCAGTGCCCATCATTGGGGTCGGCTTTTCGAGGCATTAGGTTTTCCAGTGCGACTCATTCACCCCCGTTTTGTGATGCCATTTGTCAAAGGCTCTAAAAATGACGCGGTAGATGCGGAGGCGATCCACGAAGCCGCGTTGCGTCCAACCATGCGTTTCGTCCCAGTAAAGACGACCGATCAACAGGATTTGCAAATGTTACATCGAACACGTGATCGGCTCATTACACAAAGAACAGGATTGATAAACCACATCCGCGGCCTTCTGGCGGAATATGGCGTAGTCATTCCGGTTGGTGCTTGTCGGTTCCGGAAAGACATCAGAAATGCCGTCGCTGAAGCAGGCCTGTCAACTCTGGCAAAGCAGAACTTCACTGCCTTGATCTCCGAATTCGAAGCGCTGGACAGGCGCGTCAATGAGATTGACCGAAAGCTTGTCACGATCTGCAGAAAGGATGCACGCTGTAAACGCCTATCTACCCTTCCCGGTGTCGGACCGGTGATCGCAACCGCAATGGTCGCTGCCGTTGATGACGGACGGCACTTCTCGTCGGGTCGGGCTCTTGCGGCGTGGATAGGGCTGGTTCCACGGCAGTATACGACTGGTGGCAAGCCTCGGCTCGGTGGCATAGGAAAACAGGGGAACCAATACTTGCGGCGCCAGCTCATCCACGGTGCCAGATCCGTCTTGATCCGGATAGCAAGCCGAAATGATCAACGCGCGAAGTGGGCGCAAAACCTACTTGTACGGGCAGGCCACAACAAAACTCTTGTAGCCATCGCCAACAAGACCGCGCGCATCGCTTGGGCAGTGTTGCGCAGTGGAGAAGACTACAAAGCTGTATAATCGCAGCAATAGGTGCCGGGCGTTCCGGCTTCTAGGAATGCGAGGTGAAAAACGATGGTGTAACGGCAGGGGCCGCCAATTCTAAGCCTGTAAGGAGTGATGGCCATCAAAGGCCGGTCATCTTAGAAGGCACTGAAACCACGCGGATCCCATCGAGGCCAGAAGCAACCGAAATGCTTCAAGAAAGGCCGGATAGATTCACGCATCCAATGCCGCTGCTACTATCGTGAAAAACACCTTGCGCGGGGGGCGTCCATAGATCCACTCCTTGGTGGTTACGATG
>NZ_JBGFGN010000158.1:0-58546 GCF_041224595.1 Donghicola sp. XS_ASV15 | reverse complement strand
GAGACTATTCCATCAGTGATCTGGCCGAGTTGTTCTCAGTCTCACGCCCAACGGTCTACAGGACACTCGAGCGAAATCGATGAATTTGTATCAATCAGAGCCTTAAAGGGGGATTCCGCACTCAGCCGCACTCGACCCCTTATTGCTGGCATCAAGGGCGCAGATCCCGACATCACGCTTCAAGCGATCTGTGAACGGCTGGAATCTATGCGCGAACGCACGCCTCGTGGCCGAACAAGATGGCAGCCGTCCTCGGTGAAAATGCTGTTGGAGCGGGCGGAACGACTTGGCCTCATGCCGTACGAATCGAGCCAAGATCAGATGTAGCTTCTGACCCGAATCCAAAAAATTTCACCGGGAGAAAACTCCGCAGGAGGCAGAAAGTGCCATTAGTTGCTTGGGGTTAGCTGCTAATGTGCCAACTCAACAGAGTAGCGGCTCGATTCGGTTAGATCTGCATTTAATATATCTATATCAATGACTTGCTGAGTCTTTTACACGACAACACCTATAGGTGTTGTGGATAACTTTCACACTACATTTAGATTCTTCTTGCCGGGCTCACTGGATCGTGGCATTCCCATTCTGACGGCAAAACGCGTCAGACACGCTGTACACCGTCAGAATGACTAAGAGCCTCAACAGAGGCCGAGAGTGGGCGGCAGGACATGGATGATCGTAACATTGGATACACGCAAGGCATAGGCTCTTCCGATATCGGAGCATTTGCCGACAATCTGGCTGAGTCTTTGGATCGCCAGATGAAGATCGCTTTCGAACCCGAAGAACGAAAGTCCCTACGCCGCTTCAGTTCCACCGAAGTCGCCGGCCTCCTGCGCGTAAGCACATCTAACCTGCGCAACCGGCACAAGGAAGGCAGCTTCCCGGAAGTGCATACAGACAACCGCGGACACCGGTTCTACACAGCCCAAGAGATTGATGAGTTGCGCGATGTTCTTGGACGCACTGGAAAGAACGCAGAAAGCTACCGCCCAGGTCGACGTGATGGCGATCGTCTCCAGGTGATATCCGTCGTCAACTTCAAAGGCGGTTCATCAAAGACTACTGCAACGATTCATCTTGCGCAAAGGTATGCCTTGCGCGGTTACCGCGTGCTGGTCCTAGACCTCGATCCGCAAGCAAGTTTGACCACGTTTTTCGGCTTTCGGCCCGAGCTTGAGTTCGCCGATGGCGGCACAATCTATGATGCTTTGAGATATGAGGACCAAGTTCCTCTCTCGAACGTCATCCAAAAAACCTACTTCCATAAGCTCGACATGGTGCCCGCCGGTTTAATGCTCTCGGAGTACGAAACCGAAACCGCAAACGCTCTCGCCCGTCGCGTACAACCCATCTTTGCAGAGCGCCTCGCCTTGGCGCTTGAAGAGGTTGAGGCAAACTACGACATCGTCCTGATCGACTGCCCGCCTCAGCTTGGGTTTCTAACCCTGACTGCGCTGGCAGCCTCGACGGGGCTTTTGGTTACCGTGGTACCTGGCATGCTTGACATCGCATCCATGAGCCAATTCCTGAAGCTTGCTTCAGAAACGGTCAAGGCGGTGGAGGAAGCCATCGGTCGGCGTGTCACATGGGATTTTGTCAAGTTCCTGATTACCAGATATGAACCGTCGGACGGTCCGCAGACCCAAATGGCAGGCTACCTGAGATCAATTCTGGCAGGTCAGGTCATGACAGAGCCGATGCTGAAGTCTACGGCGATCTCCGACGCGGGGATGACCCAGCAGACCGTCTACGAAGTCGATCCAAGCCAATTCATCAGAAAGACAATTGATCGCGCCCTGACCAGCGTGAATGGCGTTGGCGATGAGCTAGAGCAGACGATCCAAATGGCATGGGGGCGTCGCTGATGGCCCGAAACATCTTCAACCAGCCTCCAAGGAATGAGACGGAGAGCGGAGCCCCCTCCCCTACCCCGCCAAAAGCGGCAAAGCTGCCGGGATCTGTTGGAGGATTGCGCGACTCTTTGCGCGAGATCACAGCAAACTCGATTCGCGATATCGAACCCGATCAGATTGACATGGATGGGCTGCGCGATCGGTTGGTGCTGGAAGATTCCAGTATCGATGAGTTGGCCGAGAGCATTCGCAAGCATGGCCAACAAGTGCCCATCATGGTCCGTCCATCAGCCCAACCGGACAGATACCGCATCATCTACGGCCGCCGCAGGCTTGCGGCGGTCCGTAAGGTCGGTGGAACGGTCAAGGCAATTGTTCGAACCTTGGACGATGACGCATCTCTGATCGCTCAAGGCCAGGAGAACAACCTCAGGCTTGATCCGTCTTTTATAGAAAAGTCTATTTTTATCAAAGAGATGCAAGAATTCGGGTACAAACCCGGTGTCATTCAAGATGCTCTGGGTCTGACTCGGCAAGGCGTATCCAACCACAGGGTCGTCATAGAACAACTGCCAGACGGTCTTGTTCAACTCATCGGGCCAGCACATGGGATCGGACGGCGGCAGTGGGGTGATCTAGCTGCCTTATCGGTCAAGGTAGATTTGGTGGACATCGCCAAAGAGGCGCTCGCCGCCCTGCCCGACGACACTCCTAGTTCCGAAAAGTTCCAAGCCGTCTATTCGGCTTGCTCGAGCAAAGCACGTAGCGACAAGAAGCCGCCCAATCGTGGGCTGACTTCGGTCATCAATGATGAGAACGGCAGTTCATTGGGCACGCTGACAATCGATGAGAAGGCGATCGCTCTCAAGGTCACCAAGAAGGACAATCCAGAATTCGGCCAATGGCTCGAAGAGCACGCGGAAGCTACGCTTTTGCAACTCTTCGTACAGTGGCGGAATGAGAGAGGCTCTGGGTCCTAACCCAGGCCACACAGAGCAACACGAGCAGAGGAGAAAAGCGAAGACCCGAAAGAAAAGAGCCCCCCAAAGTTTCCCCTGGAGAGCCCTCATCATCTGATTAGCATCTTTGATGTAGCAACCTCCAGCATACCGGTCAAGAGTCACCGATTCGGTGGACTGATATTTTTTGCCTTTTTCCGCGAAAATTCGAGGAAAGAGACGGGGAAGTTGTGGGCCGAACGGTCGTCGTGAACAAGCCATGGCATTTACAAAACTCTCGATCGAAGCCGCAGGTGCTGATGCAACCCGCGGCTCATTTCCCCCATCTGAAACCGACGTCTGGACCATCTTCAGAGCCCTGAGAGATGCACGCAGCGTGTTTGGTCTACGTCCTGGCCACATACAGACACTTCAAGCAATGCTCAGTTTTCTGAAACCTGGCCATGGCGAAACGGTTTTTGCGTCTAACATTTCACTTTGCCAGCGCGTTGGCGGAATCGACGAACGGACACTCCGGAGGCACATCAACCGCTTCGTTGAACTCGGATTCATCAAGCGCAATGACAGCTCGAACCGAAAGCGCTACCGCGTTCGCTCATCCGGCGGGGAGTGCATCAGTTATGGATTGTCTCTCACCCCCCTGCTCCAACGTGCGAGCGAGCTTATAGCCATCGCGCAAGAGATGGAGAATAACCGGCGAGATCGGATATTTGTCCGCAAACAGATCCTTACAAAGCTCGCCCATTTGGAAGAGCACGATCCTAGCAACACATTCATCAACCACGCACGGAAAGCTCTACGCAGGAAGCTGAGCCTCCCCGAATACCACGCTCTGCTCGCCAATACAGATGCAGAATGCCAGAGTTTGTCTACCCCGGATGACCCGCCTGAAACTATGGAATTGCCCGCCAATGACGGACAAACTGTCCGGCATCAATCTAAGTCTGAAGAAGAAAAAAAAGATTTAGATAGCAACATGGGCGATGAGGTCCTGAAACCAGACTTGCTGACCTCAGTCTGCGATCAGGCGACATCGTTCTCCACAGAGAGACTTAGAAACTGGTTTGACATTGAAAAACATGCTCGAACACTTGCACCCATGATGGGCATTCACCCAGAAACTTTTGAGAAAGCCAAGAATGCTGTAGGAGCTCAGAAAGCGTCATGCGCGATCTTCATCATGCTACAGCTTGGAAAACGCATCAGGGATTTTGGGGCGTATTTTCACAGTATCACCCTGGGTCAAAGGCAAAACCAATTTAATCCATTAGCTTTGATCAAGCGACTGTCCGAAACCAATGAGCAAACTGTCTAATGTCCACCGCGGTGGACTTCGAACGAGAAGCGGAGCTTGTGGCAACCAAAACTGTCCAAACGCACCTAGCGGCGCGTGGTGGTTCTTCAGTTTATCTCAGACCAGCAGATGTCCACCGCGGTGGACAAGTGACACACGAGCAAGCCTTGATGAAAATCTCGCAGCCCATGGTAGAAATCGGCGGCCAGGAATTACACCCAAAATCCCTAAAGTTATTGTGGGAGGTCACCATCTCCAAAGAGGTTTGGAAAGAGCCGCTCTCGATAATCCAACGGAAACGCCAAACGAACGGGTGTCTTCGGCGAGACGGAAGTCAGGTATCCGGCGGCGGTCAGTTTACTCAGCGTGTTGCGAGCAGTACGCTCGGACGTCTTGAGGACAATCTGCGCGTCGCCTCGTTCCAGTGCGCCATGCCGAAGAACCGCCGAGATTAGTTCCGGCGCTCGCTTGTCATCGATGGTATCTGCAACAAGACGTCGATACCGCTGGTCCAATCCGCCGAGATCGAACAGCTTCGCAGAGAACGTGATCTGGTCGAGCGTCACTTTTAGGAACCATTCGCTGAACGCCTTCAGTGCCGCCTCTGACAGGTTGCCGCGCCCGTCTCGGTCTCCGCGGCGTGGGCTGTCGGCCAGATCCATCATCCGTTTGTACTCGCCCCGATCGATCAGCCCGCGGGCCAGCCCACGCGAAACGGACCAGAGCCCCTGGCCACCTATCCCTGCTGTGAGGGCCATGGCATGAGACATCAATCTGCTGACACGTCCGTTGCCATCCGGGAACGGGTGGATGTAGTTCAGCCGGTGATGTGCAGACGCGATCGCGATGATCCGTCCGCTCGAAGACCGCGCCGCAATTTGAAACCGTTTGTCAAAATGATCCATGAACGCCGCAACACGCGACGATGAAGGAGGTAGGTGGCGCCCGACCGCAACTTCCCGATCGTCATCTTGGCGCATGCGTCCCGGAACGATGGGCTCTTGTGTGCCGTCGGGATGTTCGATGACCCGAAACTCGTCAGGCATCTCGTCGTAGAAGCTCTTATGGACCCAGGTCAGGAATTCGACAGATGTGGGGCGGGGCAGGGTGCCCTTGCGATGCATCTCGTCGATGGCCCGTTGAACGATGACGTGCGCCCGGGCCTCAAGGGCAAGGGGACGGGTTTCTTCCTCAAGCTCGGCACCAGCCAGCGCCCTTTCGATGTCGCGGGGGCGTGTGTTGTGTCCTTCGATCAGGTTGGAGTAGTAGCAGTTCATCACGCGGACGAGATCGGCAAGCTCGGCTGCGCTGTCGGGATGCAGCCCTTGTCCCAGCCCGGTGGCTTCCCTCTGGATGTCGACCGAAAGGTCTGCCAATTCTGTAGGAATATGCTCCTCGAAGAAGCAGGGTTCGATTCTGGCGGGTGTTTCCAGCATTTTTGCCGATCTTCTATGTTTGCAAAGCAATTGAAAAATAACCACATTTCGTACTATCAAGCAAGTTTTTGCCGATATGCGTTGCCGATCTTGGTTGTCGATCTAGAATTGCTGCATAAAATCAATGGCTTCGGCAGATGTGCCGGGCTTTTCGGTTTTGTTGTGTGCCCAAAGTGGCCGGAAAAAGAGAAAGTGGACTTCGGGTTTCTGTGACTGACGGATGAGGGCCTTTGGGGTGCCTCGGACGGGTCCGGGCCGGGTTCCGGTCTGCCGTTCCGGATGAAGGGCATTCCCATGCAAACAGGTGTCTTGCGCATGCTGCGCGCGACCGCTGCCTCTTGGTGGCGGCATAGAGCGCTGCGCCGAACCGGCGAGACGGAGCTGGCACGGCAGCTCGAGCGGACAGCCGTTCTCCGCGATCTCGGCTATCTCAGGCAGGCTGCGTCATTGCCAAATGCGCATGTGACCTGCGGAGACAGTGGGACATTCCTCCATCTCGGGTGGACCACCGTCTCGAGTTTCGCGCCGATCGAGCGCTTTCCCTTGGCCGCCCTCGCGGTCGCACGGGGAACCCCGTTCATCGATATCCGACCCATCAGTGACGTCATCGCCTTCGCCAACCTGCCGCGGGTGACGCGGGACGGATTGCTCAACCCTGAGCATTCGGGTGCTGGCAAGTGCGTCTCGCTGACCACCTACATCGACATGGTCGAAAAGCTCGGTGCCAAGATCGCCAACGATCCGCGGTCCCGTCAGTCAATCTGATCACCATTTCCTCTCACCAATACTCGAAAGGAGGCCAGCCATGGCCCGATCCCGCACACCCAAATTCGATGCCTCCGAGGTCATCACAAACGAAATCATCCGTATCATTGAGCGTGGCGTCCTGCCGTGGCGCAAGCCCTGGACGGCAGGCGGAAGCTCACGCCCCCTGCGCGTGGGCGGTGAGCCCTACCAAGGGGTCAACAACTTCCTGCTGACGATGCGCACCGTGATGGCGGGCCACAGCTCTCCCTTCTGGATGACGTTGCCGCAGGCCAATGCGTTGGACGCAAAGGTCCGCAAGGGCGAGAAGTCCTCTGTCGTAGTGTATTACGGCCGAAGCCGGAAAGGCGCAGGCAGCGAGGATGATCAGGGGGAGAGAGATGATCGCTCCGAGGAGGCCCGCGTCTTTCGCTTCCAGAAATCCTACCGCGTGTTCAATGCCTGCCAGATCGAGGACCTGCCCGACAACTTCTTCCCCGACCCGGAGCCCGTGCCCGAGCATGCGCCGTCTGAGCCTATCCCGCACATGCAGGCGTTTTTCGATGCCATCGACATCACGACCGTCTTCACAGGAACGGAAGCGTACTATCTACCGCCCGTGGACAAGGTCTACATGCCATCCATCACGCGGTTCCACGAGCCGCGCAATTTCTACGGGGTCTGGGCCCATGAGCTGGCCCATGCCACGAAAGCCCCGCATCGGCTAAACCGTGATTTTGGTCTCTCGAAGTTCGGCAACACCTCTTACGCGCGCGAGGAGATCGTCGCGGAACTGACCTCGGTGTTTATGGGCCAGACGCTTGGCTTCACGGCGCATACGCTGGAGATGAATGCCGCCTACCTCCACAACTGGTTGCGGGTCCTTCGCTCAGACAAGGGCGCGATCTTCAAGCACGCCGCGGACGCGCAGCGCGCCTGCGACTATCTGATCGCCAGATCGGAGACGGGCAGGGCAGGGCGCAGTGCCGAGGCCGCCTGACCACACGGAGAACGGAGACTCCCATGTCACGCAAGGAACCCAAGACGCTGCGGGTGGCCGGGCTCCGCCCGTTCTTGCCTCAAACTGTCCCCCGGACAGTTTGCCGCTTCGCGGACCGGCGCGAACTCAAAGACCGCCGCCGCAAGATCATCGTCTTCAAGCGCGGTGCCT
Source organism: Donghicola sp. XS_ASV15 (assembly GCF_041224595.1). Taxonomy (NCBI): domain Bacteria; kingdom Pseudomonadati; phylum Pseudomonadota; class Alphaproteobacteria; order Rhodobacterales; family Roseobacteraceae; genus Donghicola; species Donghicola sp. XS_ASV15. The sequence goes on along the minus strand of NZ_JBGFGN010000158.1, from coordinate 51,086 downwards.
ATTGGTGGAGCCAGTCCGAGGGCGCTTATCCGTTCTCGGCTGCGCTCGAGAGCATCAAAGAACAAGGCGGCTGGATCGAAACCATCCCCAACCCATATTACAGACCCAAGGGGCTGTTCGGATAGGGCACCTTCTGCTTCGGTCATTCCACCAATCGGAAAAGAAAAAGCGGGCTTTGGGAAGGGTGTTTCAACTTCTCAAAGGAGATTCCCATGTCCATGACCGTCCAACCCCAGCCAGACCGTCCGGATCCAACCGTGATCGCGGCGCAGAACGACGCGTTTCGCAAGCTCGCGTGCCTTGGAGTGCCGCCTGCGCAGCCTATTCAGGGCCGAATGCATGTCACCCGCTCGCTTATGGAGGCCGGTGACGGCTTCATGGCCGAGGCGGTGAAGGCCACCGGTGCGTTCGATACATTCGAGCCCGAGAACGACCCCGAGGGATGGCACGATTTCGGGGCGGTCGAGATCCGGGGCGAGACCGTGTTCTGGAAAATCGATCTCTATGAGGCGGGTTCGGACTTCCGCTACGGGGCTGAGACCCCGGACAATCCTGCCACCACCATGCGCGTGCTGACCATCATGCTGGCGCGCGACTGGTAGGCGAGGGGACACGCCCCCAAGCCTTATACGTCAAGCAATGAAGGCCCACTGACCCCTCAAAGGGAAAGTGGGCCTTTTGTCGTGGTGATCCCTGAAGCCGGGGATTGGTCACGCGCGTGAGCGCGCGGGCCGCATCCCACCCACCGAGAAGGACATTCCATGACCGCAAGTTTCAAACCTGTTTCTGTCGCCATCGGCGATCTGAAAGCTCACCCTGCCAATGTGCGCAGCAACTCCCCGGAAACCTATGACCCCGAGAATATCGCGCACCTGAAAGCCAGCATTGCCGTTCTCGGCTTGCTCCAGCCGCTTCTGGTCCAGAAACTCGACGGCAATTACGCTGTCCTCGCTGGTGGCCGGCGCCATGCCGCGCTGAAGGAACTGGTCGCCGACAAGGCTGCCAAGGGGTTCACGGCGAAAACCAAGGTGGACTGCCGCCTTGTGCCGGAGGAGTGTGACGCGACCACTGCACTGTCGCTCGCCGAAAACATCACCCAGGCGCCGATGAACGCCATCGACGAGTTCGAGGCCTTCGCCCGGATGATGGAGGTCGACGGCCAGACGCCCGAGACGATCGCCAGGACATTCGGCACCACCGTCGCCGCCGTCAAAGGCCGGTTGCGCTACGGCCTGATCCACCCCGACATCCGCGCCGCGGCCCGTGCCAAGACAATCACGCTCGACACGATGAAGGCCTTCGCCGAGCACCCGAGCCAGGAGGCGCAGCGCGAGGTCTTCGAGGCGCTCACGAAAGACGGCGGCTATCTGCAGGCCTACACCGTCCGTCAGGCCCTCAAATCCCGCGGCGTGCAGGTCAGCGATGATATTGGGGCCTTTGTGCGCGCGGACTACGAAGCGTGGGGTGGCGCTGTCGCGGCCGATCTTCTTGAAGAGCATTCCGTGCTTGAGGATGCGGCGCTGGTCGAAACCATCCTGCTCGAGAAGCTCTGTGCCGCCGCCGAGGAGGCCCGTATGAGGCTGGGCTTTGCCTGGGCCGATGCGGTGGTCCGCTACGATTACGCGACCATGGCCGACTATGGCCGAGTCTATCCCAGCCCGATCGAGCCGGATGAGGCGACCCAGAAGCGCATCGATGAGATCACCGCCGAGCTTGAGAAACTGCAGCTCGAGATGGAAGATGAGGGGCTCGATGACGATGCCTACAACGCTCTCTACGAGCGCGTGGACGCCTTGGAAGAGGAAGCCCGCGACCTGCAGGAGGCCTATAGCGCCGAGGATCTCGCCCGTGCAGGCGTGATCGCGTCCTGGTCCAACGGTCAGGTGACGCTCCATGTGGGCCTCGTGCGCCCAGAGGACACCGTGAAAGAGGAGGGCGCACGCGGCTCCGCGAGTAACCCGACGCGGGAGGAGGCCCCGGACGCTGGTGAAATCAACTACCCGGCCTCGCTGGCTGAGGACCTCAAGACCGAGCGGGCCATGGCGCTTGGGGCCGCGATGGCGCTGCATCCGGAGGCCACGCTCGATCTGACGCTCTTCAAGCTGGTGAGTGATGTTCTGGCCAGCGGCATGAGTGTCACGCAGGCGATCAAGGTCGAGGCCCGCAAAGAGTACCGCAACCATGCCAAGATGGACGAGACCTCCCTCGAGCAGGTGGCGGCGGCGCATGATGCGCTTGATCTGTCCTGGCTCGATGACGCCCGCGCGCCCGCCGATCAGTTCGCAGCGTTTCGCGCGCTGCAGCCTGGTGAGAAGGCCAAGCTTGTTGCCTATGCCACGGCCAGCACCACGCAGTCCTGCTTCGCGCGGGACCGGCAGCGCGACAGCCTGATGCATGACTTCGAGATCGAGGTCATGCCTGACATTCGCGCGCATTGGACGCCGAATGCGGCGCTCTTCAACCGCTTCAAGAAGGCCTGGCTCCTGAAGATCCTCGACGAGGATCTGGGTCTCGCCCAGGAGGCTGTGACGCTGGCCTCGTCGAGCAAGAAGGAGATCGTCGCCTTCTGCGACAAGCTCTTCGCCGAGCCCTTCGCCACGCTGACGGATGCACAGTGCGCTGCGGTGGCCGCTTGGTGCCCGCCGATGATGCAGACCGCCGGTGTTGCCTGTGATGAGGCAGAGCCCGCTGCGGAAACCCCGGAGTCTGACAGCGGGGTCGCGCAGGCGGCCTGAGCCATCACCCGACCCGCGCGTGGATCATGCCACCTGCGCGGGTCGACCCTCCTACACCCAACGGAAAGACATCCCCATGGCTATTCTCAAGTTCTCTGCCTCCGCTGTTGCGGCGCAGATCGCACATGCGCGAGCCTGCAAAACCTTCCTGCCCAACTGGAACGGACCGGTGGACAAGCCCGCCCTGATCCTCATCGTCGGCAATGGCGTGCATCTGCGCTCGAACGGGATCGATGGGACGACCACTCGCATCGTCACGACCGAACAGGCGGATCCCTCCTTCGCCTTCGCCGATGGCATGAACCCGTTTCGGGACACCGACTGGATGGCGCAGCGCCGCATGGCGTTTCGCGATCTGACCGGCCAGTTCTACACCGACATCCTGGATGACGTGCAGGTGCTCATCGACCGGGGGCAGGGGGCGATCCGGCTCGCCACCGATGGCCACAGTATCCGCGTCTTCGTGCGCCGGGCCTCGGACTATCTCATCGGCGGGACCTACGAGGTGCCCTCGGGCCTCGGCGGCACCTTCCGGGTCATTCTCAAGGATGCCTGTGACACCTTCGCGATCGTGCAGAACTGCGGCAATTGCGAGGATTTCGACGCCATGCAGCCCTACCGCGTACCGCTCGATGCCCTGATGGAAATCGATGACCGGAGGGTGGCATAGCGCGCCCTTTCTCAAACACGCATCGCCAATACCCTGCCGGGCCTGCGGCCCTCTCGGGACATTGGCGACAACAATTTTCCCAATGAGAGAAAGGACTCTGAAATGGGTTGGCTTTTTTACACCGACCGCCGCGTCCAGACCTACACGGACGAGAAAGCGGAGATTGCCCGGCTCTGCACCTTCGAGAGCGACACGCGCAAAACCGAACTGGTCAAAGCCTGCAAGGTCGGCTCCACCTGGTATGCGGCGGCAAGGGTCACCGATCTCGACGGCACCCCTGTCGAGGACGCGACCTATGTCACGGATGCCGATGGCTCGATCACCTTCGGCGCTGTCTTCCTCACCCGATACGACGATGGGTGCTGGGGCTACAAGGACATGGAGGAAAGTGCTGGCCCGAACGAATCTCGTGCTCCCCTTGGGCTGATCGAGCTCCTCTCCGACCTGAAAGACCCGGACAGCTACGCCCAGGACTGGCGTCAGCGCTGCCGGGATTGGGCTGCAATCCCGGACTACGAGGAAGGCGACAAGATCAAGCTCGCGACCCCTGTGACGTTCACCGATGGCAGCACCTGCCAGATCGTCACCGCGACCCACTACAGGCGCGGGCGGCAAAAACGCCGCTGCTACCGCATCGAGGAAACCGGTGGGCTCGTACGCCTGTCGAAAGCGACGCTTGCGGGCTCGGTGCTGCTCAACTCCGCGAAGAGCGAAGCCAGCCCGGTGCTGGCGGAGTTCCTGGCGGGGCAGGGTGGCTGAGTTTCCCGTTGAGACAACACCTGAGGACCACGCGCGCACATACTGCCGACTTGAAACCGTATCTCAAATGAGATACATCACTCCCATCCACTGGAGGACCATCCATGCCCGCCCAAACATCCATGCTTCATGTCCGTGTTGACGATCAGCTGAAAGCACAGGCTTCGGACGCACTTGCCGGCGTCGGTCTGACGCTCTCCGACGCGGTGCGTATTCTTCTGACCCGCGTGGCCGCAGAAGGCGGCTTGCCTGCCGGATTGACCGCTGATCCGGATGCCTATGACGCCTGGTTCCGGGCGAAGGTACAGGAAGCGCTGGACGATCCACGCCCCACAACGCCCCATACCAAGGCGATGCAAGACGCCCAGGCATTGATTGACGGGAAGCGCCTTGCCAAATCTTGATGGGCCCGTTCTTGAATGGAAAGCGACGGCCATCGCCGACTTGCTGGCAATCATTGACTACATCTCTGACGACAACCCGGATGCCGCTCAAGTTCTCAAAGACGAGATTGAACACAAGACGTCCCTCCTTCCAGAACGCCCTCAGATGTACCGCGCGGGCCGTGTGGACGGGACTAGGGAGATGGTTGTTCGGCCGAACTACATCGTAGTTTATGCTGAAAGCCCTGAGATGGTGACCATTTTGCGCGTTCTTCATGCTGCGCAGCAGTGGCCATGATCGGGGTGCAGGCCCGATGCTAAGAAATTGCCCGCTCTACGCCTTCAAAGTGTAGAGCGGGCTTTTTCTCCTTTGGAACTCAGACCCTGATCCAAAGGAATTCCCCATGTCCAAGCCCTGCTCAACGCTCCCCGATCCTATTGAATCCAAAGCTAACTTCGTTTCTGCCCTCGAGCAGATCGGCACGGAGATCGACCACCAACCCCTGCGCAGCTCAGCGCTCGCACGCATCATGCGAGAGACCTTTCTTGGCAGTGATGCCGGGGGCGCCTGGGACTGGCGGAAGGCCTATGACCTGATGCAGGCGGCGGCTGTGCAGGCGCTGCTACGTGGCGATAACAGTGAGGATGATTACTTCGCCGCAAAGCTGCTCGCCTCGCGGCTGCTGACGGAAACCCGCCGGTCAGAGCAGCAGATCCGGCTGCAGCAGTTTTCCACGCCGTTGTCTTTCGCGGCTCTGACGGTGCGGGCCGCAGCGATCCGCAAGGGCGAGACCGTGTTGGAGCCGTCAGCTGGTACCGGTGCCCTGGCCGCGTTCGCCACCCGAGCCGGTGCCACGCTTTTGCTCAACGAGATCGCCCCTTTTCGTCAGCGCCTCCTGCGGGCCGTCTTTGGGGGAGATGTGACGGGCCATGACGGCGAGCATATCGACGATCTGCTGCAGACGCCGGTTCTACCCGACATCGTGGTGATGAACCCGCCGTTCGCCTCCTCGGTCGATCGCTCCCGCGACAAGCACATCGCCGCCAAACATCTCATTGCGGCTGCAAAGCGTCTCGCGCATGGCGGGCGGCTGGTGGCGATCATGCCGCCGGGATTCACGCCCGAACGCGATGCCGCGCATTGGTCCCGCGCTTGCGGTCTCCTGACGCCGCGCTTGGCCCTCACGATGCCGGGACAGGTTTACCGCAAGCTCGGCACCTCTGTGGAAACCCAGCTGATGGTCTTCGACAAGGTGCAGGAGGACGGAGAGATGATCCGCGCCAGCGTCAGGGACTTGGATGAAGCCCTTCCTTTTGCCGACGCCGTGGCCGCAACCCGGCCCGAGGCGCGCCCCGTACAACAGGCGGCGAAAAACCCTCATGCGCGATCGGTCGGTCCAGTACCTGTCACGCGCAAGCGACCAGTTGCTAGAGTTGTGGCGTCCAACGCTCAGACCAACGCCGCCATACCGCTCACTTTCACAAGCCTTGAGGCCGCGCGCGACAACACGCCCGTCTCGGATATCTATGCGCGCTATCGCCCTCAGCGGATCGAGATCGCGGGTGCGCAGGAACATCCCACGCCCTTGGTTGAAAGCATCGCCATGGCTTCCGTGGCGCCACCCGTGCCTTCTGGCGCGGCCAGTGCGGAATTGCGCCTGCCTGCCAGGCTGATCGAGGATGGGCATCTCTCCGAGGCTCAGCTCGAGACCATCATCATGGCCAATGATGCCCATGGGCGTGACCTGCCGGGGCGGTTCACCATCGACGACGACCAGACCAAACTCACCCGTGCCGATGATGACCCGGACGCCAATGCTTATCGCCTTGGCTACTTCCTCGGTGACGGCACGGGCTGCGGCAAGGGGCGCGAATGCGCCGGGCTCATCCTGGTGAACTGGCTCGCTGGGCGCAGGAAGGCGATCTGGGTCTCCAAATCCGCCACGCTCATCGAGGACGCGATCCGCGACTGGACCGATCTCGGCGGCTCGCCTGCAGACATCCAGCCGCTCTCCAAATGGAAACCGGACCAGCCCATCCCGATGGGGGACGGTATCCTCTTCGTCACCTACGCTACGCTGCGGTCCGCGGGCAAATGCGGCACCACGCGGCTGAGCCAGATCCTCGCCTGGATGGGCGCGGAGTTCGACGGCGTGCTGGCCTTTGATGAGGCCCATGCCATGCAGAATGCCGCAGGGTCCGAGCAGGGCAGGGGGGTCAAACCCTCCCAGCAGGGCCTTGCGGGCCTGCGGCTGCAACTGGCAGCACCACGTGCACGCGTCTTCTACATCTCGGCCACGGGCGCCACGAGCGTGCACAACCTCGCCTATGCCGCGCGTCTCGGTCTCTGGGGGCAGGGACCCGAGTATCCCTTCCCGAGCCGCGAGAGTTTCGTCTCGGCGATGGAAGCAGGCGGTGTCGCCGCCATGGAGGTGGTCGCACGCGATCTCAAGACGCTTGGTCTCTACACGGCCCGTGCTCTCAGCTTCGATGGCGTGGAGTATGACGTGCTCGAACATGCGCTCACCCCGGCCCAGATCGAGATCTACGATGCTTATGCCGGCGCGTTTCGGACGATCCACCACAATCTCGAAGCCGCGTTGACTGCGACCGGCGTCAACGATGCCTGGGGCGAGACCAATGCCTCGGCCGCACGCGCCTCGGCCAAATCTCGCTTCGAGAGCACCAAGCAGCGCTTCTTCAACCATCTCCTGATGGGCATGAAGGCACCGACCATCATCCGCGCCATCGAGGACGATCTGGCAACGGGCCACGCGTGCGTCATCCAGGTGGTTTCGACCGGCGAGAGCCTGCTGAAACGTCGGCTTGAAACGATGGACGCGGAAGACGAGCTCGTCGAGGGTGCCTTGACGCCGCGCGACTATGTCCTGGGCTACCTGGAACAGGCCTTCCCGATCCACGCGCAGAAGCTCGTGGAGATCGACGGCAATATGGTGGCCGAGCCGCTCAGGGACGAGACCGGCGCGCTGGTCGTCTCGCGCGAGGCGCTCGCCCTGCGCGATGCGGCGATGATGGAGTTGATGACTCTGGCCCCGATCCCCTCGGCGCTCGACCAGATCATCTGGGCCTTTGGCGACGAGGCCGTTGCCGAGGTCACGGGTCGATCGATCCGGCCCCTCAAGGCCGAAGACGGCCATCTATTTATCGAGAAGCGCGCTGCCAGCAGCAATTCCTCCGAGACCCAAGCCTTCATGGACGGGGAGAAGGATGTCCTGATCTTCTCCGATGCGGGCGGCACGGGCCGCTCCTATCACGCGGCGCAAACGGCGAAGAACCAGAAGCGGCGGCGGCACTACCTGCTGGAGCCCGGCTGGCGCGCCGATGCGGCCATCCAGGGGCTCGGCCGCACGCATCGTTCGGCCCAGGTCAGCGCGCCCTTCTTCCGGGTCTGCACCTCCGATGTGCATGGCGAGAAGCGTTTCACCTCGACGATAGCCAAACGCCTCGACCAGCTGGGTGCCTTGACGAAGGGCCAGCGCGAGACCGGCTCGCAAGGCATGTTCCGCGAGGAGGACAATCTCGAAAGCCCGATCGCACGGGCGGCGCTGCGTGGGTATTTCGCCGATCTTGCTGCCGGGCGGGCCGAGGCGATGAGCTACGAGAGCTTCACCGACTGGACGGCCCTGCGGCTGATCGACAAGGAGGGGGTGCTCCTTGAGGAGCTGCCGCCGATCCAGCGGTTTCTGAACCGGGTTCTGGCCCTGCCCATCCACATGCAGAACGCACTCTTTGCCGAGTTCATGCGCCGGATTGCCGATCAGACGGAACGGGCGCGCGCGGCGGGCACGCTCGATCTCGGTGTGGAAACCCTACGCGGCGACAAGATAGAACAGGTCTCCACGGAAGATCTCTGGACCTGCCCGAAATCCGGCGCCGTGACGCGGATCATCGGGCTCGAGGTGACGGACCCAGTCCATGTCCTGGGCGCCGAAGAGGCCATATCGCGCAATCCGGACAAGCTGCCGATGGTTAATCGCGCCTCCGGTCGCGCGGCGCTCATCTCGGCGCGCCCTATGCAGATGTATGACGAGGACATTGTCACGCTGATGCGCAAGGCGGTGAGGCCAAACGGGTCGAGCTATTTCGAAGAGGCACGGTTCGAGTCCTCGGCTTGGGAAGAGATCAACAGGCCTGAGTTTGCAGGACTTTGGGATGCCGAGGCTGCGTCCCTGCCAAAAACCACCACGACCAAGCTCTACCTGCTGACCGGGCTGCTGCTGCCCATTTGGAAGGACATTCCGACCACCAATGAGCGCATCTACCGGGTCACGCCCGACGGGGCGACGGCGATGATCGGGCGGACGCTGAGCGAGCAAGGCGCGGCCGCGTTGCGCGCCCGCTTCCTCGTCTCCAACCCGCAAACGCCGCAGGAGATGTTGACCGCCGCCCTCGGCACCACGGCGCCGGTCGATCTCGGCCGGGGTCTCACCCTGACCCGTCGTCGTGTCGCAGGCGAGATGCGCCTTGAGTTGGGCGGTGCGGATCGGGGCATGATTGAAGGTCTCAAGGCCATGGGGTGTTTCACGGAGATCATCGCCTTCCAGTTGCGGGTGTTCCTGCCGCATGGGGACGGGATCGACACGGGGACCATTCTGGCCCGGGTCGTGGGGCAGGGGCCTGCCAACACGGCAGACCAAGCCGCCTGAAAAGTTAAAGCGGGCTTCCGGTCGGGCGTCGCGGATCGGGATTTGACCGGTCTGCGCGTTCCGGGCGCGCGCTGACCAATGCCACGCCCGGCCCCCCCAACATCTGACAAGAGGACAGACCCATGACCAACCCCCAGATCGACTATGCCGCAATGGCGGCTCAGTGGCGCGCAGAGCGCGAAACCACCTTGAAGGCATCCCGAGCGGAGCTGATCGCACAACTACGAGCGCTCGGCATCAGCGAGGTCACTGCGGAATACGAAGGCTATGGCGACTCCGGCAATGTCGAAGATGTGATTGTGCAGCCTGCGGAGGTCAAACTGCCGGAACCGCTTGCCACCGAGGTGGGCGATTTCGCCTGGTCACTCGCCTATCACTATCATCCGGGGTTCGAGAACAACGAGGGCGGCTATGGCACGCTGACCTGGGACATTGCAGCAGACAGCATCACCCTCGATCACGCCGACCGCTATGTCGAATGCTCGCACAGCTATGACGAGGGACTTTGAGATGGCACATCCGCTTCATCACGCTGAAAGCTCTGCCCGGAATTTCGGCGGGGTGCCGTCTGACTATCAGGCTGTGCACGATTGGTTTGACGCCTCGAAAGAGCACCTCGCGCTTTTCACGCACCGGGCCTTGCGCCACCATACCCAAGGTCTGTTCGATGCTGAACGTGTCTTCGGTCTGACCCTGACCAATAGCGCAGGTCGGGACATCCCCGTGCGCTGGATCGGCGAGCAGCATATCCGTGAAGACTGCCAAGGCCGTATCCCGAGCATGGCGGACTGGCTGCGGCGGATCCAGCCCGAGCCATGGATGGCCAATGGCCACATCGACCGGCATTCCGGCGATGAGCCCTGCGGCGACCCAAGGGCCGCCTGGGCATCTGAAGTCGCCGCCGGCAGAACGGTTCTTGGCCTGACAGATTGGATGGCGGCGCGCGCGATGCAAGTGGCGCAGAGTGCCTGACAGGACCCGGCTTTTTGCCAATTGAATGCCGCACGGAAGCCCGGTTGGAAGATCGGGCTTCTTGCGTCGTTTCCCCACCATTCTACTTGAGGAGGGTCACATGACACTCGATGACATCAAGGCGGCCGTCGATGCCGGCCAGACCGTGCACTGGGCCAATACCGGCTACGTTGTCCACAAGGACCGGCTCGGTCAGTACCTGATCAGCTTTCTGCCGAACGGCAGCTGCATCGGTCTGACCGACCGGGAAGGGCACCGGTTGAATGGCAAAGAGGCGGAGTTCTTCATCGCGCAATCGAAGGACGCTGCGGAAAATCCGGGCCGCCAATCAAGATCAGACGGGCAGGAGAGGGGCGCAGCACCCGGGGGCGCGGCGGCACACCTACTCAGACGGGATCGCGAAGCCGGGGGCGGGGCATAAAGGGAAAGCAAGCTTTCTGATTTGTGATCCCTCAAGGGGTCGAGAAAGCAATCCCGGATGCGCTGGCAAGGACGTCAGGCACCGGCCAATCCAAAAGGAACCATCCCATGTTCGCAGGAAACCTCACCCGCAATGCCGAAACCGCAGCCGCCGAATACACCGGCATGATCCACTCGTCACGCTTTGACATCGCCATCCAGCTTGAGGCACGGGCCAAGATGTCCGCGCGCAGTCCGGATTACGACGTGACAGCAGTCAACAAATCGGGCCGCAAGGTGCGCATCGGCACGGCCTGGAACGAGACGGGCAATACCAGCGGAAACCCCTACATCTCGATGCAGATCGATGTCGGTTTGGGCCCGTTCCGGGTCAACGCGGTGCAGACGAAAGAGGCGCGCGCGGCGCAGAGCGGCGAATTCGAGATCATCCCGCTCGTCTCGAACGGCCTGATGAAATCCGGCTCGCTCTCGGGCGAGCTCACCGCAATGGACGCTGACAACGCCTTCACCGGCTACATCGCCAACATGATGTTCGATCTGGAGTTCATGCTGATCGAGAACAGCTACAAGATCGAGGAGACCCACCCCGACTACCGGATCGAGGTCAGCTCGCCCCGGGGCAAGCCGATCCGCGTCGGCTCGGCCTGGATGGCCAAGAGCAGCCGCACGGGCAATGACTACCTGTCGCTTCTGATCAACACGCCCGATGGCGACCTGCGCGTGAACGCCGTGCAGAACGAAGAGCAGCGCGGCGGGCAGACCTTCTCGATCATCCCGTTCATCGACAGCGGTGAGCAACCGCAGGACGCGGGCGCGGGGCTGTCGCTGGTTGCGTGACCTTGGTACGAGGCTTGAACATCTGAACTGCAAGGGGAGCCGTGGGTTCACGGTTCCCCTTTTGCTGTGCTTGCTTCAATAGAGCGATCGAACTGCCACTTCATATGGCGTTCCGGTGTAGATGAGACTGCTAGATCGGAAGTGCCGCGCGGAGTTTCGATTAAAGTCAGACTTGTACAACTGCTTGAGCGGCAATCAATGCGTCAACAGCAACTTGAACCTCGGCGTAGAGCTCGGTGTCCAACTCTGCTGCGTCGATTTCCACAATCAGTGCGTAGCGTACGGAAGGCAAACTCTCAGCGAGAAGCTTTTTCGACTTCCACCAACCGGTGACTGGGTGAACAGCCAGCAAGTTGCGCCGCGCCAGATCTGAAGCCCTGCATGTCAGCTGATCTATATGGAGCGACCCGACATGGCGCCGATTGCTACCGAAGTCCCAAAGATCATCTTCGTCGCTTGCAGGACCATCGGGCTGTTCGGCCGCCTTGCTGATCCGGGCCAGAAATTGGGCTTCGTTCTCGCCAGCGCGATTGAGTTGGAAACGTAAGTTGTGGGACGCGTAGCGATACCGAACGCCGCGCGAGGCTTCGGACGGGTTCGGAGCGATAAAGCTACTGAGTGCCACCCGCAAGGTCACATCGGCATTGCCGAGCGCGCGCAAAGCCTCAACGGGCCAGGGAAGGGCGAACAGCTTCATTTCATTGTGGACATCACCGCCGGTCTTCTCTGAAATCCCGTACGGCGTAATCGTATCTTCCACGATGAGGGTCAGCGCGTTCGACGCGCTGCGGCGGGCACGCGCCATGTCCGGCACACCATACCCATAGCGCTGAAAAAGGGGCGTGAAGTGACCCTTGTTTGGCTGGGCCGGCAGATGCGCACGCATCTGCTGCGTCCACCGCGCTGACGACACGTAGAGACCACGCACTGTCTCGGGCCAAAGCGTCGGATAGTCCGACCAGAGTTCCGTTACATCCTTCGCGGCAAGCGCGGTCGCCGCGCTGGTATCGAAGGTGAATGTGAAGGATCGGACTGGGTAATTGTGGTGAGTCGAAAGCAGCGATAACCATCCATGCCGCATTGGCGGTGGCATGGCACTTAGCGCCCAGTTTCCACCCTCAAGGACGACGTCCGGCTTGTTCGGCCAATGGGACGACCACGATGCAGTTCTCGAAGCTGGCGATAGATCGCCGAATGGTGCAAGCGCCTGGGCCGGCTCTCCGTCTGGCAGTACGGTCTTCTCTGTAAAGGCCCCAACAGACAGAACATTCCACGCTTGGGCAGGCGACTCGATTTCGTTGTCTTCGTGATCGCATCGGTCCAGGTAGTTTCCGGCACCAAAGGTGAAGTTGTCGGTATTCCCTGCGGAGACAAGCACCAAGCGTTGTTGTTTCACCTCACCTGAAACACCGGCGGCGAGCTGATCGACCTCCGTCGACCAGGACGTCGGCGCGCCGTCATGCGGGGTGTCCTCACCCGTCGTCGTGGTCATGGTGAAGGTCCGGCGCCGGGGGCCGACCTGTTCTACTGTATTGATCGCCTGCCTGGTAACCGCGCCGAGGAGATGATGCGGGTTCATCCCTGCATCAGGCAGCAGCTTCACGGATTCCAGACGGTTCACGACAGAAACCGGATTCGCCTGGTGCAGTTTCGGCGTCAGGTCTCCAAAGAGCGCCAGTCCTCCCATCTGCGTGCCATGGCCCTTCACATCCTCCAGCCCCCAGGCCGGGTTGGCGGCATGTCGGTCATCCACGCTGAGCGCCGGCTGAATGAGAGGATGCGCGCGACTGACACCGGTATCCAAAAGCGTGACGTAGCTAGGATCGGGATTGTCAGTGTAGGTCGTACGACCCGCGAGTTCGTCGACCCACTGCGCCTGTTCTGCCACCGGCAAGCCGTCGAAGAAATCCGCTGTGATGGTGGGAGCAGCAAGGGCGCGCACGCCGCCTAGTCGGCGGACGGCTTGGGCGAGCTGATTGCGATCGGCCTCTACGATCACAACGATATCTTCGGGAAACTCCAGCCGATCTGCTCCCACGGTAACGCCATAGTTTGGTGCGGCCGCGACGAAACCTTCGGTCATTTGAGGCTCGAGCCAAACCTCCCAGATGGTCGCAACATCCGCTGCTGGAAATTTGCCTGAAGGGCTGCGCCAGAGGGCACGCAATCCCGCTTCCGTGATGGCAGCGACGCTCTGCACCAGATCCGCGTTCTTCGGACGGCCTGGGATGAATTCACCATCCTTTTCCCGGTCGGGTGTGTCTTCCGTCCGAAACTGCTCGACCTTCTTGCGCAGCTTTTCAATACCCTTGGCTGTCGCAAACACCGTCGCGCGCTCTTCGGTGCCACCGGGATCAGGGGTCTCGGCGACGCGAAGGAGAGTCAGGCCACTAGCGTCGAGGCTGCCTTTCTTCAGGCGCTCGTCGATACGCGAGCGTACTTCCAGATAGACGCCGGGAAGTTCGGCTGCTGGAATATCTGGCAGCGCGTCGATGGCCTGAAGCAATGCTTGGGCGTGCGCCGCGCGATTGGGGACATCACTTGGTCTTTTGGACCCGCCCCCGCCCTTTGCTTGGAACGGGCGAGGTTGTCCGAGATTGCGAAGGTGGAAGTGCCGAAGGTCTCGTGCCATTGTCATCGGTCCCTAGTTCTTGGAGCGACCGTCGGCGTTCGAGGGCATCAAGCAAATCCTGTGTCGCAATCTTGTCGGTATCATTCAGAACAGCACGTCGAGCGGCATCTTCCGCCGCTGCCACAACATCGGCCGTTGAGAGGCCTGTGGCAACGTCTATAACCCGTTTCCATCCCATGCGAGCGAGTGAGAAGCCGATCAAACGGCGTTCGAGCGCCTGCCGAATGGCAGGGCCATCGGGCATGACATATGGCAAAACAAGATCAAAGCGGCGCAGCACAGCGCGGTCAAGAATTCCCGGCAGGTTTGTAGTGGCAATGACGATCGAAGGCCCGGTATCCTCATCCAGGAATTGCAGGAACGAGTTCAGAACCCGCCGGGCCTCACCGACATCGTTCTCACCGCCCCGGGCCGCGGCCAAAGCGTCGATTTCGTCGAAGAGATAGATACCGCGCGTCGTCTTGACGGCATCGAATATCATCTTCAGCTTCTGCGCTGTTTCACCCATGAATTTTGTGATCAGTCCGTGGAGCATGACCGAAAAGAGAGGGTACTGCAGCTCACCGGCAAGCGCTGAAGCACTCAGGGTCTTGCCGGTTCCGGGAGGACCGGAGAGGAGAACGCGCCGCCGTGGCTTCAACCCTTTCGCCTCGAGCTTTTCGCGCATTCGTGTCTCTACAACGAGATGCGCGAGTTCGCTCTCAATCCTGTCTGGCAAGATGACATCGACGAGGCGCTCGGTCGGATAGGACGCGGCAAGGAACTCCGCCAGATCACCGCGGGGTGTTGCGATAGGAGTGATCGCAGGGGTTCGCTTCGAAGGCGGCTTCTGTCCCGCTTCGGCCCATTGTCGCAACTGTTCAGCCAGACGGGTATGTCCCTTCTGCTCTTCAGCCGCAGAGAGTTGCATCGCCAGATCGTAAAAACGATCAGCGTCCCCTTCTGCGTGGCTCTTGACGAGACCGATGAGTTGTTGGGCGGAAGCCAAGGTCGAGTTGCTCTTTCTGAATGATCATTTTCAATGATACTAAGGTCTTTTCTACATTCGAACTCCTCAGCAGACCAGACAATTTGCGCTGTTTGGAAGCAGAGTGTGTCGGTTTTGTGCTCTCGAGCATCGACTTGGATGCTTGCCTTGCGGCCTCCCCCGCTCGGCTTCGCGTGTCGCAGGGGAGAACGGCCCTTCGGTCCGTCGCGCATTCGGCCATGCGGCCTCACCGCGGCGTCGCACCCAGGCCCCCGGTTTGCCCGCCTCGCGAGCACGTCCCTCCCCGGCCGCTCCGCCGGATTGCGCTCTGGTCTGTTTTGCGGGGCAAAACGATCCCGCCGCTCCATCCGTCTCCCGCGTCCGGTCGGGCCGTTTGCCTGCTCGGGTCGGGCAAACCTACCGTCAAAACACACACACATGAGCGTGGAAGCATATCCTCCGGATGGCCCCCAAATCAGCCCGCGTCAAGGATCACAAAACTTTTCGGCGAGGGCGGAGCCCGTGGCGCGGGGCGGTCCCGTGCGCAAGCGCGCGCATGTGTCGGGTGCCGCGCGCGGAAAACTTTTGCGCCCGGCAAGCCGGCGGCTGCGCCGTCCCTGACCCGGGCAGATTCGGAAACCAGGCATTCGGCCATGCCCCCACACTCACGTGGTGGCCTTGGAACCGAACACTGGAGACCAGACATGGCTTACGACACTGCAAACACCTACGAGACCATCGAACTTTTCGGACTGACTGAAAAGGACGCGCAGCTGCCGATCCCGGAGGATCACGTTCTGACCGACCACATCGTCCGCGAGAGCTTCGAGGCTTTGCTCGGCCAGCTGCGCGGGACCGGGCTTGAAGCAGAAATCGAACCGCTGGCCCATGGGCTCGCGACGATCCTGCAGCGCCGCAAGGTGGCACTCGGCAAGGAGGTCGACCGCACCGCCGACAAGATCGGCGCGCTGGCAAAATCCCACGACGGATCGGAAATCGCCGAGACCGCGCTCGAAGAGGCGCAGGCGCGCTTTGTGCAACTGCGCGAGATTGTGAGCGCCATCGAGGTGATGAGCGAGGCGGCGGCGGAATGCTACGAGATCGAGACGGGCCACGCCTACATCCCGGCAGCCGGATCGCGCGCAAGCGTCCGGGCGAAAGAGACCGGGGCGGTCTTCGAGGCGCGGCAGCTGCTGGAGCAGCACGACCGCGAGACTGCCGAGAAGTCGAAAGTCGAGGGGGTGCCCCTGATCGTCTCAGGCGCCACCGACTGGACCGATTTTGATGTGATCTTCAACACGCTCGACAAGGTTCGCGAACGGATCAAGCAGAACCGCAACCAGGAGATCTTCCTCTGCCACAAGGGTGGCAAGCACGGGGCGGAGATGATTGCGGCCCGGTGGGCCCGGGCACGCGGGGTCGCGCAGGCGCGCTTCGATCCGCGCTGGTCCGCGCACGGGCGGGCGGCACCGTTCAAGTGCAACGACGAAATGCTGGACGACAAGTTCGCGGCGACGGGGGTTGTTCTCTTCGGCGGCAACGGGGTCGCGCTGAACCTCGGGCAGAAGGCGGAAGCGAAAGGCCTGACGGTCATGCGGGTTGCGGACCCGGCGAAGAAGACTGCGCAGGATTGAAGAGAGGGGGTCGCGCTTGGCGCGGCCCTTTCGTCATGTCTCATGGCGCGTGCGATTGGTCATGCGTGATCGGCAGTCTGCGGCGGCCAGCACCGTTATCCCTCTACCCGGTCCGTCAGCGTGCGGCCCATCCGCATCGGTACGGGCTGGCGATGGTGCGCACCTCACGCACATCGTCTGCGGGGCAAGACGCGAGGGGTCGAGACATCGCATTTGAGGCTGAAGACCAGCACGACCCTCGGAGGGTGTTTCGGAACATCGCATCCACGCGGGCGGGCTCCGTCAGTACCCCGGCCAGGATCGGCGGGACGAGGACGCGGATGCTGGCTGCGGCGTGATGGCAAGGGTCATCCGGGTCTCTCCTTTTTGCTCATAGATGTGGATCGCACGGGGTCGGCCCGTCCGTGCCCTCAGCTCACGCTTCGGCAAGCACAAATACGGCTTCCACGGCTGGCCGCGGACCCTCCGCATTTGCGCTTGCGACCGGGCCTCTTGCCCCGTGCCGGGTGATCCCCATCGCAACAAGGAGTAACCCAAATGACCAACCACTACGTCGCCACCGTCCCCGTCAAGTTCACCGATACCGATGGCCAGGAGCGCACCCGTTTTCAGCGAGTGGGTGCGATGTTCCGCAACACCCGCAACGGGGACGGCTCGGAGTTCTTCAGCCTCAAGCTCGACTTCCCGGTCGCGGTCTCGGAGCTGGTGATGTTCCCACCGAGCGCGAAAGATCCCCAGGACTAAATCCTCTGACGAGGATGGGCCGCCCCAGGACGATCTTGGGGCGGCCCGATCCCTGTTCCAGGGATGCCGGTCCCTGCGCGTTCAACGGACGCACTCCGCCCGGAATGACCAGGCCGCGACAGACCGGCCCGTCAGCCTCAAGGGGGCCATCCACAAAAACCTATCGGCCAGGGCCTCCCGGTTTTTGCGGCAGAGATTTGGGGACCCAAATCTGGCCCTCCTTGACCCTGCCTGTCCGCCCTGTCGGTGGGGTTTGCGCCCGCCCGCGGTTCCGTCCGAACACATGCGTGTTCGGCCAGAGCCTCGGGCGGGGCTGGCGGACGGGACCCCTAGGACAGGTGTCGCTTGGTGGTGAGGGCGGCAGAGCCGCGTCCCTGCGGGCCGCGGGGGAAGCGGACACCAAGGCTGCCTGAGCCTGAGTACGACGTAAGTATATAATTGACAGCTTGGTATATTATCGTAAGGTGGAAGCAGCCTTGGTGGAAGGTGGCAGGAAATAGGGGGTCTTTCTTCGCATGTCTCGCTCAAAACGCCTCATCGATGCGGAGCGTATGGAGATCGTTCGCGAAGCTGCGGAAGGCGTTTCCACTTCAGTGCTGGCGGAACGGTTTGGCGTGTCGGTGCGGGCGATCCAGTACACGCTCAAAGCCGATGCCGAGCGCCAGACGGATGCTGCGATCCCGGTTTCCGCCGTTAGTGTGAAGGTGACGGCCGCGGAGCTTGAAGCCTTCGACGCGGTGTTGGCGAAGGCGGGGATCGAGAGCCGGGCTGAGGGGCTGCGGCGGCTCATTCAGGCGGCAGGCGGCGTGTTTGTCCCGGACGCGCAGATGACAGCAGAGATGGCGCGCTACCGCACCTCGCTGCACGAGGTCGGCAATGGGGTCGCGCAGATTGCCAAGCAGATGACGCAGGCCAATCGGCGGGGGCAGGGGGCCGTGGGGGGCACGAGTGCCGAGTTCACCGAATTGCGCCTCGCGCAGATGCGCGGGCTGGCGCGGTTCATCCTGGATTCTGCTGACGAGATCGATCTGCTTCTGCGCCGCCGTCGGGACGCAATGCAGCTGCAGGCCACGGCCGCGCTGAGGGAGTTTGCCCATGCGGCTGAATGATGCTGTCCATGCCGTCACGGGCGAGGTCTTTCGGGATGGCTGGAGCCGCGTCCGGGGCTCGATGCAGGGGCTGCACGTGGCCAAGCAGACCCAGCTTGCGCGCGCGGCAGCAGGCCACCGGCCAGCGGTCTTCAAGGCGATCAGAGGCGGGGGCACGCACACGAAATCGCAGCTCGCAAACCAGCTCGATTACCTCACGACCAAGTCCACCCATATCGTGGACAGTAGCGGGTTCCTGGATGGCAAGGCGAAGCTCGAGGCGGGCGACATCAAGGATCTGACCGAGCGCTTTGCCAAGCGGTGGGATGCGGGCTTCAAGCCGAAGCTTGGGCAGACCACCCATATGCTCATGTCCTTCCCCATCGGCACGCGCGGGGAGGATGTGCGCGACATCGCGACGGATGTGGCCGAGCGGTTCTTCCAGACCGACGCGGGGCATTTCGACTACATCATCGCGGTGCATGAGGACCGCGATCACCCCCATGCGCATCTGGTGCTGAACCGCCGCTCGCAAGAAGGCGAGTTCTTCTTCCTCGGCCGCAATCACCGCTTCAACTATGACGACTTCCGCCTCGCCATGGTCGAGGAGGCCGAGAAGTATGGCGTGCGGCTGGAAGCCACGCGCCGGGTGGATCGCGGGGTTGTGCATTACCCAGCCCCTACCCGCGAGGTCTACGCCGCGAAAGAAGAGGGTCGCGCGCCCCGCGAGCGCGAACGCGTGGGGCAGGACCTGACCCGGACGCTGGCGGAGATCGCCAACACCAGAACCGTCTACCATTCGCTTGCCGCGGAGGCCTCCCGGGAGGCCCGCGAGGATATTGCCGCGGCACTCTTCGGCGCGGGCGAGGTGCTGGCGCGCGGCGGGCAGGTGGACCGAACAGGAGATGTGTATATGGCCGAGGATCAGAGTTTCGAGGATCTCAGAAGCCTCTATGCGGAGAAGCTGGCGCGGGTGCAGGGCATGATCGCCGAGAAGTCCGACACGGAACGTCCCGTGCTGGAAAAACGTCTCATCGAGATCCAGACGCAGGTCCAGCACATGCAGCCTCTCGGTTTGCGATCATCCACGCTTTCAGAGACCCCCTCGGAGGGCGGGATCTATTCCGAAGCCAATATTGACGCCAGCCAGCGCGAGCGACTGGCCGAGCCCGACCTGAGATCGCGCATTGACGCGGCACTACGGGGCACCGGGATCAGCACATCGGAAGTGGTGGCCCGGATCGAGACGGGCGCCTCAAATGCAGCGCTCGAGCATCAATGGATTGCCAATGATCTCGCCAAGGTGGCCGAGGCGCGGGATCTGAACCTTGAACGCCGCGCTGATCTGGAACAGGCGCGCGACGTTCTCAACGATGTGCATGTCGCGCTTGGCACGCTGCTGGAACGGGAGAACGTGCTGCGCCGGGATGGTGTCATGGAAGCGGAAGCGGTCAGCGAGCGGTTCCATTATCATGAGGGCGCGGTGCGGGCGATGGAAGGAACAATCCGTCAGGAGATGCGCGCAGAGGGCCTGACAGCGCAGCAGATCGAGGACCGGGATTGGGAGGTTGTCTCAAAGGCGGAGCGCCGGATCGAGACGGAGCAGCGCGCGTATCTCGAGGCACACCCGGATCTGCTCGCACGCCCTGGCGATGTGATTGACCGGTCTGAGCCTTACAGGGAGACCATCACCGATGCGGCCCGCGCCAGCGAGATCACCCGCGAGGTCGACCGGATCATGGAGGGACGCGACGTCCGCACGCCCGTTGCAGATGCTGTCACGGATGAATTCAGGGAGCGCTATCCGGACATGCCGTCCCACCTCGCCCGCGGGCTCGGCGCGACCTATGCGGCTGTCGTCGAGATCCGGGACACGGAGGCCATCAATCAGGTCCGCCGCGAAACCGAGATGCGCGACGGGCTTGGGGTTGGCACGCGCGACGACATCCTCGCAGCCGGCGGGGAAAGTTCGGCGCAGTCTGACCGTACCGACCGCCTCGCAGATGAGATTGCGCGTGTCCTGGACCATGAACGGGCGGGGGAGTTGTCCGCGCCCTTTGAGACCGAGGCGGAGCGGGACGCGTTCCGCGGCGAGATCGCGCGGGTGCTGGACGTTCGCCAACTCGACCGGCTCACATCCGGCGATGCCGATGCGCTGGAAAAGGTTCTCGAGGACCGCCTCGACCGGCTCTATGTCGCCAAGGTCTATCTGCAATCCGATGCCGCGACGGCCAACACGGAGGCCTTGCGCCAGGTGGTCGATGATCTCGCCGATACCGAATATGAAAAACACCGCGCGACAGACGTGGATGGCGAGACCGAGCGGGGACAGGTCCATTGAGCGCGCCCATGGGAAAGGCGCGGATCGCGACCGGTGTCTTGTTGGTAACGCTGGTGACCGCCGCCATGGGCTATACGATCGCCTCGGCGGTGCTGACCTACCAGGATCTCGGCTTCGAGGCCGAGATCGACTTTGCCTATATCGCGCAGAACTATCTGGCGATCCTGGACCGCCGCCCGGAGGACGCGCAACTTATTCACCTGATCATCGGCAGCTTCGCTGCCGCCGGCCTCATGCTGAGCCTCGCCCTCTCCGGGTCCGCCCTGACACGCTTTGGCCAGACCCATTGGCAGACCGCGCGCGAGATGAAGGCCAACGGCTTCTTCGGGCCACCCGGCACCGGCTTCATCCTCGGCAAATTGGGCCCCCCGAATTCCTGCGCGAAATACATCTGCTCGAAAACCTTCCCCCACGCGCTGATCGTAGCGCCCACAGGCCGCGGCAAAACCACGGGCTTTGTCATTCCGAACCTGCTGACCTGGCAAGGTTCTGCCGTAACCCTCGATGTGAAGGGCGAATGCTTTGAGGCCACGGCCCGGCACCGCGCGGCGCAGGGCGACAAGGTTTATCGCTTCGCGCCGACCGACTGGGAGGGCAAGCGCACGCATCGCTACAACCCGCTCCTGCGCATCTTCGAGCTGACCGACCCCGCCCGCCAGCAGATGGAATTGCAGCTCCTGGCGAGGTATTGCCAAGTTGTTGACTGGGTTTGCTAAAGGTATGTGGACCCCATGAATATTCCAATTGATTTGCCACGCCTGAAGGGGTTTCGTTATCCTCGTGAGATTATTGGTTACGCTGTTTGGGCGTACCATCGGTTAGCTCTGAGCACGGCTGATGTTGAAGACCTGTTGGCCGCGCGGGGCGTGATTGTCAGCCGAGAAGCGATCCGGCTTTGGGTCAATCGCTTTGGTCAACACTTTGCAAATTGCATTCGCCGGGATCGACCACGGCCGAACGATAAGTGGCACATGGATGAAGTCGTGATCACGATCCGTGGCAAGAAACACTGGCTGTGGTGTGCGATCGACGCGGATGGAGACGTCCTCGAAATTCTCGTGCAAACACGCCGCAATGCCAAAGCAGCAAAGCGCTTTTTCCAAAGATTGGTTTCACAGTTTGGCGAGCCGAGGGTGGTCATTACTGACAAATTGCGCAGCTATATCAAGCCGGTCAAAGCACTGGCCCCGAACGCTGACCATCGCGCGCACAAGGGCTTGAATAACGCGATCGAAGTGTCGCACCGGCCGACACGTAAACGAGAGAAGATCTTCGGCAAATTCAAATCCCACCGGCAGGCACAGAGGTTTCTGGCCGCACATGACCAGATCAACTTGCTCTTCCGTCCCCGCCGATATCAACTGAACGCAACTTCATACCGCCACGCCCGCTCCGATGCTTTCAGCCTCTGGGCAGATTACACCGCGGAAATGGTGGCATGATCCTGCCTTTGCCAAGCTTCGCAAGCTGATGCCAACAACTTGGCAATACCCTTCCATGAGATAGCAGTCGGCCAAGAGTAAAGTCGCATAATGAAGTTTATGTTAATAATTGAACAAACGGCGCAGAGGGTTTATTATGTAAAATTGGGATACTTGAATGGTGTTTTTGGCGACTGAGCCTCAGGGGTCATGGTGAAGTGAGACTTGGCCCGGCGCTGTTACTTTGACGCATCGCGAATGCGAACACCCATAGCCCCGCAAGCACCAGACTTAACAATGCGTTCCAACTGGCCATCGACAAAGTTAGAAATTCCCATGCCACCTGATCGCACATGACTAAGTTAGATGCCCCATCGGTAGACAAAAGGTCCTCGGCCGACATTGAGCTCATGTCGAGCCCGGATCCCGTACAGGACGTAGGCCCTTCCCACCAATCCCGTTCGACACCCGTGTGGAAGACGCCGAGTGCCGCAGTCGTTGCCGCAGAAGCTGCGCCGATGAGCAAGAGTGGAATTATCGGTAGCCCCATCGTCAAAAGCAGACCCATGCCGATTGCAACTACATGCGGATACCGCTGCCAAATGCACATCGCGCAGGGTGCATAGCCCAAAGCCTGAAACACGAAAGCTGCAAAGAGCAAAGCCGCCGACCCAGCAGCCGCGAGAAGACCAATTTGTTTTCCCGAATAGCTCAAGCTTTAATCCGTTCATGACAGCAATATCGCCAGAGGCTGAAGATGCATTTGCACTCAACCTCCGATCGCTTGACTATCTCCGCAATGCTATGTTTTCACGAATAATATTGTATCGGTTTGTAAAGTTGACGCGTCGCAAGTTGAGACGGTATGATTGACCGCCAATGCGACCCCAATTTACGGCTGAGGATGGACACCAAGAAGCGATCAACGCTATTGACGATCGGTGCGATCTTAGCGGGTTACACTGCCCTCCGTACGGTGCCCTCTTTGCTGCCCGAAAGGCTCGAACTCGTTCCGCTCGACACTCCGATTGGTTTTCGAAAATATGTGGCGGGAGAGACTTCAGGCGGATTTGACCCATTCGTAGGTTTGGGCAACGTTGACAGTGCTGAGGCGACAGCACGGAAAGCCGCGGCCCTGAAGAGGGTTTCCGAAGATATTTGTGGTGCGCTCTATGGGGGTCTTGAAACGACTGCATCGAAGATTCCGATGGCCTCGTTCTCAGATTATTACTGTCCTTTCTGCCGAGTGCAAACCAAACGTCTGGCGGATATGTCACAAGAGATGGATGACGAGGTTGTGGTCGCATGGCATGAGCTTCCGTTGCTCGGAGATAGCTCGAACCTGGCCGCCAAAGCCGCGTTAGCGGCAAAACGACAAGGGGCCTACGTCGCGTTCCATGAGAGGTTGATGAAGAGCCCATTTCAAGCAACGCCCGAGTATCTCCGTCGACTTTCGGATGATCTTGGTGTTGATGGCACCCAATTGGTTGCCGACATGGAAAGCGCCGAGATTGCCCAAGAACTGGAAAATAGTGCGGCTCTTGCCCGGGTCTTTGCCTTTGTAGGCACA
Source organism: Donghicola sp. XS_ASV15 (assembly GCF_041224595.1). Classification (NCBI taxonomy): domain Bacteria; kingdom Pseudomonadati; phylum Pseudomonadota; class Alphaproteobacteria; order Rhodobacterales; family Roseobacteraceae; genus Donghicola; species Donghicola sp. XS_ASV15. The sequence continues at coordinate 27,246 of NZ_JBGFGN010000158.1, read as the reverse complement.
CCTGCGCTTGTGATTGGTCGTACCGTCGTTCAAGGCCAGATCAGCGACAAAATGATCGGACAGATCGTCGAACTGGAACGCGAAGAAGGTTGGGGCGTGGTATGTGTTTCAGTGTAGAGCCTAATTGGATTTGCCATGCCCGTCTCCTTCGGGGCCTTAGGAACTGTCGCAAAAATTCCGCCGCCAATAGGTTGGCCCAGGGATCTGCGCCTGCTTTTGAGCAACAACGACGAAAGCGCCCCAAATGATGTTGCGAGCCCCGTGGTGTCTTGTTTTGGCGTTGATGGCGTGTCTCTGGGCATCCATGAGCGTCGCAGCGTCAACTGATACTTACGAGAACACGGCGATTTCAGCGCGGCTTATCTCTGTCGAAAATGGCGTTGCGACGAATTCCGGAACTTTGTCACTCGGCCTCGACATCAAGCTGGCCGAGGGCTGGAAAGCCTATTGGCGCTCACCCGGCGAGGTCGGTCTGCCGCCTGAAATCTCGTGGGATGGATCGACAAACCTGGCGACGGCACAGATACTCTGGCCTGCGCCTGAGCGTTTCACAGCATTCGGGATCGAGAATTTCGGGTACAACAAACGTGTTGTCCTTCCCATCCAGGCGGTTCTTGAAACAGCCGGACAGGCGGTCGAGCTTCAGGCGGGAGTCACGCTGTTAACCTGCTCGACCGTGTGCGTGCCCCATGATTTCAACCTCGCTCTGACGATCCCGGCTGGCGCTGGAATTGATGCGGCCTCCGCTGCGCTTATCTCCGAGTTTGCCGAACGGGTGCCGCTTGGTCCCGATGCGGCTGACATCGAGGTCGAGACGGCTGTAATCGCCGATGGCGCGCTCTACGTCACAGCGCGCAGTGCAAACGCCTTTGTGAACCCGGACGTATTCCCGGAAATGGGACCGACATTTACCTTCGGAAAGCCGGACATCCGAACGAATAGCGCGGGAACGGAACTTTGGGCGAAATTGCCCCTCTTGGCCAGTGAAGAACAATTGCCACTGTTGCAAGTTACGGTGACAGACGGGTCACGCGCCGTGACGGCCATGCCTGAGTGGTCAAATACCGTCCCGGATGCGCCTTTCGAGCTTGTGGCGAACCTGCCTGATCTGGCGCAGATACTGGCGATCGCCGCCTTTGCTTTCCTCGGTGGTTTGATCCTGAATGTCATGCCCTGCGTTCTGCCCGTCCTGTCCATCAAACTGACATCGGTTCTCAATCATGGAGACAAACCATCACACGAGGTTCGGAACGGATTCCTGATGTCGGCGCTTGGCGTGCTGGTGTTCATGTGGGTGCTGTCCGCTGGAATTTTGGTCTTGCAGTCCGTCGGGATCACGGTGGGATGGGGTCTGCAATTCCAAAACCCTGTTTTCCTGACAATCATGTTTCTGGTCCTGACTGTCTTTGCCGCCAATCTGTTCGGGATATTCGAGATTTCGCTGCCTTCCGGGTTACAGTCGCGGCTGGCCAGATCAAGCGTTCGGGACGGTTACATCGGGGATTTCGCGACGGGTGCCTTTGCTGCGGTACTGGCAACGCCCTGTTCAGCCCCCTTCCTTGGGACGGCGGTGGCCTTTGCCCTGTCCGGTCGCCCAATTGATGTCATCATCGTGTTCACGGCTTTGGGCCTTGGGCTGTCCCTGCCCTATCTGCTGTTTGCCTGGAAGCCCGGCATGGTCCGACTGTTGCCCAAGCCCGGCCGATGGATGCTTGTCGTTAAGTGGGTGCTTGCCGGTCTTTTGGCTGGCACCGCGATCTGGCTGCTCTGGGTCCTGATGGGCGTGTCGGGTGTCCGGGTTGCCGTCTCGGTTCTGGTACTTGCAGTGCTCTTCGTTCTCTTTGCCACTATCCGGCTGCCGGGGAGATATACGCGAACTGCCGCGCTGGCTGCCGTTGCCGTCCTCAGCCTTGCACTTCCGGGTACCTTGACCCCCCCGCCAACGATAAAAGAGATTGGTCAGGATTGGGTCACATTCGACCGCTCCGAAATCCCAAGACTGATCTCTCAGGGCCAGACGGTCTTTGTCGACGTCACCGCAGATTGGTGCCTGACCTGCAAGGCAAACAAGACGCTGGTGCTGGACCGAGTGCCGGTCGTTGACCGATTGCGAGACGAAAAAGTCGTCGCAATGCAGGCCGACTGGACGCGGCCCAATCCCGATATTTCGCGATATCTGGAGGCTCACAACAGGTTTGGGATACCCTTCAACATCGTCTATGGGCCGAATGCACCAGACGGGATCATATTGTCCGAAGTCCTGACATCTGACGCTGTTCTAAACGCATTGGACGCCGCCGCGCTCGCCACAGACAAATAAGGTCAGGATCCTTTGGCGAGGTCCTCCAGTATTGGACAATCTGGCCGATAATCGCCTTGGCACGCGTCAACGAGGTGCGATAGCGTCTGTCGCATTGACTTGAGTTGCGCGATTTTTCTGTCAATGGCCGTAAGATGCTCTTTCGCGACCGATTTTACTTGCGCGCTTTCGCGGGATTCATCTTCGTAGAGGTCGAGAAGCGTGCGGCAGTCTTCAATCGAAAAACCCAGTGTTCGGGCACGGCCCAGGAACGCCAGCTTGTGAATGTCGCTCTCCCGAAAGGCGCGGTACCCGTTATCGCTGCGCAGAGGTCGAACAAGACCAATATCCTCGTAGTAGCGGATTGTCTTTGGTGGCAAGCCCGCGCGTTCTGATACTTCCCCGATATTCACCTTGTTCTCCTATTCTGCTGGCTGCGTTGTGAGTTTCGTTGCGGGTTGCTGGGGCGCGTCACCTTCTGCCATCGTCGGTTTGATACGGCGCAGACGAAGCGCATTGCTCAGAACCGATACCGAAGACAGCGCCATGGCCCCGGCGGCAAAGATGGGTGACAACAGCAGCCCAAAGGCGGGATAGAGTGCGCCCGCTGCGACCGGAATCAACGCCACATTGTATCCAAAGGCCCATATGAGGTTCTGCCGGATGTTGCGCATGGTCGTGCGAGCCACTTCAATGGCGTTCACCACGCCGCGCAAATCCCCGGACATCAACACCACGTCGGCACTTTCAATGGCCACATCCGTGCCGGTTCCGATGGCGATGCCGACATCGGCATGGGCCAGCGCTGGTGCGTCGTTGATGCCATCGCCGACAAAGGCGATCTTGCGATTGCCCTGCTTCAGTTCCTGGAGCGCTGCAACTTTTCCATCTGGCAGCACCCCGGCCACAACGTGGTCGATCCCGACCTCGCGGGCAATCGCGTCTGCTGTGGCCTTCTTGTCGCCAGTGATCATGGCGACTTTGATCCCGCGATCATGCAGGGCACGGATGACATCGGCGCTGGACGATTTCACCGGGTCAGAAACAGCAATCACTGCCGCAAGGGATCCATCAACGGCGGCAAAGAGCGCGGTACGTCCCTTGTCAGCCAATGCCCGTTCCCGATCTTCCAACGGGCCAATGTCGATGCCCCGTTGCGCCATGAAGCGATCGGCGCCAACAAGTACTTTGCGGCCCTGGACCAGAGCTTCGACGCCGTAGCCCGTCACGGAACGGAACTCCGTAGCATCCGGCCAGGACACGCCTTCGTTTTCCGCAGACTGCACAATGGCTTCGGCCACGGGATGCTCGGATTGCGCTTCGACAGATGCGATGAGGGCGAGTGTCTCTGCACGATCAAAGCCATCAGTCGTAATGAGATCGGTCAGGCTTGGCTGACCGTGTGTGACGGTTCCCGTCTTGTCGAGCGCAACAATATCAACTTCATCCAGATGTTGCAGCGCATCCCCTTTGCGGAAGAAAACCCCCATTTCGGCCGCGCGGCCCGTGCCCACCATGATTGAGGTAGGCGTGGCCAATCCCATGGCACAAGGGCACGCAATGATCAAAACAGACACGCCTGCGACCAGGGCAAAGGTCAGGGCCGGATCAGGACCAACCAGAAGCCAGACAGCCACGGTCACGAGCGCCAGAACCAGAACGGCCGGTACGAACCACATGGTGACACGATCGACAAACCCCTGGATCGGCAGCTTCGCGCCCTGCGCTTCTTCCACCATACGAATGATCTGGGCGAGCGTGGTATCGGCCCCGACCCGAGTGGCCGCGATGGTCAGGCTACCGGTGCCGTTCACGGTGCCGCCGGTCACTGGATTGCCCGCCGTTTTCGGAACGGCAAGGGGTTCGCCAGTGATCATGCTTTCATCGACATTGCTTGACCCGTCTGTCACGTCGCCATCGACGGGCACCATTTCACCGGGACGCACTAGGACCAGATCCCCGATCCGCAGTGCCTCGATCTCGACCTCGCTGGCCTTTCCGTTGCGCAGAACCCGCGCCGTCCTTGCCTGCAAGCCCAAAAGCGCCTGTATGGCGGCACCGGTCTTACCCTTTGCGCGGGCTTCCAGAAAGCGCCCCAGCAGGATAAGCACGACAATGACCGCAGCCGCTTCGAAATAAACGGCTCGAACGCCGTCGGGCAGCAGGTCGGGCAAAAACGTCGCCACGACTGAATAGCTCCATGCCGCACCTGTGCCGAGTGCGACAAGGCTGTTCATATCCGGAACACGTCTGAGCAGCGCCGGAATGCCTTTTGCAAAAAAGCCCCAACCCGGTCCAAACAGAACCACCGTCGCAAGCGCGAACTGGATCAACCAAGAAGTCTGGATGCCGATTGTACGCTCAATCAACTCCTCAAAGCCCGGGATCGTGTGTTTGCCCATTTCCAGAATGAACACCGGAACGGTCAGAATAGCGGCAAACACGACGCGGCGCGCCAGGGCCTTTGCCTCGTCGGCCTTGCGTTCTGATCGGCTGACCTGCGCATCTGTATCTGCAACTTCGGCAGGGTATCCTGCAGCCGTGCTAGACTCGGCGATTTCTTTAGGTGCGATGACATCTGGCAGATAGCTGACAGCCGCCGTTTCGGCAGCGAGATTGACCGCCACGTCTAAAATACCCGGCGCGGCCTTTAGGGCCTGTTCAACCTGACCCACACAGGATGCGCAGGACATCGCCCCCACATTCAACGTGACCCGGGCCGTTCTGGCCGGATAGCCAGCAGCTGACAGGGCCTCGATTGCGGCACCTGTGGCGGCAGGAAAATCACTTTGGAACCGCGCCGTCTCATTGGCAAGGTTCACGCTTGCGCCCGAAACACCAGGCACATCATTCAGGGCATTTTCGACCCGTCCGACACATGACGCACAGCTCATGCCGGTGATTGAAAGCTGTATGGAACTGGAACCTGTCATCAAAGCATCCTCTACCAAGTCGCTTTCAATCTAAGGCTTCCAGTTGCGGGAAGCTCAAGAGGGGAACTGAATTTTTTTGCGGTCAAAAGTGTCTTGACCTTCCCGCCAGTGGAATCAGCAACAGTCAGGTCGCGTTGCAAATGGAGACCCTCATGATTTTTTCCGTCCCGAAAATGACCTGTGAACACTGCACATCCGCCATCGAAAGCGGTATCAAGGCGAAAGACCCATCGGGCGTCATTGCGACCGATCTGGACCTTTGCCTCGTCACTGTCCAAAGCACATTGGAACAAGCCGCCGTGCGGCAACCCATCGTTGACGCAGGCTACGACGCTTCAGCCGCGTAGGCTTGTCCTTATTCGGCGGCCCGGGCCTGATCGACAAGTTCAATCATCTGGTCCGCCTGAATCAGACCCGGCGCAAGACTGTCGCCGATCACGAATGAAGGTGTGCCACTGAACCCCAGCGACTGCGCAAGCCGCATGGAAGTTTGAATGTGCTCTTCAATTTCCGGTGCGGTCATGTCGCGACGCAGCTGTGCAACATCGAGGCCGATGTCTTCCGCAACGCGAATAATCGTGGCTTCCTCAGCGCGTTGCTTTAACTGCATCATCGCCCAGTGGAATTCTTCATACTTGCCCTGATTGCGCGAAGCCAATGCCGCGCGGGCGGCAAACACCGAACCCTCCCCCAAAATCGGCCACTCTCGATACACGACCCTGACGTTGGGATCGGCGGCAAGCAGTGCCTCCATTTCAGGTTTGACCCTACGGCAATATGGGCAGTTGTAATCGAAGAATTCCACAACCGTGACATCGCCCTCCGGATTGCCCAGAACAGGTGCGTTTGGATCATTTTCAAGCGTGGCTTTTTCAGTATCGAGAACCTCCGCTGCGGCTTGCGCCTGCAAAGCTTGTTGCTGCTCTTCGAACAATTGGGCGGCCTCGAATACAATGCCCGGATTTTCGCGGATGGCTTCCAGCACAAGTTCCTTGATCCGGTTTTCGTCAAGGCCGTCTGCCATCGCAGCTATGGGAAGCATCACAAGTGCAGCGGTGGCTAAAAATCTCTTCATTACCCGTCTCCTTTTGACGCTATGTCCTGTGCCGTTCGATCGGCCTGCGCGGCGCGTTCACGCTCCGGCCAGATTGATTTGATGTATGCGAGGATGTTCCAGATGTCCTCGTCGCTCAGTTGTTCGCCGAAACCCGGCATGCCGCTGTTGAATTCAATGCCTTGCGCGGCGAGCGTCGCCTGGCCCCCTTGCTTGGTGTAGGTAAAAAGCATGCTGTCAGGATGATGCCATGTATGTCCGGTCGCGTCGTGCGGAGGAGCTGGCAGGCTTCCATCTTCGCGCGGCGTGCGCCAGTCTTCCTCGCCCTCTAGGTTTGCACCATGGCACGCGGCGCAGTTTTCCGCGTAAAGGATCTCACCTGCGGCTATGTCGACCGGGCCGGCGCTCGCGGAGTTTGACGAAAGGGGCGCGTCGCCGATTTCAGTCCAAAGGAAGGCCGCAACCGCCGCGACACCCGCAAGTCCAAGCCCGAGATATGCAGATCGGGTCATCATCCAACAACGATCTTGGTCATCATGCCCGAGGCCGCATGTGACAACATATGGCAATGCAGCAGCCACTGGCCAGGATTGTCCGCCACGAACGCGACTTCACGCGTCTCTCCGCGTTCAAGGAGCGTGGTATCACGTAGTGGTCCGAGCGTGCCATCCTCTGCCACTTCATGAAAGTGCATACCATGCAGGTGCATGGCATGTGGGAAAACCGTATCGTTCACCATCTTCAAACGCACATTCTGCCCTCGGTCCAATCGCGCGAAAGGTTCGCCGTCGATACCGTCAACCTTCCCGTTGAACGACCAGAAATACCCGGCTTGAACAAGCTCGCCCATCGGCTTGATTTCCCCACCAAGAGAAGCGGAACTCAAACGGCCCATCGCGCCCCCTTCCATACTCAGACTGAGCGTTGTGGCGTCCTGCAGATCAACCATTGCGTGGTCATTCGGAGGCAGGGCCGCGGGCGCATCCCTGCGGTTTACGGTGCCACCTTCCTCGACCTCGAAAGCGACCTGGCTAAAAGTCTCTTCGCGACCAACCTGAACGATATGGGCCGTTTCTCCGACGTTCGCCGTTACATCGACGATTAGGTCAATACGTTGGGCCGGTGCAAGGGTCATGGTGTCAGTTACTTTAATTGGTGCAGTCAACGGCATCCCATCAAGGGCGACCATCCACCCGTCGAGGCCATCGAGGCTCAACTGGAAATTGCGCGCGTTGGAGGCATTGACGAGCCGCAGACGCAGGCGTTCATTCCTGCGCGCAGACAAAGCGAGATTAAAAGTCCCGTTGGTCGTAATCAGGTTTCCGAGCCTTCCCGCGTGGCTGAGATCACGAGGCGCACCAAAGTCATTCTGGATCTGGGCGGTTTCGGGATTGATGCGCCAATCATCAAGTATCAAAATCTCCTCCCGATCGATATCGAGGGCCTCCGCTTCTTCAACGATCAGGGCGCCATAGAGTCCCCTGGCCACCTGTTCCAACGAACGGTTATGCGCGTGATACCAGTAGGTGCCAGCGTCCGGGACAATAAAGTCATAGTCGAAGGCATCCCCTGGCTGGACGGCATCCTGCGTCAGGCCCGAAACGCCATCCATGGCGTTGTCGATCCGGATTCCGTGCCAGTGCGTTGAAGTTCCTTGGGAAAACCGGTTGACTAATCTGCGCTGCACCCGACCACCTTGGGCGACACGGATTTCCGGGCCCGGTGAACTCCCGTCAAAGCACCAAAGCGAAGTTTTGCCATAGTCACCAGGCAGCAACTGCACGTCGCTCTCTTGTGCAATCAGGTTGGTTGGCGGCGTATTCGCGAAACCAGCAGACGCCGATATCCCGGCAAATGCGCTGGACGTAGCGAGAAATTGTCGGCGATTGAGCGTGATCATCAGTTGATTTCCAGTACTATATATCGTTGTCCATAAGGTAGATGGCCATCGCGGTCAGGTCTGCATCGCTTAGGAAGCTCGTTCCATAGCGTACAACTTCGGCCATTGATCCGCCAAAAACATCACCCGAAGGCGTGATGCCAGATCGCAATGCATAAGCCAGATCGTCTACTGTCCAACCTTCTGACAAAAGATCGCCGGAACGGATCGATGGGGCCTTGCCGCCTCCAGGCAGGGCATCGTTGCCCGAAAACCGTTCAGCCACAATGCGTGCACCTACAACGTTCCGCGTCGTATGACAGGCAGAGCAATGTGCGGCACCGTTAACCAGCAGCTTGCCTCGGTTCCAGACGTCGCTTTTGTCGGCTTCGGGTGCCGTAAAGGGTTCCGTCAAAAACGCCGCTCTCCAAAGCTTCATCCCCCATCGTTGATCGAACGGAAAAGGGACGTCGTGGGCTGGCGCTGGCACGTTCACGGCTGGCACGGTCTGGAATGCGGCCCACAGGTCAGCAATATCCTGATCCGTGAAATTTGCATAAAACGGATACGTAAAGGTCGGATAATATGGATCGCCGTCAGGAGAGATACCCTGCCTCACTGCTTTTGCGAAGTCTGCCACGGTCCAGTTTCCCATTCCATGTTCCGCGTCGGTTGTAAGATTTGGCGGGTAAAAGGTGCCAAAGTCTGTCTTGAGAGGAGCACCCCCGGCCAGCGGGGCACCTCCGGATTCAAAGTTGGTGTGGCACGCGATACAACCGCTGGCCCGTGCCAAATACGATCCCCGGTCAATATCCCCGGCCAGACTTATCTCTGTAACGGCTGCTCCGATCGGCCAGGCTATCGTTGCCGCGACAACGCCGATCCCGCCGACGCCCACCGCGCCAATAATCCAACGCCCCCAACGCACTTGCTTACTCGTCTTCTTTGCGGAATTTCTGATGACAGGCCGAACATGTCTGAGCAACCATTGTGAACGCCGCGTCTGCGGGCATGTTGGCAAACATCTCGCCCGTCATGACCTGGTTCGATTCCATCATACCTCCACCCATCATGGAGGAAGCGCCACCGCCCATCATCCCGCCGGTTGTACCGCCCATCATTGATCCACTGTCGTTGCTTTGTGCTGTGGCCAGCCCATTGCCTGCGCTCAACTTCAATCCTTCTGCGGCTGTTTTCAGGTCTTCCGCGAGGGCCGCGAACTGTTCGCTGTCTTCCCACACTGACGGCAACGCTTTGGACACGCCCCCACCCGACCCCTCGGGAAACAGCCGTGCCATCTGTTCACCCGAATGCCCGACCATTGCGTCTGCCTCACGACGTACCAGATCGGCATCGTATGGAACTTGACCCCGCATCATCGGGGTGAGTGTCTTGATGGATTCTCCCATCGCAGACATGCCTTGCATGCGCTCGAGGACAACACCCGTTGCCCCAGTATGCGCCCAAGCCGCGACGCCGATCGTCGCAATGACCGTGGATGTGATCCAAACCTTTATTCGCATTTCCAGCACTCCATTAGTTGATCCCGTTTGCACGCTGCAGTTCCCGCACATATGCAACAGCCATTTTCACGCCGCTGTTTATGAAGCTTTCGACCGGCTGCAACTGCTGCCAGATCACAGGCGCCCCCCGACAACCAGGACCGCCGCGATGAAAATGCCGGATCTCGCCATCAGATTAGCTTGACTTGAGTGCCAACTGGCGTCTGGTCATACACTTCGATGATTTGTTCGTTAAACAGACCAATGCAGCCGTTTGATGAGCGCCGCCCGATCTTGCGTGTATCGTTTGTCCCGTGGATTCTGTAATACTGCCATGTCAAATGCATGGCCCGGATGCCCAAAGGGTTTTCCGGTCCGGGGGGCACATAGGATGGCAGAGTGGGGTCTCTTTCAAGCATGGACGGTGTTGGCGCCCAGTCCGGCTCTGGATCCTTGAAGACGATTTCGGTGTATCCGCGCCGCGTCAGCTCGTCTGTCATCGGCACGGACGTTGGATATATACGCATTTCGCCGTCTGCCGTCCAATGCTGCAGAACACGTGAGACCGTATCCGAAATGATGATGCCATTTCCGAGCCGATCAAAGTGATCCTGCCAAGCATGCGTTCGGAACGAAGACATGTTGCGCCGAACCGGAGCTTGTTCTTGAGCGCCCAGAATAGAAGGCGCTGCGAATGCTGCCGCCCCTACCCCGGTAGAGAATGAGCGACGTGTCAAAACTGTTTGTTTTTGGATCATGGAACTAACCTCGATTAGGGTACCTGCTTCCGCGTTAGATTACCCAATCGCATGGTTTCCCTGAATAGCTGGGCGGTTGGTTTTTTGTAACTATATGTATCGCTACCAAGGCTCTGCGAGCGTTTTTTGCTGTTCTCAAGCGGCGATAGGTTTGAGCACAACACGCGTCTGGAGCGGGACTTGCTCGTAAAGCTCGACAATTTGGTTGTTCGTGAGCCTCGCGCAACCGTTCGAGACGCGTCGACCGATCGTCTTCGGGTCCGTGGTTCCGTGAAGCCTTAGGTATGTGTCTCCTCGACCCGGTTGAAAGAGGTACAACGCTCTTGCACCCAGTGGATTTTTTAGTCCCCCAGGAACACCGCCGGCAAAACGAAGATATCGGCCGGGCTCTCTGCTTATCATTGCAGGTGTCGGCGTCCAGCGCGGCCACTTTTGCTTGCGCGCGACATAGAACTCGCCGGATTCATAGAGGCCTTCCCTGCCAATTCCGACCGTGTACCTGATCGCCCGATGGTTCGGTAAAGTCCAAAACAACGCGAACTGGTTCGGATCGACATGTATTTCTCCCGGCTTCCCAGCCTCGGAATACTCAACTTCGCGCGGCAAATGCTCAGGAGGCACGACAGATGGTCCGATGCGGCGATCATGCTCTGCGTCACTATGTGCAAATGCTGTTTTTACGCACACCGAAAGAGCAACAACAGACGTCAGAAAATGTCTTCGTTTCATATACGTACCTTTGGAAATTATTGTGGTTTGAGGCTAGTAATAGCATGCGCTATACGTGGCGAAAGTGACTCTTGTCGCGAGGTTCCGGCACCCGGCATGATTGGCAGCGTGATTTCTGCGCGGAGCCCCGCGCCAACGCGATTTTTCAACAAAATGGAACCGCCGTGCTCAAGGACGATACTTCGCGCAATTGACAGCCCCAAACCATGACCGCCCGTTTCTTGTGATCGCGACGTCTCAAGTCGGACATAAGGCCCGAAGACTGCCTCTAGTTGATTTTTGGGGATGCCGGGCCCATTGTCGTCAATGGCGATCACTACCTCATCGCCCGACCTTTCCCAAGATACTCTGGCCTCGTTCCCATAGCGGATCGCGTTCTCAATCAGGTTTCTCATGGCGCGCCCCATCGCACTTGGCTTCACAGATGCGATCAGGGGCCCTTCGCTGTTCATTTGAACCTTGTCCAACCCCAAACCGATAATCAGATCATGAAGATCAATGGATTGGACGTCTTCATGCTGGCCCACACCCTTCGCGAAATCCAGAGTTGCATCGACCATTTGTTGCATCTCTTCGCTCGATGTCACTAAGGATGCGCGTGTATCCTCATCATCTACCATCTCTGCCCGCACGCGAAGGGCGGTCAGAGGGGAACGGAGATCGTGCGCCAGCGCCGCAAGCATCTGGGTTCGGTCACTGACAAAACGTGTCAAGCGATCCTGCATAGTATTGAACGCATGGGTCAGGTCTTGCACTTCCTTCGGTCCCACAACCGGCAAGTCCCCCTCTCCGGCACCACGCCCCAAGCGTTCGGATGCGTTTGCCAGGTTGTTGAGCGGGCCGGTCAATCTGGAGAGAAGAAACCAGAAACTGGCAACCAACAGAAGGCCCGCAGTCACAGCAAATGATATGTTGGAGGCGAGGGACCATTGCAGCGGCGGCCTTTCAAATCGCGTACCGACGTTGAGCCAACTTCCACCTGCCAATGCAATAGAAAGCTCCATTTCAATGGCAGCAAGGCTGCCTTGCATCATTTCAGCATGCATTTCCGCCATTTCAGGAGACAGATTTGGAAGTGGCAGCAGGCCTCCTTCAATTTCATGAACCTCAACCCGAATATCACGGCTGTAACTCTCTCCCAGCAATGCCCGGATCCGTGCCTCAACCGCCCCGCCTTCATCATGATCTCCATGGGGGACCGTTGGAGCATTTGCCAGATCGAAACGCACAAGCGGTGAGGTCGCAGCGCGAATGATCTGCGCGTGCAGTTCCGGGGGAGCCCCTTCAATCAACTGAGCGACGTTTGCCGCGCGCGCCGCTGCTTCGGCACCGATCGCAGCCTGTACGGCAAGCGATCTTTCATCAACAAAGAACCACAGGCTTAGGGCCTGTGCGAGGGACAGTACGCCGAGGACCAGAAGCGCAATCTGCGCGCGCAACGTCCGTGGTAACATCTTCATGCGCATATCTCGACATCGCAAGACAGGCTGTATCCACCATTACGCACAGTCGCGATGACCCTGGGCCGCAATACATCCTGCTCGATTTTCCTGCGCAATCGGCTCACCTGATTGTCTATTGTTCGATCCAGAGGCCCCGCTATGCGTCCTGTGCTGAGTTCAAGAAGGTGGTCTCTGTCGAGGACGGCCCTCGGCCTTTTGAGGAACAGCGTTAGCAATTTCAGTTCCCCGGACGTGAGTTGCGTGCGGGACCCAGTTTGGTCAATCAGAGTGCGACCGTCGACATCTAGCTCAAGATGTGCAAATTTGACTGTCTTCCCGGCAAAGTCGTCGATCTGCGGGATTTGCTGCGTTCGTCGCAGAATTGCATTAATCCGCGCCAACAGTTCTTTGGGGTTGAAGGGCTTCGCAAGGTAGTCGTCCGCCCCGCCGTCCAGGCCAGCTATGCGGTCGTCATCGTCTCCCAATGCGGTCAGCATCAGGATCGGTGTATGTCCTTCCCTGCGCATCCGCCGACACGCGGACAACCCGTCTTCCCCCGGCATCATGACATCCAACACGATGAGATCGAAATTGGCTTCTGCGAGCTTACTGTCCATCTGTTCGGCATTCTCTGCCGCAGATGCACGTAGTCCGTTCCGTTCCAGATAACTTGTTACGGATTTTCTGATCTCTGAATGGTCGTCGACGACCAGTATACGTGGTTGCTCTTTCATATTGTCTTTATAGACATTCCGGCTCAGGAACGCCCATCCCGTGATTGTAGCCAAATGTAACAACGTCTACCGGTCGACTCCCGAACGCATGTCAAGTATCAGAACCAAGAGAAAAAGGAGTTCGAAATGGACAGACGCCAATTTGTCTTGACGGTCGCCAGTGCGATTGCAGCAGGTCCCGCATTGTCACAGACTGCTACCCCGATGTTGCAGGTAACCAAAACACCGACCTGCGGCTGCTGCGGTGCGTGGGTTGATGAGATGATCTCTGCCGGGTTCAAAGCATCAGTTGAAGACGTCGACTATGACACCCTTCAAGTGTTGAAGCAGAAATACGGCATCGCGCCAGAGCTCGCCGGATGTCACACGACTTCTGTGAGTGGCTACTTCGTTGAGGGCCACGTGCCTGCCTCCGACATCGCGCGGTTGCTGCAGGAAAAGCCTGCGGCGCGCGGCGTGACAGCGCCGGGCATGCCTATGGGGTCGCCCGGTATGGGCACCAGGGGCGATCCGTATGATGTGATGCTTGTGCTTATGGACGGATCGACCCGGGTTTTCGCGACACACGGCTGACGTGCTTTCTCCCGATACGTTCCGACAAAGCTATTCTCCCGCGCTGCCATTTGGTAGGTTTTGTTGGAACGTATCCCTTCTGAGCATGGCAAGCATCCTGCCGTTTCTGTTTGTCTACGTCGTCAGCACGCCCAATTTTGCGGCGATGCTCGTGACGAATTCCACAGCGCTCGGGCGGTTTCTGCGTCAGGTGATGACAAACGGGCTGCCGGTTGTATTTATTGTCAACTATATCGGGTTTGTCTTCGCACATAACACGTTGAATAATCCCGACCGCTCGGAGATCGGGTATATCGTTCTGGATGGCCTCCTTCGAAGCGCCACTTTCATCGCGATTCACATTCTCGTTTATGTACTGTCGGCTGACTTGTTTGGCTCCTTCAGCGGCAATCGCGCAACCGCAGTAAGCGTGGTTGGACCAACGCTTGAGCGGTCGTTCATTTTTCACAACATCTCTGGCGTGTATCTCTACGCCGTTGTGCCGGGCGCATTCATCGCGCTTCTGGCCGTTCTGACAAAACGTTCAGGCGAGACGTCTGATACAAGCAAATCCAAAACGAGGAATATAGCTCTGCTCTTCAGCCTGGTCTCGATCCCCGGTGTGACAGTCTTGTCTTACGCGCTGAATTCGGCAACCTGACTGATTTACCCGGACAACTATTCGTAGACCGTCATCTGATCAAGTGTATCGAAATGTACCCTTGACCTTACCTCACTGGAATGTTGCACAGACGTCCGAGAATGTCTGGAGAGCTACATGTCTGACACTCAAAGCCAAAAACCCACCTGGTCATCGAAACTGATGCACTATGGCATGGTGGTCTGTTGTGCCGTCATGCTGTTGCCGATCGCGGCCTTCTTTGTCGCTGGGGGTACAATTGCCGGTCTGTGGACCAACGTCGGGCTTTTTGCGCCGATCGCACTCTGCCTCGGGGCACACGTTGTGATGCACAAATTGATTGGAAAGTCGTGCCACGGGTCAAAAGATGAGCAGGCGCAAGAGGATACATTGGATGCAGAATTCCGCGATGGACAGGTTCCTGCTCGGGACATTGCACGCTCGCGCTAAGCGTCGTCTGGCCCTCAGTTCCACCATCGTCGGTCTGCTTGTCCTGGGCGGATGCTCGACGTCAGGCGGGATTTGTCCGTTAGAGCCTCCGTCGGTTACACGGGCCGCTGCCGACAATGTGCGTCTACCCGATGGTTGCCGACTGGTGGGCCTGTCTGGAAAGGGCGTTCAAAAAGTATCCTGCGACGATGGAAGGAGCGGGTTTGCTTTCAATTAAGGCATCTTGCAACACGCTGTAGTGGTTGCCAGAGCCTCCAGTTTTTTTGCCGATCTGTCATCCCGCGCAGCAGCTCAGCTTCGCCACGTCCATGTCGAAGGTTTGCGCCGCCAACTTCAGCCCTTCCACGGTCGTCAGATACGGGAAGATCGTCTCGCCGAGCGCCTTTGTTGTCATGCCGAACTTCAGCGCCATGACGAGGGTCTGGATCGTATCGGACCCCTCGGGCGCGATGATCTGGCCACCAAGCAGCCGGTCGGTCTTTCTGTCCGCCACCAGCTTGATCAATCCGCGCGTGTCGCGTGCGGCCAGCGCGCGCGGCACTTGATCGAGCGGCACGATGGACGTCTTGACGTCGAAGCCCGCGTCCCGAGCCTGGGTTTCACTGGGACCGACGCCCGCGACCTGCGGGTCGGAAAACACAACCCAGGGCATCGCGGCGTTGTCGTAACGATGGTCCTCACCAAGCACTGCGTTTTTGGCTGCGAGCTTTGCACCATAGGCCGCCATATAGACGAACTGGTCACGGTTGGTCACATCGCCCGCAGCATAGATGCCGGGCACCGATGTCTGCATGTCCTCGCCGACGACGATGGACCCACGCGCGTCGGTTTCCACGCCGATTGCGTCCAGGCCCATATCTTTGGTATTGGCCCGCCTGCCAGCGGTCGAAACGAGGTGATCCGCCGTCACTTCGACAGGCTTTCCGTTCTGGATCACGCGCAGTGTCACGCCCGCGTCGTCGCGGCGCACAGTGTCGTAGCTTAACCCGGTCAGAAGGGTGATGCCTTCAGCCTCGAACGCCGCCGCCAATGCCTCCGAGACCTCTGGTTCCGCGCCGGGCAACAGATGCGAACGGGCGACAAGCGTGACCTTCACGCCCATGCGGCTCATCATCTGGGCCAGCTCCGCGCCGATGTAGCCCGCGCCGATGAAGATCAGGCTTTTCGGCAGTACTTCGAGTTCCAGAAGACTGGTGCTGTTGAGCGCGCCGATTTCCTCGATGCCGTCGATGGTCGGCAGAACGGGACGCCCGCCCGTGGCGATGATGGTCCTCGGTGCTTTCAGGGTTCGCTCACCGACTGTCACGCCACCTTCGATCAGCCGCGCGGGACCGGCGTCGATGTAATCGACATCCTCATATTCCGGCAGAAGGTCCGCGTATTTCTTCTGGCGCAGGGTCGTGACCAGATCGTCCTTGGACTGAACGAGCGTCTGCCAATCATCCACTTGTGCCCGTCCCGACAGGCCGGGGAACCGCTTGGCAGCCCCCGCACAGTGCACGGCCTCTGCCGCACGGATCATCGCCTTGGAGGGCACGCATCCCACGTTGACGCAAGTTCCGCCGATGGTGCCATGTCCTACGAGGGCGACACGCTTTCCGGCATCCGCGCCGGTAATTGCGGCGGAGAACCCCGCCGATCCGGCCCCAAGAACGATCAGGTCATAGCCGCCCTGTTCATCGTCGTTTTTGTTCAGGTCTTTCATCTCAGCGCGCCTCGCCATGTTCGGGGTCTTTTGGTCTGGCGGCGAGCAGATATATGACCGCGCCGATGGCGATCAGCGGTGTCAACATGCCGAGGAGGCCGAAGACCATGCCGGTGGCGGTGCAACATCCCATCATCATAAGAGCGATCCTTTCTTTTGCGCACGGTTCAGGAGAACCGCGTAGAGTGCTGTGGCGGCGAAAACGCCGATTGTGATCCGTATTGCGAACCTGAATTCGAGAAGAATGATCAGGATCGACAGGGCCACCGCGAGGCCGGTGGCCCAAAGTTTCGGGGCCGGTCCCGGTTTGCCAGCGCGCAGCCAAAGGGCCTGTGCCACCACGGCGAGGCTGAAAAACAGCAGCGGGAACAGGGCGTAATCGAGCCAGCCCGTGAGGGCCGACAATCCGACGCCAGCGACGATGACGACCAGAAGCGGTGTAAAGCAGCAGAGCGCGGCGAAGAGCGCACCGCCAAGCCCCCATTTCAGCAGACGGTCGGAATTTTCAGGTGTGTCAGTCAAGGAGCCGTCTTTCTTTGTGATGGGTCGGGGCCGGAGGCGCGTTTCATTTGCGAACGACGCAGTGCGCGGACGATCAGGTAGGTCAGACCCGCCAAAACCAGCACGGCAATGCCACTCATTCCAGAGAGCCAAGCCCCAACGCCGCCGAACAACGCTGCAAGCACGGCAGTTCCGCCGCCGCAGCAGACGACCACGACCGGAGCTGCTATTCCGAAGGCCAGCAGGCCACCCATCAGATTGTCACGCATTGCAGGCGGCTCAGGAGGCTGTGTCGGGCAGCACCTGCGCCGGATAGCCATTGGCCGTCACCGCGCCGATGATGCTTTCGATGGAAGTTTCGGCGTCATCGTAGGTCACGCTGTAAACACCCTGCCCGTATTCGGGGCCGTCCTCGAATGCGGCGATCTCGACCGACGGAACACCGCGCATCGAGCTGGCAACAATGAACGAACAGGACGGGCATGTCAGTTCGCTGACGGCGATCTCGACCTGGCGCTCTTCAGCGAGGGCCGGGGTCGAGAGTGCGACGATGGCCAGGGCGGATAACAGGAGATGCTTCATGGTCATGGTCATGGTCCTCGTTCAGAATTTCAGGATGAAGGGGGTGATGTAGGGAAAGATCATGGCGACAGCGACAATCGCGGAAGCGGCCCAGAGGGTTGCGCGCATGATGCGGCGGTCGATGGGGCGGGCGCAGGTGCCATCGGCACAGGCCTCGGCATCTACAGGCTTGTAAGCCTTGTAGAAGCCGTATCCCAAAAACGCGGCGCTCAGCGCGAAGGTGTACCATTTGTAGGCATAGAGCGCCCCGAGCTGCGCGATGAACACGCCTGTCACGCCAAAGCTGACCAGAACAAGCGGCAGAATGCAGCACGAGGTCATCGCCAGCGCACCGAGGACGCCGAGGCCGGTCACGCCCCATCCCTTGGTGGTTTCGTCGCCAATTTTCTGCGACCGAGATTGCGGAAGTTCCGCCAAATTTTGTTCCATCGAATCTTCCTTGAACAGATATTTCCACCGTTCTAGGGTCTGTAGTTGATACAGGCTCAAGGGGTTTTTTGCGAAATGAGTAACACAAGCGTGAGTTCAATTCGGCGGGGTGATTTGGCACGAGCGACGGGCTGCAACCCGGAAACCATTCGCTATTATGAGAAAATCGGCATCATGCCGGACCCGCCGCGCAGTACGAAGGGCTATCGAAGCTACGATGATACCCATGTACGACGATTGAAGTTCGTCATGCGGTCCCGAGCTCTCGGTTTCTCGCTAGAAGAGGTTCGCGGGTTGCTGGGCTTGGTTGATAATCGGATCCAGACTTGCGCCGAAGTCCAAGCCATGGCCGAAGTACATCTCGGAGAAGTGCGCGCAAAAATAGCCGATCTGACACGGATAGAACGCGTCTTATCAGAAACCGTCGCGCGCTGCACGGGCGATGCGGCACCCGACTGTGCCATCATTGATGCGCTTTTCGATGCATGAGCACGAAAACAGGTCTGGAAAGATGCTATTGGCGCATCCTGGCCAGTGCCTCTTGTAGAGTTTGCCGCCGCGGATCGTTTTGCGGAGCTACTGATAACAGTACTTCAGCACGTTCAAGTGCGGCGATTGCCTGTTCCCTATCACCCAAGACGGAGAAAGCGTTGCCAAGCCGCATCCACCCGTCAAAGTCATCCGGCTCATCTTCAAGACGCGCAGCCAGCCGTTCAACCATCGACATGATGAACGCCTGTCTCTCCTCCACGGTCAGGTCTAGAGCGTCTTCCATATCTTCCTGAGAAGGCCCGGGTGCACTGACCAACGGTGCAAAATCAGCCAGTGAGATCGGAGCTCTGCTGATCTCGGCGCCAATTCGGTTTGCTTCAGCAACAAAGCTTTCCATCCAGGGATAGAAACTGTCCGCGTTGTTCAGTCGTCTTATCAGCAAGTCATGTGCCTGCGCGATGTCGCCCTTCTGTCTCAATGCGACTGCCTTGTAGAAGACCGCCGCGGGATTGGACGGGTCCAGTTCCATCGCATGCTCGATTGCGGTCACCGCAGCCGGTGTCACAACACCTTGCTCTGCCGAGATAAGGGCCTCTGCAAGCATGGAGAAAACGGCCGAAGTGGCTTCTGGTCGTTTGGCGACAATCCCGAAGGCCTCGGCAGCATCTGCGAACCGACCCATTCTGGAATAGGTTTGTCCCAGAAGCATCCAGCCTTCTGACGGTCCTCCGGAGGGATCAGTCGTGAGCCGATCATAAAGCTGATTTGTCAAATCTGCGACTTTCGCCGTCTCTTGACGTTCAGCTGTCCGCTCGGAAAATGCAATGCCGGGTATCTCCGGTGATCCCATGACCGCGTAGTAACCGAATGCGAAGGCCGGAACGAACATAGCACTCAGAACAATGGCAAAGCGACCACCCGATGTCAGTTCCTTGGTCGCCTGAGCAGTCTTGCGCGACTGCATGAGAATCCGTCTCTTGATCTCCTGTTCTGCCGCGGTGGCCTCTGCGCCAGAAATGACACCGCGCTCAAGATCCCGTTTGACCTCATCCAATTGGTCCAAGAAAACGGCGGGGGTTGTATCCGCCATGACCGACGTCATTTCTGACCGGCGTCGGAGCGGTAGTCCCACAAAGAGCAGTCCAATTGTGGACAGTGCGGCAAAAACCAACCAGATCATCAATTGTCCTTTGGCGTGTTAATGTCGATGAAACGCGCAATCTCGGCTTCCTCAACCTCGGAAAAATCCGCAACGACGCCTTTGCGCCGGCTTTTCAAAATGATCGCCCAGCCCGCCAGGAGAGAAACGACAGCCAAAACAAAGGGCGCCAACCAAAGGGCCAGGGTGGAGGCATTGAAAGGCGGGCGCATCAAAACGTAGTCGCCATAGCGCGCATGAATAAACGCGATGACCTCTTCATCGCTGTCGCCAGCGACCAACCTTTCACGCACCAAAATCCGCAAATCCCGCGCAACGCCAGCATTGGAGCTGTCGATATCCTGATTTTGACAGACGACGCAGCGCAGTTCCTTTGAAATCATCCGCGCGCGCTCTTCAAGCACCAGATCCTGCAACATCTCGTCCGGCTCGACCGCAAAGGCCATCACCGGAAGAAGCAAAAAAAGCGCGATGATCACATGCCTCATCCGTTCTGCCCCCTCGGCAATGCGCCTGCCTGTTCGAGCGCCTCTCTGAACCTAGCAATGGCTTCATCACCAACAACAGGCCCGACGTATCTGAACAACACAGTTCCATCGGGTCCGACAATGAACGTCTCGGGTACGCCCGACAGGCCCCATTCAATGCCAGCCCTTCCACTCAAGTCTGAGCCAATCTTTTCATAGGGATTGCCAAGCTCCGCCAGCCATTTTGTCGCATCTTCCGGCTTGTCCTTGTAGTTGATACCGAACAGCCTCAGCCCATCTTTTTCGACCATTTGGGTCAGTATGCCATGCTCCGCCCGGCAGGGTACGCACCACGAAGCAAACACATTCACGATGACCGGTCCGGCGTTATCCACGAGATCGGCGCGGGACAAGCCGGGCGTCTCCAGCCCCTCAATGGCAGCCAGATCGAACTGGGGCGCAGGCTGGGAGATCAAAACAGATGGAATGTTGTTTGGATCCCGATCGGGGTTCAGCCCCCATAGGAAGAACCCGCCAAATACCGCCGCGATCGTGAGCGGGATGAATGCCAGTATACGTCCCATCGTTACTCTGCCGGAACCCGAGCGGTCACAGCTGCTTTGCGACGAGGTGCACCAACGCGCAGCCGACGATCCGACAGCGAAAGACCGCCGCCTAGAACAAGCATCGCAGACCCGATCCAGATGAAATTGACCAACGGTTCATACAGAATTCGAAGAGTCCATGCGCCTTGTGTACTGGCGTCCTCCGAGGCCGGGTTCGCGATGGACGTATAGAGATCTCCTGCCAGTGTGGAGCGTATCGCGCTCTCGGTCGTGGTGCTTTGAGCAACCGGGTAAGTCCGCCGCTCCGGGAAGAGATCGGTCAAGTATTTTCCATCCCTCGAAACGGTCAATTCACCGCGATCCGCAAAGTAATTGGGCCCACGCACCCGTTCGACTCCGTTGAACCTTACATCAAACCCGCCGATACTGATGTCAGCGCCGGGCTGGACAAACATAATTTCCTCGGATTTCCAAACTGTTGAGCCAATGAATCCGAACATGGCAACAGCAAGACCTGCGTGAGCCAACGTCATGCCATGCGCAGATCTGGGCAGATTTGAAGCCCGGCGCCAGGATGTTGAAACCGGGCCCTCAAACAGCTTGATCCGCATCGTCCATTCCCGCACCGTCGCCATGAACAGCCAAAAGGCGAGCATCAGAGACAGATAGCCCAACACCGGGCCACCTTCCGCCAAATACCAGACCGCAAGCGTCCCCAGAACGGCAAGAAGGGCGACAAAGCGCAGACGTTGCAGGACGCCCGGCAAATCCGCGCGCTTCCACGACAAGAAGGGTCCACACCCCATTGCAAAGACAAGCGGCAACATGACCGGAATGAACGCAGCATTGAAAAATGGCGGGCCTACCGACAGTTTTTCGCCGCCTGTCATTGCTTCGTAGAACAGAGGGTACAATGTACCAAAAAGGACGACGCCAGTGGCCGTTGTCAGAATCAGATTGTTTACCAACAGGCCCGCTTCACGGCTGATCGGTTTGAACAGCCCACCCGGTTCCATCATCGGCGCGCGCCATGCAAATAGCGCGAGCGAGCCACCGATTGACACCGCCAGCAGTCCCAGAATGTAGAGGCCTCTTTCGGGATCAACCGCAAATGCATGCACAGAGGTCAGCAGCCCCGACCTGACGACAAATGTTCCCAAGAGGGACAGGGAAAAGGTCAGGATCGCGAGGAGAATTGTCCAGCTTTTGAAGGCGTCTCTTTTTTCCGTCACGATTGCGGAATGCAGCAGTGCCGTGCCCATCAGCCAGGGCATGAAACTGACGTTTTCGACAGGATCCCAGAACCACCAGCCGCCCCAGCCAAGCTCGTAATAGGCCCACCAAGACCCCAAGGCGATGCCCGCGGTCAGGCTCATCCAGGCGGCCAGTGTCCACGGACGCACCCACCGCGCCCAGGCGGCATCCACCCGTCCTTCGATAAGGGCTGCAACGGCAAAAGAGAAAACAATCGAAAACCCGACATATCCAAAATAAAGGAGCGGTGGATGCATCGCGAGGCCAACATCCTGCAGCAGCGGGTTAAGGTCCTGGCCGTCGCTGGGTGGCGGGAAGACGCGATCAAAAGGGTTGGACGTAAACAGCATGAAGGTCAGAAAGCCGACACTGATCCATGCCTGTACCGACAGCGTTCGCGCCTTCAGTGCTTGCGGAATATTGGATCCAAACAAAGCAACAGCAGCCCCGAAAACCGTCAAAATGAGTGTCCAGAGCAAAAGCGAGCCTTCATGGCTGCCCCATGTGCCCGCCACCTTATACAACATCGGTTTGAGTGAATTCGAATTCTCAACAACATTCTTGACCGTAAAGTCGCTGGTGATGAATGCCTGCATGAGCGCAAGGAATGCAACGGTGACGAAGAGCACCTGTCCAAACGCGGACCATCGGGCCGATTGCATCCAAAGAATATTTCCACGTTTGGCACCGAGGATTGGCAATACACTTTGAACAAGAGCCAGAGCCAAGGCCAAGGCCAGCGCGAAATGACCAACTTCAGGTGTCATCTGATCATCCACTCCTTCGATGAACTCACCGCTTTGTGCGGTTCGTACCATTCCTACCAAGTCGGCCTGCAGGCTGTCAGGGGTTGCTTTGTCACCGTTTGTAACAAAGAGCCCTGAGACATATCATTACAAAACACCCCCTCCCCCGGTCTTTATCTGATCCGACATAATAATGATGTTTCGAGAGTAAGTTGGAAAGGAAAGACCGATGGCAAATAGAAGCATTTTTGCACTTTGCGTGCTGACTACCTTTGGCATATCGCAAGCTGCGTTTGCGGAGTCGCATGTCGGCGGCGAAACTCAGCCTGATACGGGCGCAATGTCCAACATGACAATGGGCGATGGTGCCGCGCAAACTGGTATGATGAGTGGGGACATGATGTCCATGATGCAGAACATAATGAAGATGCACGCATCCAGGATGGGTGGCCGCGGCGGTATGATGGGTATGATGGATCGTGATATGATGGCCATGATGATGCCCAGCGGTGATCCTCAGAACATGCGCGCACACATGGGCGTGAAGTTGCGAGAATTTGATGCCGACGCCAACGGTGCGCTGACCCTCGAGGAATTCGAGACCTTGCACATGAGTGTCGTTCGCGACCGCATGGTTGACCGATTCCAGCATCTGGACGCGGATGCCGATGGTCAGATCACTCAGCAAGAAATGGACGCCGCCGGTACACGGATGGGCGACATGCAAACAACGTCGGATGCTTCCGGATCTGCCGATCACCATGGTAGCGACAATGAATAAACAAAGCCTCAGGCCTGCCTATTCCAAAGGAGGCCTCCGATGCCATCCGATCTGACACGTCGCACGGTCGGATTAGCCTTGATCGCTGCAGCCGTCTCACCAACTTTAGCCGTCGCACAGACAGCCAAGATTTGGTCATCTGACTCCGCGTATAATGCGCTGCGGCAAGATCGTGTCCGGATGATCGACGTCCGTTCGCGGCCGGAATGGGCCGACACCGGGATTGCTGAAGGAGCCTGGCCGATCAGCATGCACGAAGATCGGTTCCCCGAGCGGCTTTTTTCAGCCCGTGCAATGGCTGAAGGCCGGCCTGTCGCCCTCATTTGTGCAACTGGTGGTCGGTCAGGAAGTGTCATGCGGAGTCTCCAGCAAGCTGGGTATAGTGACTTTGTTGATGTATCCGAAGGAATGCTCGGATCTGCCGCCGGGCAAGGTTGGATTGCAGCCGGCCATCCGGTTGTCAGCATGGAAGCTGCCCTGGCGGCCCTTCCGGAAGGCTTGGCCTGACGTGCGCCTCTTGAACCGCCGTGAAGCTATTGGATATGCCGCAGGTTTCGGAGCCGCCGCTGTGCTGCCATCTGCTGCGCTATCCGGCACAGGGCGGAAGCTTGAATACCCAGAGCTTCTGGATGCAACAACATCGCGACGATTTCAGCTGAAAGCTCAATCTGGCGCGACCCGATTTCGCGGCAGTTCCGCGACCGAAACCATCGGTTACAACCAAGGCTATCTTGGACCAACGATCCGGCTTTTGACCGATGCAGATACTTTGGCCGAGGTGCAAAACACTCTGGACGAACCCGTCTCGTCGCATTGGCATGGGTTGCTTGTTCCTGGCCCCTTCGATGGTGGGCCGCATCAGGCCATCGCGCCCGGACGATCATGGGACCCGGTACTCAACCTTGATCAGCCTCCAGCAACAGCATGGTATCATAGCCATGTGCACGGTTCGACAGCCCGACAGGTCATGTTCGGACTGGCAGGTGTTCTGCATGTTACCGATGGGGAAGACGATGAACGTGGTCTGCCGTCCACCTATGCGGTTGATGACTTGACCCTCGTGCTGCAGGACCGTCAATTTAATTGGCGCGGTCGCATGACATACGATGTCGGCATGCATCAATCGATGAATGGTTTTCGAGGTGACACAATGCTCGTGAACGGGCAGGCAGGAGCCTCAGCGGCAGTTCCCAAGGGGGTCGTGCGGTGCCGTCTTGTCAACGGTTCGAATGCGCGGATTTACCGACTGTCCTTGGCCGACGATCGGCCACTTCACCTCGTGGCGACGGATGGTGGATTCCTGGATCGACCGGTTGCACTCACTCGTATGGTGCTTGCGCCAGGAGAAAGGGTCGAAGTTCTCATTGATTTCACGGATGGCAGGGACAGCGTCCTGGTGTCCGACGATATTGCAAACTCCGCCATGGGTGGAATGATGGGAAGTGGTTCTGGCGGTCGTTTTACGGTGCTGCACTTCGCCGTCGATACAACCCTCCCCGTCCGTATCGACACCCTGCCCGATGCCATGGATGGCCCGTTGCCTGACCTTTCTTCCAACGATATCCCCGTTCGGCGTCTAACTCTAGAAATGTCGATGGGAATGGGCATGATGATGTCCCGCTCCGGCAATCAGTTTTCAATCAATGGCGCGCCCTATGATCAAAACGCCCTCAATTTCTCTACCAAGCTCAACAGCACCGAGCGCTGGATTGTCCGCGGCGACATGATGATGCACCCGTTCCATATTCATGGGGTGCGCTTTCAAGTCTTGTCCGACAACGGACGCCAGCCGCGGGCAGAGAACAGGGGCTGGAAAGACACCGTTCTCGTGGCTGGCGAGGTTGAACTGGCGATAACGTTCGAAAAACCGGCGCCATCGTCGGCACCGTATATGTATCATTGTCACATTCTTGAACATGAAGACGGCGGCATGATGGGACAATTCAGTGTCTCATGATGAAGAATGTGCTTGACCCTCTACTCGCTGGAACCATGACAGTTGTGCTTGGCCTTTATTGAGGGATCAAAATGGATAATGGATCGAACATCGGGCGTCCTTTTCACGTCGACGTTGTAGCGGTTTTCGTGGCGCTCTATGCGATCGGGTAACACGCATCCCCGTCACTTGGGACTAGTTCTGATCGCAGTGCTTGCGGCGCTGCTCACTGGCATGTGGGCCTTGGATTATTGGCCGAACATAACCCGGGAAACCATCGAGGGCTGGGTTGATGGTGCCGGTCCTTGGGGGCCACTTCTCATTGTTTTGCTGATGATGGGATCAATCGTTGCAAGCCCCATTCCCAGTGCCCCGATCGCCCTTGTAAGCGGAGTTGCCTATGGCCACATGGAAGGAGCCATCTATGTAGCCATCGGGTCGGAACTGGGTGCATTGTCAGCGTTCATCATCGCGCGTTACCTAGGGCGCGTCTACGTCGAGCGATGGCTAGGTAACAAGGCCGCTTATGGTTTGCTCGGGTCTCAAAATTTGCTTACTTTGACGGTGTTTGCTTCCCGACTTTTGCCCTTCATCTCGTTTGATGCAATGAGCTATGCTGCGGGCCTTAGCCGCCTTCACCTTTGGCGCTTTTTGATTGCAACACTCGCCGGAATTCTTCCCGCGAGCTTCCTGCTCGCGCATATTGGAGCAGAAGCGATGTCAGGGAGTTTCGACGCTGCTGAGTGGGTCATCGTTGGTCTCGGAGTGATGACAGCAACACCGTTGATTCTGGTGGCGATTTTGCGCCCCTCCGGCCGAAACAAAGCTTCCTGAGTTTGGATTACCGACTAGAGCAACTCCTTCACCCGCCTTGCTCAACATTGACCTTCCCACGCAGGAGGCCCCTAGAGTCGAATCATGACAGAGTTGCAAACCGAACAGCATCGCCGGGATTTTCTCTACTATGCGACTGCCGGAGCGGGAGCAGTTGCCACTGGCTCGGCAGTTTGGCCTTTGATCAATCAAATGAATCCATCTGCAGATGTTCGGGCTCTCTCAAGCATCCGGGTCGACATTTCGGATGTAGAGCCTGGAACACAACTGACAGTAAGTTGGCGGGGCAAACCGGTCTTTATCCGCCACCGAAATGAAGAAGAGATCGCTCAGGCGCGCTCCGAGGACGTGTCGTCATTGCCCGATGCAGTGGCTCGAAATCCAAATATTCCTGGTGAAGATCCGGCCACAGACGAAAATAGAGCACTGCCCGGACATGAGAATTTCTTGGTTATGATTGGTGTTTGCACACATCTCGGTTGTGTGCCCCTCGGTGATGGTGCCGGCGACTTTGGCGGCTGGTTCTGTCCATGTCATGGATCCCACTATGATACTGCGGGACGTATCCGGAAAGGGCCCGCACCAGAGAACCTTCACATTCCCACATTATCGGTTTCGGAAGGCATGATATTGACACTGGGCTAGCGGGTTTCACGGGCGGAGACCTAAAAATCTCGAACCCGTGTGAACGGCGGAGCAATACTCGGCCACGGTAGCGACGGCATAGTGTTGTCGCGGGCGGCGTAAAAGTCGTCCACTTTTGCCCTTTCGGATTTCGGGAGGGCTTGGGGATATACACCGTGGACTTGTATTTGAAGGTGC
>NZ_JBGFGN010000040.1:0-209 GCF_041224595.1 Donghicola sp. XS_ASV15 | reverse complement strand
AGGCGGGCGAGCTGTGCGTTGCTGTCTTCTGCATCGGGCTTGGCCACCTCGAAGGGCGCAAACATGTCGTCGTCTGCGCCGGTAGCCTCCTGCGTGTCTGGCTCTCCGAGATCGGCGAGGGCGGCAAAGGGATCCGCGGGCGTGGCCTCGAGGGTGTCCTGCGCTGGCTCTTCTGCCACAGTCTCCTTGTCGGTTTCCCCTGGGGCTGG